>CAYZUX010000012.1:0-56616 GCA_964481775.1 uncultured bacterium | reverse complement strand
TGACAGCCGCTGAAAGGAGGCTGAGCGAATGGAACGCTCTGAACTCAACTCAGCTGCCCCCTCGACACCTGTGGTCAATCTCTACCCCTGTGATCCATTCACAGGGTCTGAGCGTCTGGTCGATGCCAAGCAGGAGTTGCGAACACACCTGAGCAATGGAGTTTCCGAGGTCGTCCTCGACCTCCTTGGAGTGAAAGGTGTTACCAGCGACCTGCTCAGTTTTCTGCTCTCCTGTGAGATGGAATGTCAACGAAATGGGGTCCGTCTCAAAGTAAAAGATGTTTCGCCAGATTTACTCAAGGTGTTCCGGTTCGCGGGATTGAACCAGTTCATGAATTTCCAACCAACGGCGTGATGGGAATCAGGAGACTCTTCAGGATTTTCTGGTCAGGGATGGTCAATCTGTCAGAAAAAAGGTAAACTGAAATACCATCGGGGCTATCAGAAGAACTCTTCTCTCACACTCAATGGATGGGAGTTTTATTTAATGACACCTCCGCCCAACATCAGGTGCCAGCATCCCCCTATTCATGCATTTACTCTTGTGGAACTTTTAGTCGCCATTGCCATTATTTTAATTCTGGTTGGAATCGCTCTCCCCAACTTCCTGGCCGCCCAGACCCGTTCAAAAATCGCAAGAGTCAGTTCCGACATGCGCAGCATTGCCACTGCTTTGGAGGAGTACCAGACAGACAACCGGAAATATCCCACCATGATCGTTCCGGGTTTCCCCGGTGGAGTTGCTCCCCTGGCCGGATCGGATCTCAAGTGGTGGTATATCCCGGATTCGTTGAGTACTCCCATCGTCTACCTTCGCAATGCGGATATTCGCTGTCCATTTGGGGGAAATTATGCCAGGTCGGAAAACTTTCCCGATGAGATCTGGCGCCGTTATGGCTATGAGAATATCCCGGAGTTGATCGCCAAATCCGCTCAATTCTCAATCCTGGTGAATCGTTACGGACACCCCAAAGCAATCACCTGGACAGGTGACTGGAGGCTGCAATGCGTTGGACCCGACCGGGAGTGGGATCCCAATATCATGTACAATCCCACCAATGGATTGGTCACACGTGGTGACATCATCCGGACACAAAAGTCCCCCACAGGCCTGGTGAATGATCGAGACAATCCTTTTTACCGATAGAAGCCGGTCGGTATCGATGGGGATATTCGATTGTGTAACGAGCGGGATTTTCAATCCGAATCAAACTTGTTGGAGGGGGCGCCCGGACGCTATCAAACAGAATCTAGGATGAGAGATACACAGGTGAGCTGTCTGACACCAGGGCAAGTTGACGCCCAGGTCACCCCCCTTATCATAGTTGCGCGTGACACTCAGGATGTTCTTCTGCTTCTGCCTGGAAAAGAAGGAACTTTCTCCATCGTTGCACAGCACTGAAAAAAAGTGGCCCTTTTAGAAAACGAAGCTGATCGATTTCCAAGCGGGGGTATGATGCCATTATGCCGGTTCGTGGTCAAGTACAGGTTTGCAGGAATTTACTCGTCAGATGTGGATTCCTCAATCCATGCCATCTGAATGGCTTCCAGTTTGGCCTCATTCGAACGGTGGATATCATCTTCCCATTCCGGTAATTCAGATATCCAATCGCGCAGGTCTGTAAAGCGGATTGTCATCGGATCTATCTCCGGGTGGGCCTCACGCAAGGCGATGGCGATGTCTTCAATATCACTCCATTTCAGCCCCATGGTTACCTCCTGCTCGGGAATCAGGCTCATTGGCCGTTTTCAGCCGGAATTCATCTTTCAGGGATGAAGGTATGAACCAAAATGCAATCAATAACAATGCTGGGATGATAATCAAGTCGTCCAGATGACCGATGACAGGGATGAAATCGGGAATCAGGACAACCGGGGAAAGGGCATAACTTACCGCGATTCCAAGAAGAACCCTGGAAATCCGGGGGGTCCGTGAATCGGACATCAACTCCCGGTAGATCTGCAGAAAGACATGGCATGATCGCACCTGCGACTTGAAACAGTCCTTCCAGGTTACCATTCCGTTTATCACGAATGGATCTCCGGACTGTGGTTTCATTGAATCTTTCCCACTTGGCCGGAAAGGGTGGAAGCGTTTGCCTGAGTCGAGTCTCCAGGAATGGTTCCGCTATCCACAATGGTTTCCATTGAATCAACGGCTTGAAACTCGCATCTGTCGGGTGAGAACTGGAGGATGAGAGCGATATTTTTGGTGTCTTCACCCATCAGCAGATCCGGGTCATCCCGCAGGATTTCACCCTCATCCAGCATCCCCCCCGAACCGGCCGTGAAATGGTGAACTCCATTTTGGGGACGGAAACGCTGGTAGAGGTGATTGTGACCACAGAGAACGACATCCACCCCTCCCTCGATGAAAAGCGGTTCCAATACCTTCTTCAATTCCTGATCAGGTTCCGGATATTTCACAGTCTTCCCATAAATGGGATGGTGCATCGCCACAACTTTCCAGGGAGACTGACTTTTACCCAGTTCGCGCCGGAACCATGTCACCTGCCCCTTATCTCCCGCAAGCGTGTTTGAATCCAGAAAAAAGACTTGGACCAGTTTCTCCTTGAATACGACTGTGTAGTACCTTTTCCCATCCATGTTGAACAAGGGGTGGAACATCTGAAAGCCCGCGAAACCGCCCGTAATGTCGTGGTTTCCCAAAACAGCATAAAAACGGACACCATTTTTCAGGAGGGCATTATACGGCTGCAGAAAAACCTCCTCGAAACGGTTAGGATTTCCATCAAAGGAAATGTTGTCTCCAAGGAGGATGATTCCATCCAAAGGTCTTTCTTCATCGATATGGTAAAGAGCCGATCCAAGCTGGGTCTGTAAACTGTCGCCCGAACGGGTATCTCCCATCGCGGCCAGACGAACGACCTGGTCGTTATCTTGAGCGGGGTCACAAATGAGAATGTGATGATCGCCCGGACCCGGGACTTCCTGAAACGAAGCTCCATGAGCCTGGATCATTTCCAGGACCGATTTGTATTCTTTTTTCCGCAAAAGGAAGACATGGTACTCCGCACTGGTACTGAGTTCGTGAATTTCCTCTTCGATCGGTTCAGGCAAAACAAAAGTTGGATAGGGATTATCACGAGTGGTTACCCATTCCACATTTCCATCGCTGTAGAAGCTCAGTCCATGCCGGCGTTCATTGACCACCACCAGTTCATAACGTCCATGGGGAAGCTGTTTCCGGACTCCCTCCCAAAAGGCACGTGTATCCCGGTCTGTTGGCCAGTGAGCGAGCCCTCCTTTGACCACAAGCAAGAAGGCACACCAGGCTAAAGCGGTGCCCCATATTCGTGGCCGGAGAGGGAACTCGAACCACTCTGGACGCCAGACTATCCAGCAGCGTGCGGTCACCAGTGACAGGGGAGCAAATAACGGTAAGACATAAAGCGGAAGGCGCGAGCTGGCAAGCGAGAAAATGACGAAAGGAATCAGGATCCAGCTGATCAGGAACCGGGTTCGATCTTCAGCCTGGCCCATGAGCCAATCCCGCCAATGACCGATACTACGCCACTTCCGGGCAAGAACCGGATACCACGAGATGGACCAGGGAAGAGTGCCAAGCATGAGAATCGGAACATAGACATAAAGGAACGCATAAAAGGCTGGATTGCGATCATATTTATCGGTAAAAAGCCGCCCAATGATCTGATTGTCGATCATGTACCTCAGGGCTCCAGGAATAGATCTGACAACTGCCAGGTACCAGCTTCCACCAATGATCAGTATCAAAGTGATCATTATGAGAGTATCGATCCGTAGCAAATATCGGGGAAATCGCCGGGTCCAGAGAAGGAAAACCGCCATCGCGGCAATGAATACAAATGTAGCGGGTCCTTTCGATAGGATCGCCACCCCAAGACTCAATCCCAGCAAAAGACGGTTGTAATCCAGGGAGGTCCAAAAGGTTTGCTGGGGAGAAGGCTGCCCCTTCATGTCTACTTCCCGGAAGGCATCATTCTCTCTTGTGTCCTGTTGAATTGACTTCCAGAAGAAGAACATCGAAAGCGTGATCCAGAAGGTAAACGGAGTATCGGGGGTAACGATATTTCCCGCCACCATGGTGATCCCGCAGGCTGCATAAAAGAAACCTGCCAGAAGCCCCGTGCGTGAATCCCAGAGGGAAGCTCCCAGAAATCCCACAACCAGCGCGGTCAGGGCATACCAGACAGCATGTGCGATTCTGGCACCCCATTCATTGACACCGAATAACTCGATTCCTATCACACTTCCCCAGTAGACAATGGGAGGTTTTTCGAGAAAAGGACGAAGATTGTACTGTGGAACCAGCCAATCCCCGGTGGAAACCATTGCCCGGGCCACGTTGAGATAATAACCCTCATCGGGTTCCCAGATTCCTCGTGTTCCTTGGAGTGCAAAGGCGAGAGTGCAGGTCAATAAGATGACTGCAACGACTGTTCTGGAATAAGTCATGCAGGATTCCTTCAGATCGTGTCTAGTGAATTATGGGAATCCGGATGAGATGGCACAAGGCCCCCCCCGTTCTCTTGACAAGCAAGGGGGCACGTCGGAAACTCGAATCGAGGTTATCATTGAGGGAAATGAGGTCCCAAACTTTGCAGGTTACTCTTTCAGGACGGCATGTCGAGATCACGCCCGCACTTGAAGATCATGTGCGTAAGGGGATCGAAAAGCTCACCAAGTTTTCCGACGGGATTCTGGAGGTACAGGCGATCCTTTCGGTTGAAAAATGGGCACACCGCGCCGAGATCAACATCGGGGCCGATGGTTATCATCTTCATGGTGAATCCACCACTGAAGACCTTTACAAATCCATCGATGTGGCCATCTCACGGATCCAGACCCAGATCCTGAAACACAAAGAAAAGATCCGCGATCACCGTGTCCGCAAGGGTGAAGCCCCTCCCGCCAAACTGGGTATTCAGGTGGATGTGCTCAGTGGAGAGGACCTTGCCCATGGGGAGACCCATCCACGTGTCATCCGTAGCCGTAACTACGCCATCAAACCAATGTCAGTGGATGAGGCTGCCATGCAGATGGACTTGAGTGACCAGGATGTGCTGGTTTTCATCAACTCCGAGAGCACACGTCTGAATGTACTCAGCCGCCGTAAGGATGGGAACTACGAGTTGATCGCGCCCGATATTCGGAGCTAACGACGAATCCTCCGCGTTACACCCCCCGCATGTGACCGCGGAGAGGACTGTAAGGAGGCTTTCCAGATGCTCCGTTCAGAGGGAGAGATAGCCGCTCCGGACACCTTGGTTGGGAAGATGGTGGAGGTTCATCTTCTCAATAGCAAACGATTCCTTGGTAAGGTCCGCTCCCGTGATCGTGATGGAATCACCCTCTTTTGCATCCCCCTCAGCCTGATTGATACCCTTCCGGCGGGTGCGAGCATTCGCGAACAGCTTCCGGAAATTCTCCACACACTCTTCTTTCCCTATGTTAACATTGAATACATCGACATCGGGGGTGAGCCAGTCGGTTTTGACACGCTCTTCTACCATGCCTTTCAGGGAGAGAAACTTGATCTCCTTTTCGAGTACACGGAGTAAGGTGAGGAATGGATTCCCAACAGGAAATCAGCCGGGCTCTTAACCTGGCCGGGAATGTATTCAAGGGGAAGATGTGCCTTGATGAGGCACTGGTCCTTGCCAGTGCCGCGAATATGCTCCCCGCGCTCGTGGAAAGTTTGAATGTGCTTGCTGAAGGCTCTGTGTTCGCATTGGCGGAGATGGAACAACGGGTTCATAGTGGTGAAGCCCAATGGGCCATGGAAGGCCGGACACCCCGTCTGGAACTCCCGCCCGAGCTCAAGGATAAACAGGGGGAGTCCACCTCAAACTCACTGGAATGGGTTGATGTTTCGCTCAAAGAACTTGATGTTCGTATGGGGAATGTGACCGCTTTGGAAAGGGATTTAACAGGACAGATTGAGTTCCTGAATGCGGTCGAAAGGCATCGTCCCACACCTCCCAACCCATGGCTCGCCGGGATTCTTATCCTGAGCTTGGGCCTGGTGATCTGTGCATCCCTGGCCATTTTCGTTCACTCTCTTTTTGCGGCGTTCCTTTCGTTTGTGGTCGCCACCGGAATGGGTGCCATGGTTTCCCTGAGGGACTGGAAAAAATACAAGGAATTCCTCGAAAAAGTTCACAAGGAAGACCATCACCGCCGTTTGAAAAAGG
Source organism: uncultured bacterium (assembly GCA_964481775.1). Classification (GTDB taxonomy): domain Bacteria; phylum Hinthialibacterota; class Hinthialibacteria; order OLB16; family OLB16; genus OLB16. The sequence goes on along the minus strand of CAYZUX010000012.1, from coordinate 50,419 downwards.
ACCAGTGTCAAAAGGATTTGGAGAATGCGAGGAATGAAATAGCAGCGATCATGCAGGAAGCCACCAAGATCATCGGCCGCCTGGAGAGCGCCGGACCTGAATCTGTTCATCGGGCACTGGCAGCCTATCCGAGACTCTTCTGGAATTCCGGAAAGGCTCCCAAGCAGCAGCCAGGAGAATAACCCCTGTTCCGTGTATTGAGCCTCCCTCCCCAACATTACCAACACCCCCTCTGAAAAAGCCGAACCCCCACTCCCGGTGAATGGGAGAGGGGGCAGGGTTGGACTGTTCGGGTGGTTAGGAAGATCCGAATCAAAAGGTGCCCCAGTTCGAAGAGGTCTGGGTGCTGGAGTAGTTGCTCCAGTTGGAACCAAAGCCGCCGGGGAGGGAATAAGAGTTCTGCGAACCGCCTGATTGGGTTGAAGTCTGGGTGTTTGAGAAGCCACCATTGCTGACCGGGAAACCTGTGAGGATCCCATTTCCGTAGGAACCCCAGTTGCTGGAGGATTGAGTGTTCGAGTAGCTGTTCCAATTGGAGCCGAAACCACCGGGCAGAGTGTAAGTGTTTTGCGAACCGCCCGCTTGGGTCGAGGTCTGGGTGTTGGAAAAACCACCATTGCTGTAAGGGATGCAACCGGGGGCCCCATATCCATAGTTACCCCAATTGGATGATGTCTGAGAGTGGGAGTAGCTGTTCCAGTTTGAACTGGTGCCGAATGGGGTTGCATAGGTGTTGCTTGCTCCACCGCTGTAACTGCTCGAGTTCTGGTTGAAAAAACCGCCTGTGTAGAAACCCTGGGCACTTGCCCCACTCACCATGACCACCATCGCTACCATCGCTACCAGGAGCAGATTCTTGATTGTGCTGTTCATTTTCTTATCCTCCTTGTTTGGCCTTTTGGATCCTTTCCGGTTCCCACTCCGGTAACGACAAGCCGAGGAGGATTTGCGAAAGTTTTTGAAAATTCTATTGAGTCCGGGCAGGGCCAGCTTTACGATATCGCAGCTGTCAAAAAACATTTTTATGGTTCCCAGCCGTTCATCCCCAGGAAGGGAGCAACCCTCCAATGAGTTTTTTCCGGTTTCGTTTCGCCAGCATGGTTATCATGGCCACTTTCTTGTTCCTGCCGCATCTTCAAGCCGCCCCCTGGATCAAGACAGAGATTCTTAAGGTGGATGAAGGGGTGTGGGACTCTCACCACAAGAAACCCTGTTACAAGATCACCGTGGGAGTTCAGGCGGGGGAATGCACACGCGCCACGGTGAAGATGACCTCGCGGATCGAGAAGGGAGGTAAAAAGTATTCCCCCAGTTCCACCCAGAATGTAGGTTCGAGCGGAGTGGTGGAATTCACAGTTCCCGAAGACTGGCTTGGGAGCCCTGGTACGGGGGATGAGATTGTGTTTCAGGCGGATGCGACAGGTTATTACACCGTGGTTGAGTACCGTACTGTTCAATACATTGAATATGTTCCCGCTCATGGTGGCGGGGGGCATGGATCAGGACCGGGAGGACTCGAATTCCACTTTTAATGATCATCCCTGGTTTCAGGGCCTGATGGCTCGTTGGTTGCAGTTATGACAGAAAGGAATGTGAAAATGACCGGGCATCCGCCAAACCTGCTTCTGAAAATCGCCTTTTGTTTCTCGATCTCCCTGCTGGTGGTGTCAGGGATACTGGCCAGTAGCGATCACGGTTGGGAGGGAGGGGGACGCAGTCCGGGAGGTCATGATTCCCATGGTCCGGATATGGTCCCGGTGGTCAGGACCAAGGTGGTGCCGGTGGAGGTGGAACACAGTGTTGGGGCCTCCGATTATGTGACCTACACGGTTGGCCCTCGGACCACAGTCGAAATCAACAATCCAATCATCATTCCGGATAACTTTGTACGCTCGAAAGATGGCGAGTTTGCTGAAGGTATCTCCCTTGCGGGGGAGATCAGCCGTACCGTCCAGTTTCAGGAGGGAGAGGCAGAACCCCAGCCTGCTGGTGGAGAGACGATCTATGCCCAAATTCAGGTAACCTCCAAAGACAAGAAACGCGAATCTTCGGTGATCCGGGAGGAAATCAACCTGGCAGCTGCCCGGGAGGAACGGGAGGTGATTGGAGATCCGATCATCGTCATCCGCAGGTTCTTCTCCCTGAATGTCTTTATCCCCTACACCCAACTCCGGGATGTCCTGTATGACCTGAGGGGAGCATTGGCCAGACAGGTGATCGTTTCGATTGTGCTGGTGGATGCAGCAGGCAATATCTTGGTGGGTCCCGGGGGTGCAGTAACGATTGCTCAGACCATCACAATCGGCTCATTCTTCCTGCCTCCCAGGCTCCAGCCGGGAATTGCCTGGCCGATCTGGAGTCCCGTGATTCTGATTCCCCGCTGCCCGATCCCCTTCCCGGGAATGACCACGCGCCGTCCGGGTGGAACACGGATCGGAACCGGTGGAACCGCAGGACAGATGGGTGGTGCTGCACCGGGGAGAAGGATAGGCGCTGGAACGGGAACCACTGGAACGATTGGTCAAACAGGGACCGGCGCGAAACCGGGACGAAAGATGGGGGCTGGAACCACCGGCACCGGCGAGACCGCCACGGGAGGGTTGATCGGCAGCGGATCGGAGGTGCTTTCTCCCACGATCAGCATCACGGTTCCTTCAAAAAAACAGGTGGTTTTCTGGTTCTCTTTGCCTGAGAAAGACGGGGACCGTCACGAGGTCAACCTTGAATTGACCAATTACTCCATTGGTCTGGGTCTGGCTAACCTCAGTGTCATCTCCAAAGATCAGGAGAAGGAATACAAACGTTCCCGCGCACTCATCGATACCCTGCCGAATGTCTCCGTTGCTTTGGAGATTGGAAAGACCGAGGAGTTGAAGACACTCGATCTTTCCGACAAGGTAGCCACCATCAGCCCGGAAAACCGGACTTATATCCTCGTGCTGGCTGCTCCAACCATTGATGAAAACCTGGTTGAGATCAAACTGGATCCAGCCTGGGCCAAGAGTCTCGTCTTTGTCGAATCCTCCGAGATGAGTCTTCCCAGTAAGATCCAACTGGCCGATAAAAAATGATCCTTAACGGCTGATCTCGATTGGATCGGGAACGCTGGCGGGTTCCTCTTCCTGGAGAGCGCCTTCGATGAGATCCCGTGGCACCATCCCTCCCAGGAAGGGAAGGTTCTTCATCGGAATGGGGACCTCGGTGTTGGGATCCTGACGCACAGGGACCCCATTGATGCGGACTTGCCGTGCGCCGAAAGGCGCTACTCCAGCAACCAGGGCCACCTGGCCGAACACATTCATCAGGGAAAGCCGGCGGTTGAGATGCTTGGAGACATCCGCATAGGTGGAGAATCCAGGCGCAAGAGCCCCACGCGCATACCCATTCATCAGGTGTTGGACAAAGAGACTGCGTTCCTCTCCCCAGGCGATCTGAAACGATTTGCAGGCTGAAAAGACCGCCACTCTCCAGTTCAGATCCTTGCTTCCGCCGGGGCCTCCCTCGAGATCGAAGAATCCACCGCCACGGGTTTCTCCCGAAATGCTCTCGATGGTTTCTGGACCTGCTGCCAATTCCACGCCTGGGGGAGTGGTGGACTGACCTTGCTTCTGTTCCTGAGCGGGATTTTCACCAAAGAACGAGTCCAGCTCCCCGCTTCGTGTCCGGGCCTCCGGGGTAGCCTCATCGGGCAGGCTGCTGAAATCCAGGTCCAGGTTGCGTGATCCCTCACCTGAGTGGGAGGAACCCAGGAAGAGTACCCAGAAGGCACCACGGTTGAGGTCCATAACCGCACGCAGGTCGTCATCGAGCAGGAGAGTGCCGGGATTATCCAGACGGGCATCGAAGGGACAGAGAGCCTCATCTTTCCGGTCATATTCATCCCGGTCGAGGTCGGTCACCTGAGCACCATGGCCACCAAAAGCGAAGAAAAGGACTTCACCGGGAAGAGCACTGGTGGCCATTGCGATCAGGGCACTACGGATCGCCTCACGTGTGGCCTGTTCATTCTGAAGGACCAGGATCGAAGCCGGGGAATACCCATGTGAGGCGAGCAGTTGCCTGTAAGCAACCGCATCGTTGGCGGGCCAACGCAGGGCGGGCAGGGCCATATAGTTGGAGATTCCCACCACAAGGGCTTTCGGGCCGGTGGATACGGGAGGCGGGGGAACAGGTGGTTGGGGCACAACAGGTGGGACAGGTCCGGGAGGGACAGGAGGCCCTGGAGGTGCGGTGAATCCCCCTCCGGTGTAGGCTTGCAGAAAGGCTGGCCACAGAGAATCACGTGCAAACAGGATGTTGTTGGCGGTATAGTTCTGAAATTCGCTTGCACTGGTGTTTTCGGGGAAATAGATGGCAAGTCCAGTCCGGCTGCGTCCCAGGGTGGTAAAATTGCGCAGGATGGCTTGCTGATAGGCCTGGCCAGCCGCCTGTGCCGCCTGACGCAGGCCGGGAGAGGCTGTCTCGGATCGAGCGACATTCCCAAGGAACGATCCAAGGTCATAAAAAGCAGTCGGGTCACTGGCCTCCCCCATCGGAGGACTGGCATCCTGACGCGCTGTACCGAAGGCCCGTCCCATCGGATCACCCGGGGCTTTACTGGAACGGGATTCCGAAGGAGAAGAGCCTCGTGTGATTCCGCACTGCCCTACAAATTCGTTGAGGTTCTGAACCAGTGCAGGAATGCGCTGAGTGTCCACCAGGGAGAGAGTCACATCTTTCGCGGTGGTGTAAGAACGTCCATAGGAATCCACCACCTCTATCCCAAGGGCACGTCCATCCATACCGGGATTCTGAGCCAGTGCCTGGAGGAAGGGGGTATAGTGAAAACCCTGACCCGGGATGACCTGCTCGGAAGCCACCACATAAGGAGTCAGGTCTTTCATCTCGTAGGCAACCTCAAGCATTCCCATCAGGCAGGCATCGAAACAGATCAGGTCATAGGGTTTCCCAATGCCCTCCAGGCATTGACGGACATCTTTCATGTAGATCACCGAGTTGCTGGTGTCATCGGAACAGATTTCCCTGGACTGGATGGGGCTTCTTGTCATAGAGCGTGATGAAGACATGGGTTCCACTTCGAGGCAATCGAGTGAGCGCCACCCGCCTCCATGATTCCAGAGGATCAGCGCGGTACGTTGGCTGGGACAATTCCTCTGAGACCAGAGGATGAAATCCCGCAAGGCGTTTACATTTCCAGAATCAACCTCTCCCAGGTCCTCGCAGGTGGGGAGATTCGGATTCATGGACTGGACATCCTCTTCAGGTGCACGCTGGATGATGGCTCGACGGGTGGTTTTCCAGCCAGCACCACGGTCCAGAAAGACCGTGATCTGAACCTGATCGGTTGATCCCACCAATTCCATCTCCTGGATATCGGCAATGGCCTGTGGATCGAGGTTGTTGTCAGCGGCGATGTAGACCATCACGGTCCAGGCGGATGGTATCCCCGGGGCGCGTGGTGGAACGGAGGATGAAGCGGGAGCAGAGGTGGAGGCGGGAGGTTTCGGCGTATCTCCAAAGAACTCATCAAGCGCCTGCTGAGCCCGGAGTGGAGACACGAAGAGAAGAGCAAGGATGGAGGTGAAAAGGAACTGTCTCATGGCAAAACCTCCTCTGTGTAAAACCCAAGTCATCATGATTTGGACTTGGTCTGGAATTTAAGTTCTCCACGGCCAATGCCGCCACTACCACCAGCCTTTTTGGACTCAACAGAGATCCCCTTGGCGGAGTGAGAATCCAGGCTTTTGACTGCATTCTGATATTCCACTTTTTCAAAACCTTCGGGCTTCCAGGGTTTATCAGTCACGATGGCTTCGATACGCTCTTGTCCGAAAGGAGGAGATATCCTCAGGAGAAATTCCCCTTCCCCCGGAATCCTCAGCCTTTCTCCTGCATCGATGCGGTTGTCCTCATGAAATTCATTGGGATAGATCTGCGTGACAGTACCATCGGACCACCAACTGAGCAGGGTCAGGTATCCACCCCGTTCCGATTGCACCCACAGATCCAGGGTGTCTCCCTCCTTGAGGGTTTGTCCATTCTCCATTCCCACCTGGACCTTAAACGAAGGAGTTCCCATCGCCTCCGGTGGATTGTCTGGGGTGGGAGAGGCTGGGAAACTGGTTATTCCGCTGGTTCCCTGGCTTCGGGAAGGGCCGATAAAGGCCAGATTCTTCATGTTAGCTGGAACTTCAACGAGCGGGTTCTGTTTGAGAGCCGCTCCACTCTCAACCCCCTCGAAAGACACCTGAGCATACTGGGCGACATCCGCGTAAAGGGATTTCCCCGCGATGATCTGTCCAGACTCAAATCCTTTGAGCAGGTGCAAGGTAAACTTGCCATGGCCGGAACTGTTATCCTCCATGGCCTTCTGGTCTGGTTGGCAGGCCGCAAAGACCGAAAGCGATATCCCCGTGTTAGTGACATCCCGCGTGGCTGAAAAGGGATCGATGAACCCTGAAGCTCCAGTGGAATCGGAATCCTCATCGCCACCCAATCCCTTGGTGGAGGTGGAATCGGTTCCCACGATGGTGTTGTAGGACACATAACGAACCCGCAAGCCGGGATCGAATGTCAGGTTACGTGTGGCTGTGCCTGAGTGACAGCAGTCTAGGATAAAGGTCCATTGGGCCGCCTGGGCTGTGGAGAGCAGTTCATGGATCTCATCATCGATGATCAGGCTGGAGGAGGAACGGGCATCCACGGGTACCAGGGCTTCATCATATCCATCATCCTTCCCCTCATCCCCATTCTTGTCGGGAACCCGTGTCCCATGCCCGGCAAATACAAAAACACGGCTGTCACCTTGAACAGCCCCATTCACGAGATCACGAAGCGCTGCGAGTATGCGCTCCTTTGTGGCATTTTGATTGGTGAGTAAAACCAGGTCTTCTGTTGAGAAACCATATCTGCCGCGAAGGATCTCCAGGTAAGCCTCGGCATCTTTCACACAACAGTTGAGCGAGGGGATCCGTTCGTTCTGGTACTGGTCGATCCCTACAATCAGGGCTTTGTTTGCCCCGCTTACTGGAGAGACTGCGGGTAACAGAACCAGGAGGACGCAAAAGAAAGACCTGCTCCATTGGGTAATCATGATCGTTCCTACCCTGAAGACGAATGATACGGGCAGATTTGCCATCTATTGTGAGGGGGTGGTAAGTGAGAGGCAAGTCCTGCTTGATCAAGAGCCGCTGAAATAATCCCGGATCGCTTCGAATAGGTTTTCCATGGAGGGCATCTCAGCCTGTTGTATCCTCTCAATTCCCAAGTCCTTCAGTGCGGCGGTGGTGGTTTTTCCAATGCTGAAAGAAACTGCTTGACCAGTCACTCTCCGGAACTCCGCATCCCCCAGCTTCTCAAGGAACCCCCTCGCTGCCGAGGGGCTTGAGAAACAAATCGCCGATTGGGTTATTCTTTTTAATCGTCCGTTACAAGGCCACTCCTCCCGGTAAGTTACGGTGCGATAAGCAGTGATTCGGTCCACAGAACCGCCAGCCTCCTGGAGGAGTGAGGGAAGTTCCTCACGGGCAATCTCGGATGCGGGGAAAAGAAACCGTTTTCCTGCCACCTCTCCTCGATCCAGGAGCGATTGAGCCAGGGCCCTGCCCATGGACTCCGGGGGGATCAGATCCGCATACAGACGGTTCTTTTCCAGCTTTCGAGCTGTGGCTGCTCCGACCGCGGCGATCCGGCAGTCACCAAACTGGCGGGCATCCCAGCGTTTGCGTGTGAGAATCGAAACCACCGCATCCACCGCATTCCTGCTGGTAAACAGGATCCAGTCGTAATTCTTCAGATGACGGAGCCTTTCCTCCAGTGGTGAGAGATCATCGGGAGGAATGATCTCGATACATGGACAGGCCAGAACCTCCGCTCCGGAAAGAGACAACCGTTCCATAAGTGGGTCGGGTTCATCGGAGAGACCATGGGTAAGGACCACTGAAATCCCAGCCAGAGGAGAGAGCCGCTCGATGGGGGGGGCAAGACCTGCCACCTCTCCAACTACCAGCACGAAAGGGACTCCCCGGTCGGGTTGAAGATCCCCCCCGGCAAGGGAAGCCAGGGTTCCCCCCAGGATGTGTGCATCCGGTAAAGTGGCATTGTGGACCATCACGATGGGAGTGTTGGGATCCATTCCGGAATGGATCAATCTGGAGCCTACCTCGCGAGTGCGTCCTCCTGCCATGTAAAAAGCCAGGGTACCACTGCGGGCCAAGGCGGCCCAATCAAGGAGGGAGTCCTCTTTGGAGGGGTCCTCGTGAACAGTCGCCAGGGTAACCGCGGAGGCACTGCCACGATGGGTCAAAGGGATTCCAGCGGCGGCTGCGGCGCCTGAGGCGGCAGTAACTCCTGGGATGATCTCAAATGGGATCCCCGCCTCGGCGAGTGCTGAGGCTTCTTCGCCGACACGTCCGAAGATGACCGGATCACCTCCCTTCAGGCGCACCACTCGCAACCCACGGGAGGCGTGATCTATGAGTATCCTATTGATTTCCTCCTGGGGAACCTTGGTGTGACCGGGGATTTTGCCCACATCGATCCGTATGGAGCTGGCGGGAACCTCCCCCAGCAGCTCCATCGGGATCAATCGGTCATAGACGACAACATCACACCCTCGTAAACGTTCCAGCCCCCGCAGGGTGATCAATTTGGGATCGCCAGGTCCCGCACCGGTAAGACTGACGAACCCTGTCCGGGCCTCACTCGCGCTCGGCGATGGGGACATAGTCAACGTGCAACGGCCCCAGGTAAACGGCACGTGGCCGGAAGATCCGGTTATTCTTCAGATACTCAGCCGAACGGGCACCCCAGCCAGCCATGCGGCTGACCGCGAAGATGGGTGTGAACATTGCTTTTTCAATTCCCATGGCCGCATACACGATACCGGAGTAGAAATCGACATTCGGGAAAATGCCTTTCTCCTTGCCAAGATCGCCCACCACCCACTTTTCGAGCTCCTCTGCAACCTCGTACAGACGGCGTACTTCGGGGTGACGTTGCGAAAGCAAGTCCGCCAACGGATGAAGGACACGGGCACGTGGATCATAGGCTTTGTAAACACGGTGGCCGAAGCCCATCACACGGCGTTTTCCGACTTTGCTCAAGCTGTACCAGGCTTGCACGTTATCGACCGAGCCAATCTCCTCCAGGTCAGCCAATACGGCTTCGTTGGCACCGCCATGCAGCGGCCCTTTGAGACTGCCGATACCGGCAACCACCGAGCTGTACATGTCAGAGAGCGAGGAGTTGACCACCATGGCCGCGAAAGTCGAAGCATTCATACCGTGATCAGCATGAAGGATCAGGCAGATGTCCATCACCCGGGCATCTTCTTCGCTGGGCATCTTGCCGGTCATCATCCGGAGCAGATCGGTGGCCAGGGGGAGATCCTTGTCAGGATGAAGCGGTTTCTCACCTTTGCGTATGCGGGCGATCGCTCCGGTCAGGGTAACCATCTGAGCGGTGAGCTTGATGGCCACCTCGGTTTCCGCACGGACCGTGGTGACATCGGCGGTGGGATCCATCATCCCCATCGCCGACACCATGGTTCGCAGAGAAGACATGGGGTGAGCCTGCTTGATTGGCAGTTTCTCAAGGAGGGCATAGGCCTCATCCGGAAGCTCTTTGTAAGCCTTGATCTTGGCGTTGAACTCTTCGAACTCGGCTTTGTTGGGAAGTTTCCCCAAGAGCAGGAGGTAGGCCGTTTCCTCGAAGTTGGAAAACTCCGAGAGATCGAACACATCCAGTCCCCTGTAAATCAACCAGCCTTTGGGACCATTGACGTAACCAATCTCGGTTTGTCCTGTAATTGCCCCTTCCAGACCCTGTTTGACTTCGCAAGTGACAGGCCATTGGATGGGACTGATGAGACCTGGTTCCGGTTCTGCATCAGTCTCTTGACGGGCTTTCTCCTTGGCACGACGGACAATCTCTTCGATTTGCTTGTTCATGCGACTTCCTCCGTTCAGTGCATTCCGTTGCTCGCAATGAGGTATTCGGCGATCTGGACAGCATTCAGCGCCGCGCCCTTGCGAAGCTGATCTCCGCTGATAAACAGTTCCAGGCCGCGTCCATCAGGTTGGGAAACATCCGTACGGATACGTCCGGCCAGAACATCATCCTTCCCGCTGGCATCCACCGGCATGGGGAAATAATTTTTCTCACGGTCATCCACCAGGGTCACACCAGGGGCTTTTCGGATCGCTTCCCGCGCCTCCTCGACAGAAACCGGGCGTTCAAATTCCAGGTTGACCGACTCGCTGTGGGCACGCATGACTGGAACACGGACACAGGTGGCCGTGATGCGTAGTTCCGGGTCGCCGAAGATCTTTTTGGTCTCCGCCACCACTTTGTTTTCCTCGCCATTGTATCCATTGCTTTCAATGGCGGCATTGTGGGAGTAGACATTGAAGGCTAGCTGGTGAGGAAGCGCCTTCCTGGTGAGTGGAAGTCCCTCGAGAATCTCGCGCGTCTGAATCTCGAGTTCGGCCATGGCTGCCGCTCCCGCACCACTGGCGGATTGATAGGTGGAAACCACCATGCGGCGAATCCGACTCAGCTGGTAGAGCGGCCAGATGGCGACGGTCAGGATTGCCGCACAGCAGTTCGGATTGGCGATGATACCTGGATGGTTGGCGATTTCCCTCGCGTTGACCTCCGGAACCACCAGGGGAACCCCGTTTTCCATCCGGAAGGCGGAGGTGTTGTCGACAATCACCGCACCGGATTGAATTGCCCTTTCGCGGAAAGTCCGGGTGACCGAGGCTCCCGCCGAAGAGAGCACAATCTCACCTTTGGAAAACTCGTGGGAGGCCAGCTCGCGGATAGTGATATCTTTACCGCTGAAGGAGACTTGTTTGCCCGCTGAACGGCTGGAGGCGAGGGGAATCAACTCCCCCACTGGGAATTTCCGCTGCTCGAGACACTCGAGCATGACCTGTCCTACAGCGCCGGTAACACCGACTACACTGACTCGATAATCGCCCATGAAACCTGACCTCTGCCAAAAAAACCAGAGAGAATCGTTCTCACTCCGGCCATAAAAAACCACTAGGGTGATTTGGGCCTGGGGGCCCCCCTACGGAAATCTCGCATCGATACTGAACATATACCTTAACAGAAGAAAAAGCGGGATGGCAGTCCCAAGTGGCAGGAAAATTGGGGAAGCGGTTACTCCCTGGGCAGCTCCACCATGGTTGGGATCTCCAGCTTCACACCGGTCTTCTGAATGTATTCAGCGAAGGAGGAAGGTTCGGGATGCGCGAACTGATCCGCGGGGAAAAAATGGAGTTCGATGTCATCGCCAGCCTCTTTCTGAACGCGAGCCATTTTTTTTGCTCGGGCGATGATCCCCCAGGATTCGGCGTTGTGAACAAATGCCGCGACATCAATATCACTCCACTCATGGGTCTTTCCATTCACTTGAGACCCGAAGAGGTATGCGCCTTCGATCATTGCTTCCCTGGATAGTATCCGGAGGGCGTTTTCAGCACGTGAGATTACTGTGGGGTTGATTGTATCCATTTTAGCAATGTTACCGTTTCTTTGAGCACTTCTTGAGCTTCTTGCCGTGTTACTGACAATGACAACTTCCGTATTTGATCAGGATACCGCGTTTGAATATAAAAGGTAGTGGCCTCTCCCATAAAATCCATTTGGTTCTCTGAAAACGGTAGACCCGCCATTTCCGCGAGTCTGGGCAACTGGTGGATCTTGGGTGGAAATTTATCTGGCCCTTTCATTGAGATAACCGCCTTGAGGGCTTTCTCCAAGGCCTGTTGACAGCAGAACAGGACGTAGAGATACCGTTCAGAACTAAGCATCGCCCTGGCAGTCTCCAGGTCATAATCAGCCTGGTCCATCCATTGTTCATAAAGTGTCATGGTTGCTCCCCTGGTACTGGCAGTGAGTCTGGCACCTCCGCGACCGCGACATCCACATTCCCCTGCATATGGGATGCGAAGATGACCTCTTTCCCCTTGCGGTCCCAGCCAACCTCCGGATGAGTTCCACCCCCGTAGGTCCGGTGTCCTTTTGTAAGTATCGTGGTCCGTGTGGTTCGTGCATCGAAGACAGCAATGTCTCCATACCAGTTATCTGCCGCTACCCACTGGCCCCCTTCGTACCCACAGGAATGCCACCAGTTGCTTCTGGCCAGCTGAGCGGGAACCGCCTCGGGCCACCAGTTTCCGCGTCCGATGATCCGTGTTATCCCCGTATGGATGTCGATCACCTTGACATCCGCATCTTCGGTAGGACCCGGATGGAAGCCACCGCAAAAGGTGATTGAATCGTTCACCCACCAACAGTGATGGGTACAGAACTCGCCCGGTTCACGGTGATGATTGAAGACCGCCTGGCCATTGCGTACATCACGGACCGTGATCCAATGATACCGCTCACAAAAACTCACCAGATTCGGATTGGTCAGGCTGAACATGACATGTCCGCCGAAAAAGGATCCCGGCATGCGTGCAATTTCCTTGATTTCTCCTGTATCGATGCGGATCGCCAGAACCTGCCCATCATTGTTGATGGTGTTGATGTTCCTTCCGCCTACTCCCAGTGAAAGGAGCGTTCCATCCGAGTTCTCCGAGAGCGAGGTGTTGGGAGGCATCCTGTCATCGCTCAAGGTACAGATCACGCGTTCGGTGGCGAAAACTTTGGAGGGAAGACGCACCGGATGAGAGGATGGTTGGATATCTAGGGCGATTTCGACTATTTCAGACCCACGGCAGGCATAAATGCTGTTTCTGGATTTGGCACAGGTGGCACCTCCATACCCTCCCTTCTCGCTGGTGATCCGAACCAGTTCCCCAGTGGCGGTCAGATAACCCATTAAACCCCCGTTGGCACGTTGCGAGTTGAATACAATCATCGAGCTGTCCGCCAGCCAGGAGCGCTGTTCGTAATACAGATTCTGGTCATGTGCCGGATCGCTGGTGAGGAAGGTCACACGAGTTCCGGTTTCCGGATCGGTCCATTGCTTGTCCTCACGGGGAAGGATCTCGAGGAGGGTGGTGGAAAAAATGGGTTGATGATTCCAGAAAACGAGGACAATCATCAACAAGAACGTGAAATAATGCAAATCCATAAGGACTCTCCAGAAAAAAACATTCAATAGGTTATTCAAGGTGGTAATACTCAATAATCCTTTCCGCCGTTTGTTCGGGCGAAAGCTCCGTGTTGTCGATAACCAGAGTCTCCACATAGGGTATTTCAAAGGAGAGTTCCGTGGAGGGGAAAACACTTTGCAGCTTCTCAACTGAGTTGATCTTCCCAAATTCCATACGGTCAGGTTCGACAACCCGTTGTTCAAGCTGTTCCTGTGAGCAAATCAGGCCGACCAGACACAACTCACCCCCATATTGGTCCAGCAGTTCACGGACGTCCGTGATAAAAAACCAACTCCCCGGCTTGCCAATGTACATGTAGGTAAAAATCAGCCCTTTTAACTCTGCCTGGCAGGCGGCCTCGAATACATCCAAACGAATCTTCTCCAGGAGCATCAGCCATTCCAGCGAGCCGAAATCAAAGATCTCACTTACCAGATCTGAAGAGAGATGGTTGTGGAACAGCTTGTACCCTGTTCTGGAAGCGAGTGCCTTGGCGACAGTCAGCTTGCCAACCGCTGGAGGACCGCACAGGAAGATCAGTTTCATGTTTTTCTCCGGCCAGCATAAATCTCCAAAGGAGGAGGCTGGTCCTGTCTTGGGAGGATTCTCCCTGAAGAGAAAGGGGAGAGGAAAGAGGGTTCTCATTGATATGGAGTGTTTTCTCCCCTTCCAGTTCGTGAGTTCAGTCTCTACCATGCAAGCAACACTGTCTATCTTGGGTTATCATTCAAAAGAGAGGTGCCTCCCAGATTCGGGCGCGTGAGGAAGATGGCGGAAAATGACGAGGTGGAGTTACTCCCCCAGGATATTTCGGTCCTGGTGGTGGATGATGACTACTCGGTGATCGAGGTGGTAGAGGAACTTTTGACACGGGCTGGATTCCGTGTTACCGCGGTCACGAGTGGAAGCGAAGCGAACCGGCTGTTGGGCAGTCAGGATTTCCATGTACTGCTCGCGGACCTGCGTATGAGCCCCGTCTCTGGCTGGGACGTGATTCGACGTGCCAGGGAATCCAGTCAGGCCGAAGTGATTGTAATGACTGGGTTTGCTTCCCTGGACAGCTCGCTGGAGGCCCTCCATCACCGTGTTTTCGATTTTCTCCAGAAACCCATTGATTTCCCCAGACTATCCCGTGCAATCCGTAATGCCGCCCAGCACAATGTGTTGATGAAACGCAACCGGGAACTCACGCGTGAATTGGCCGACAAGAATCGGGAGCTTGAGGAAGAGGTGAAGCGTGTGCGGGCCGAGATGGAGAATCTGGCCACGCATGATGAGCTCACCGGTCTGCTTAATTACCGCTATCTCCAGAATCTACTCGCCAAGGAAGTCCCCCGTTCACTTCGTTATTCCCACCCCCTCACCCTGGCCATGCTGGATCTCGATTTCTTCAAAGACCTCAATGATAACCATGGTCACGCCATGGGAAACCGGGTCCTGGTGAGAGTGGCCAGGATTCTCCAGGAGGGGATTCGCCAAAGTGACTGTGTCTGCCGTTTTGGCGGAGAGGAATTCGCGGTCGTCCTGCCGGTGACATCCAAGACCCAGGCCGAACCGATCCTCCAGCGTGTCTGCGGGGCGATCAGGAAAGAACGCATCATGATTGATCATGAACGGATTCTGACCTGCTCCGCGGGCCTGGCATCGGTCCCCGAGGATGCCGGGACGGTGGATGACCTGTTACGTCTGGCGGATGATGCCCTCTACCAGGCCAAGGCTCGTGGAAGAGACTGTGTGGTCTTGGCCTCGGCTCTCTCTTTCAAGTAGAGTCCCAAGAATCATGGTGAAGATTGAGGCGATCATCAAACCCTTCAAGCTCGATGCTGTGAAGGATGCGCTCGCGGAGATTGGTGTCCGCGGGATGACCATCACCGAAGTGCGTGGCTTTGGACGTCAAAAAGGGCACCGTGAGCTGTTCCGGGGCAGCGAGTATGTGGTGGAATTGCTTCCCAAGATGAAGATCGAGGTGGCAGTCCCGGATGAGATGGAAGACCAGGTGACCCAGGTCATTCTGGATGCGGCCCACACCGGGAATATCGGTGATGGGAAGATCTTCATTACTGATTTGAAGGAAGTGGTTCGTATCAGGACTCGTGAAACGGGTCCGGATGCGGTTTGATGGACGCCGAGTCTCATGGCTGCGGTCGGTGAATCAATCGCACAACTAAAAGTGAACAATCGTAAGGCGGGAAGGAACAGGCGATATGCAGATCTACATCAATGGTGAGTTTTTTTCAAAGGAAGACGCCAGGATTTCAGTTTTCGACCATGGTCTTCTCTATGGTGATGGAGTCTTTGAGGGGATCCGGATTTACCACAACCGGGTGTTCCGTCTTGAGCAACACCTGAAGCGCCTCTTTCGTTCGGCCAAGTATATCAATCTGGATATTGGCAAGTCGATGGAGGAGATGACCGGGATCGTTTTGGAGACCTGCCGGAGGAATGGCCTCAGCGATGGCTACATCCGCCTGATCGTTACCCGTGGGACTGGGACACTTGGGCTTTCGCCAAAATCCTGTCCCGTGGCCACCATCATTGCAATTGTCGACAAGTTGTCGATCTATCCTCCAGAACAATATGAAAAGGGTCTGGCGGTGATGACTGTTTCCACACGCCGAAACCTGGTGGATGCTTTGGATCCCCAGCTGAAGACACTCAACTATCTGAACAACATCCTGGCCTCCATCGAGGCCAGCCGTTCGGGTTTCGAGGAAGCTTTGATGCTCAACTCGGAGGGGTTTGTCGCCGAGGCCTCCGCTGATAACATCTTTGTCATCCGTGACAGGCGTCTCATGACACCACCCACTTTTGTGGGTGCCCTTCCGGGAATCACACGCGAAGCGATCCTGGAGATCGCTCCCGAGCTGGGATTGCAACCGGTTGAAACCCATTTAACCCTGTCCGATATCTACAATGCCGATGAATGTTTCCTGACCGGGACCGCCGCCGAGGTGATCGCTGTGTCCGAGGTCGACAGCCGTCCCATCGGGACCGGTAAGGCAGGGCCGATTACGAAACAAATCAACGAACGGTTCCGGAAACTGACTCGGGATGAGGGGACAGCGTTCTAAGTTAAGAAGCCGGTCTCACACCTTGCGGTTAAACAACGGAATTTCTTTCACTATCATTGCTACAATGAATGGGGGGCAGGTCACGAAGCCCCCCTTGTTTCGGAAAATCCGATGAACTCCAAAAAATCGGTCTTGATGCCTTCACCCAAAAAAACGGCCCTTACTGGGGCATCCCACGCAATAAAAACCTTTCACAACCGGTCATCGAGTTACAGGTGCCGAAGACGGAGATGGATGAAAAGGGGAAACGCCGCTGGATAAGACGGGGAATCAGCTGATGGAGTCGGGGTGAGGGGCTGCCGTAAGGAGGATCTTGCTGAACCACAAAGGGCTAGAGATTCGTCTGACTGAAGAAAGACTAGCCCACATTCTGGAGCATCCGGAAATGAGTGGCCTGGATCATCTGATCGCAGATACCTTGAAGAGTCCTGAGGTGGTAGTGAAGTCTCGGAGTGATGAAGGTGTAAGGCTTTACTACAAGTACTTGCCGGAAACCGTGGTTGGTAGAAAATGGATATGTGTGGCGGTTAAGGAAGATGCTGAAAATCCATTCATCCTCACCGCCTACCTGACTGACAAACCCAAGAAGGGAGAGGTCCTATGGCCCAGCGAATAAAGGTCTGGTTTGATGCCGAGGGCGACTATCTGGAGGTCCTCTTCTCCGAGAAGGCCGGGTACATGCGTGAAACCGAGGATGACCGCGTAATGGAACGTGTGGATGAGGAAGGCACGATTCTTGGATTCTCCGTGATGAAGGTGAGTGAGCTCAGGAAGGAAGAGCCATTGGTTGCTGAGCTGGCCTGAGGATGTAGATATGAAGGACTACCATATCAACATCTTCTTCAGAGAGGAGGACGAAGGATATATTGCTGACATCCCGGATCTGGAGGCCTGTTCTGCCTTTGGAGATTCCGCCGAGGTAGCCAAACTTCTTCTCACCTTTGCATTCCCGTCCCTCAGCCTCTAGACTGAAGGTTGCGAGCGGGAAAACCATGAGAATCCTTTTCCTCAATCCACCTTTGCCGGATGGCGACATCTACATGAAGGAGCTCGGCCGTTGCGGACGGCGGAGCGTGGGGGGAGAAACATGGCCGCAGACCGGCCTCGCCTATCTCGCGGCGGTGGCATTACGGGAGGGTCATGAAGCCAAAATCCTGGATGGTATGGCGGAGGGGCTCTCCCAGGAACAAACCGAAGCTCGTATCGCAGCCTGGAAACCGGACTGGGTGGTTACGGGAACAACCACACCCACCTTCCGTCAGGATGCCCGCTACCTGCGGAACCTCAAACAGCATCATGGATTCGTGACCGCGTTTACGGGAACCCATACCACCGCCTTGCCCCGGGAATGCCTGCTAGAGGCCCAGGCCGATCTTGTGCTGGTGGGTGAAGCTGAACTGACTCTGGAAAGGCTCCTGAACAGTCCACGCGAAGATTGGCCCAGTATTCCCGGTGTCTGTGTGAACATCAATGGGCAGGCGGTGCTTGGCCCGCCCACCGAAATGGTCAGCAACCTGGATGATCTGCCCTATCCCGCACGGCATTTGACCCCCTGGCATCTGTACAAAATGCCTTTCAGCTATGGGGAACCCTTTGCCACCGTGATTCCCGCGCGCGGCTGCCCCTATCCTTGCACCTTCTGCCGGGCCGGAACGGTCTGGGGGACCGGCATACGCACCCGTTCGGTGGACAACCTGATGGGCGAGCTTTTCGAAATGCGTGACCAGTTGGGGATCTCATTCTTCGCATTCATGACCGATACCTTCACGCTTCGTCACTCCTGGGTCAGGCAGGTTATGGAGGCAATGCGTCCCCATGGTTTCCGGTGGGTCTGCAACTCACGAGTGGACACGATCAACTACGAGCTCGCGCGGGAAATGAAAGCGTCCGGCTGCGAGTTGGTTTCTTTCGGGGTGGAGTCGGGCAATGAGGGGGTGCTGGAATCCTCGAAAAAAGGGATCACCCTGAACCAGATTCGGGAGGGTATCGCCGCCACAAAGCGTGCGGGGATCCTGACCTTCGCCTACTTCATCATCGGTTTGCCGGGCGAGACGCCAGACACCATTGAAGACACCATCCGTTTCGCCAAGGAGATCGACCCGGACTACTGCAACTTCCACATCGCAATCCCCTTTCCTGGAACCGAACTCTATACCGAGGCCAAGCGCAATGGGTGGTTGTTGCATGAGGACTGGGAGAAGTATGAGGAGATGGGATCGGCGGTGCTGAAAACCCCCTTCCTTTCACCGGAGATGGCCCTGCGGGCACAACGACGGGCAACCCGCAGCCTCTACCTGCATCCCAAACGGATTCTCGCGGAGCTGCGCCGTTTACGCTCTCCGCATGACCTGTGGATACGTGCACGCGCGGCTTTACGGCTTCTGGGAGTTACCCAGCCGAAAGCCAGCGCAATGTTGGAATAGGCCCTTTCCCCCTTGTGGCTTGACAAGTTGCCCTCCAAACAAGACATTCAGGTGTTATCCCAAGCCGCACGGGAGTGGATGGACCCTCAGGAATGAAAGACGAAAGATTACTCGCACTGATTGAACTTCAATCTGTCATCACCAGGAAGTACAACCTTTATCGAACCCACGAAACCATACCCGAACGTCTGGAACAACTCAGGGCGGAGATTCACCAGGCCGAAGAGAAACTTGCCAACGCCCAAAAGGCCATCAAAGAGAATCAATCTTATCTCTCACGTTCGCGCAAGGAGATCCAACAATCAGAAGAGAAGTTGACCTCCCTGCAGGCCAAGTTGAACCAGGTCAAGACGACACGTGAATATGAGTCCCGCCAGAAAGAGATCAAGACCCAGAGAGAGCGGACAGTCGAACTGGAAAAGGGAGTAGGGGAGGCTGAAGGCAAGCTTTCCGAGCTGCAGGCGGTAGTGGATGCGGCTGCGGAAGAGCTGGAAGGAGTCAGGGGACGTGTTCAGCCCGAAATCGACCAGCTTGAGGCCGAATCGGTTGAATATGAAAGGGAGTTGGGGGAGATCATGGTGTTGGAGAGGGAGAAACGCGAGGCGGTTCCCTCATCGATTCTGGAACGGATTGACCGGCTTGTATTGTTACGTCAGGGAATGGCAGTGGTCCCGGTTGCTGATGGCTGCTGTGGAGGATGCGGGGTGCAACTTTCACCACAGACCATTCAGGTCGCCAAACGAGGACTTGATCTGCTCCAGTGTGACCGTTGTTCTTCCTACTTGTATTGGGATGAGGAGGAGTAGGAGGAGCTCTCCTCCTCCGCAGTTCCTGTTTCCAAGGGAGCCAACCTGCGGCTTCTCTCTTCCTCGACCTTCTCCGATTCCCGGGAAAAGTGGATTATTGTTATTCGATCGTGGCAAACGCGATTTGAATGAGATTTCTCACACCCATGAGGAAGACCATGAAAGAAACCCGGATAGCCATTCTGCTTTTGAGTCTGTTGCTGATAGGTGGTTGTGGAGGCGCAAACGATCAGGAAAAAATCGAACGGGCATTAGGGAAAGCGAATACCTTTTACCGCCAGGGACTCTATAAGGATGCCTTGACCCACTACCAGGAAGCCCTAGCTCTCGCGCCCACCAATGCGGAGATCCTGGTCGCGGAAGGGATGGCTTATGAAGGTCTTCAACTCAACCGGGATGCCTTAACCGCCTATGAGGAAGCACTCCGTTATGATCCCAGGAATGAGACCGCTTGCCGTCAGAAGGCTCTGATACTGGTGAAGGATGGGAAAGTCCAGGAAGCCGAGACCTTTGTCACCTCACTGGAATCGAAAGCTGGTATGGAAAAAGTGGTCCCTTATCTCAAGGGTGAGATCGCAAGGGCCAGGAATGAATGGGACAAGGCAGTCCAGTTTTACGAGCAAGCCAATCAAGCCCGTCCCGGAACAAGAGAGGTTATTGCGGCACTCAGTATTTCCTACCAACGGACCGGGAAGGATCAACAAGCAATTCAACTTCTGGATGATTTCCTGAAATCTAATCCCAGTGATATTCAGGCCGCCGGGGAGCTGGCATCCCTGTATGAGCGGAAAGGCGAGGTGCCACGCGCCATCGATATCCTCACACAGGCCGCAAAGGCCCAGCCCAATGCGGCTCCGCTCCATTCTTCACTGGCCCACCTTTACTTTGAGAATGGACAGATTCAGAACGCCGAACAGGAGACCCGGGAAGCTCTCCGTCTCGATCCCGATGATGCCTTGGGGCTTTTCGTGTCCGGCTGTCTTGCACTCAAGGCTGGTAACCATGCTCAGGCTTTGAAGGATCTCGAAAGTGCGGTCAAACGCCGGCCGGGAGATGAAAATTTCAAAAAAACTTACCGGGAAGCCCAGATCGCCGCAGGCGAAGTGGTCGAGAAGGTCAAAGTGGCCGCTCAAAAAATCCAGAAACAGGGAGCCAATCCCACCCTTTTACTGGAACTGGCCGATGCCTATATCTACCAGGGTGAACCTGAAAAAGCGCTTGAACAAACCGCTGAAGTATTGAAACAGGATCCTGAGAACAAGAATGCCCATCTCCTGGAGGCACTTTCGTTTGTTTCTCTGGGACGGTTCCCCGAAGCCGATCGATCTCTGCAATCAGTCAGCGACAAGCAGGATGTCCGTTACCAGGCCATGGAGGGGGTGATCCGTCAGGATCCGGCACTGCTCTCATCTGCAGTGGACAAACTCAAAGGAGCTTCTGCTACCCAGGTCTGGGGCGGTTACTTCGAGGCATTGGGGTTGCTGTATGGGGGTAAGATCAGCAAGGGCTTGGAACAACTGGATGCCCTGATCCAGAAGAATGAAACCTTTGGAGCGGCTGTTTATGAGATGGCCAAGGTCTACCAGACACTCAACGAACCCAAGCTGGCACTGGCCCTGTATCAACGCCTTTCAACAACTTTCCCGGAAAGCACCAAACCATTGATTCTCTCCGCGCGGACCATGGTCCGGATCGGAGAACTGGAACGGGCCAAGATTGTGCTGGATGGGATTCTTAAACGCGAAGCGAAAAACCGTGATGCCCTGTTCCTTCTGGGCACTGTTTATCTCCAGGAACAGAACTACGAAGAGGGCGCAAAGGTATTCGAGGCATTGACCGCAAGCGCCACGGAAAGCCAGACAACCCGGTCGTTCTACCAGAGCGTCCTGGCCAAAACCCAGGTCTACAACCGTCAGTACAAAAAGGCCCTGGAAGGATACAAAACCCTCATCGCTGCGAATCCCCATCATCCTGCCGCCTATATCGAGAAATCACTTGCAGAGATGGCCCTGGGGCTTGACAAAGAGGCACTAGAAACCTGCCAGACAGCATTGAAGGCCTCAACCGATACCAGTGTGCTCAATGTCGTTCAGGCAGTGATTCTGCAACAAATGGGACAGGCCGGAGAAGGGCTCAAGATTCTCACTCAAGAGTTCAGCAGCGGGAAATGGGAAAAAGCGGCCATGCAACGTCTGGTGCCGATCCTGGTGAATCTTCAAGTGTCCGCGGGGCAATACGATCAAGCCAAAGAGACCACCCAGAAGAGCGGATTCTCCCCCATCCTGATCAACTACATGAATCAGTCCATTGAAATGGCGCGTGAGAAAAAAAGCGACCTCCGGCAGCTGAGTCTGGCGCTCCTGTTCAGTTTCTACCAGTGGCCGGATGCCGCTTTGGGGATCTATGAGGACCTGGCCCGGGATTATCCAAATGACAGGTTGATGCTGGTCTACCTGGCGGATGCACAGGCTTTGGCGGGACGACATCAAGATGCCGTGAAAACATATACGAAGGGCCTTGATCTCGATCCCAACGATGCCTACTTCCTCGAAAAACGCGGGGCTTCTTACCAGAAGCTGGGGAAATACGACAGTGCCGTGAAGGATTTCTCCTCGGCTTTGGCGGTCACACCGGAAAATGCTTCCCTGCATTTTCAGATCGGCGGACTCTACGAATCGCAGAACCTGAATGAGGATGCGATTGCCTCCTACCGGACTGTCGTGAAGCTGAATCCCGGCCAGATGATGACAGCCGCAGCGATGAACAACCTGGCCTGGCTCCTGTCACAGAATGAAAAGACCCGTGCGGAGGCCCTTGATTATGCCAGGAAGGCCCTGGATGCGATGCCGGTTAATCCACAAACCGGGATCAAGGATGGAAACACCCTGGACACAGTTGGATGGGTTTATTTCCTGGCTGGCCAAACTGAGGAAGCGCGGAAGCATATCGAACAGGCACTCGCGGTTTTACCGACTCACCCGACTATCAATTACCACCTTGGCAGGGTTTATGAAGAATTGAAATTATCCAAGGCGGCGGTGATTCAATACAGCAAGGCCATCGATTTTGGAAAAGAGGATTTCAAAGAGGCGGATGATGCCCGGATCCGGGCCACCCGGCTGGCCACAGAGCTGGAAGGGAAATAGGCTCGCCCCTGTCTTGAAAATACCCCCTCATCAGCTCGCCCAGCAGTTGAACTGCTGGGCGGACCCCATCTGGCGGAGTTGTACTCCGCTGGAAACCATCATGTAATTAAGGCACATGGGAGTAAAACTCCCACAGAAGGGCCCGGTCCAGGAGTACAACTCCTGGACCAGCTAGTAAAGGATTCTCGTTCCAGCCAGACAGACAGGTCGGGGTGTGTCCTTACTCCAGCCGTCGTTTGTAGAGCTCCGCGTGGGTTTCCCGCGCGGACTTCACTAGCTCGGGATAGGGGGTATCGGTCACATCCACAAAACCGATGTTGTAATTCTCTCCATCGAACCAGCGGCCGGTGACTGGCTCATCCACATACTGGAACCAATGGCAACCCACAATGGCGGGGCAGTCGATCGCGCTCTGGAAATATTGCGCATAAGCCTTTGCACGTGCCTCCTGGTCCCGGACCGGACCAAGACCGGGATGAAACATCCCGCGATCGGTAGCCCCGAAATGGAACTCTCCAATCAGCACCGGTTTACCACAGGCGACAGCCTTCTCGCAGGCATCCCTCTGAATCCGCGGAAGGTAGACATTGAAGCTGACCACATCGGCTGACTCTGCACAGGCCCGTACCACTGGGTCGCAGTGGGCATAAAAACGGCAGCCGAGGTACAGCTGGTGGGGGGCACGGCTTTTGAGGATGCTGTTGATCGTGCTGAAGTAGACCCTGGCGTATTCATAGACGAAGTCATCCAGGTCAGCAGTGGCTGTGGCGTTGGGAGTCTCGGGGGCACGCAGGCTGTCCCAGTCTCTGGCCTCAATGTTCCAGGCCTGATTTAATTTCTCAAGGGAACTGTACCTGGTTTTGAGACGCTGGATCATGGCAATCCGGCACGGCTGGTCGGGAGGACAGGCGAGGACTCCCGGACGCAAGGTTTCCCAGGCCAGTTCATTGTCTGAGAAATAGCCGATGCAGAGGGGATTACCGGCATGACGCTCTGCCAGCGGAGTCACTGCTTCATCGACCACATCGGCGAAATGGGGATCGAAGACATCCTTCAGGTACCCCCAATAACCATTGGCTCCCTCCATGTTGCGAAGGCCCTCTCCCAATGCGAAAGAGACCACATAGGGAATGCCACTCTCTTTACAGATCTCCCCATCTGACCAGTTGCCAATGGTATTAAAGCCCCAGTTGCGCAGCCGGTTGGCTGTCATCTGCCTCCATTCGGTACGCCATTCTTCTCCATACTTTCTGAGGAGATTCGCGCAGTAGAAGCTGAAGGTCCTGCCTTTGCCATCAATCGCCTCGGCCATGCTGTGAGCCTTGCCGGAGGTGTGATAGAAAACCGCCGCCGGATCATTCAGGGCTGGCAGCCACTCGAACCACTTGTCGCGTCCGGTCACGAAGGTGAACTCCCCGCTTCCCACACAGTCCATGCCGATCGAGAAGAACAACCTCCCTTCAGGAGTGACCAGCCACCATTTTTCATTTACCTTCTCGGTTCTGAAGTATCCCGTGGCCTTGAGTTGGGGCCCCTCATTCCAGCCGCCAAAACGATCAAATCCCTGAGGGGACCGGGACTCAGCCAGGAGTGTCTGTTCCCTTTTCCTCCGGGTGATGAGCTCGGACTCCTCTTTCAACTTCAGGGGCCAGTCTGCATGTTTGTATTGACCAAACCGGTCAATGAAGGGCATTTCAACCAATTCGCCCGGCTGATGTCCTTTTCCGAAGAGACGGAAGCTGCTCAACAGCAAACGATGATCTCGATCTGGAAGAGCCAGAAACACCTGAAAGGCAGTAATCCTTTTGGAATCGATGGGGGTGCCCGATCCCATCGGTCCGATTTCCGGCAAGCCGCGCATCCCCCACAGTCCCTTGCCCGCACCGGTGTTGAAGGTGAGCCTGAGGGTGGTCACAGTTCCCGGTTCGGCGGAGACGGAGGCGGTATTACAGTGGTTGAGTCCATCAGCCCCCTCGTTGTCCACACGTACATTCACCCTGACCGCTTCTTCTTCGGGATTCTCGATATCCACCGCGATTCCCTGGTATGCAGACCAGTCCCAGCCCTCAGCGGGAGCAGTAAAGAAAACATTGGGGTAGTCAGCCCGGAAAAAATCGACATCCAATGCCACACCCCGGTCGGTCATGACTGGTTTAACAGATGTGTGGTTCTGGGTCAGGTTCGCTGGGAGGGTGCTGGGGTCATGCCGGAGGATCGGAATTTCACTCTCAGCATAAGCAGTAAACTGGATCACAAGGAACCAGCTGACCAATAAGTGGGATAAGGTTTTCGTGGGCATGATAAACTTTAGGTCCATGGGGATGGGGAGGCAACGGGAAACAAAGGCAAAAATAGAGGAGGGGCAGCCCCCCAAGACTGCCCCTCCTACCCTTGGACAGACGCAGCATGTGCTAGGCGCTGCGGTTAGAAAGTCAGCTCGCGCTCGAAGATGAGTTCGTAGAACTTGGCGCAGCCATAGGCACCAATCCCCGGGGCAAAGATCTGAACCAGCCGCCATCCCTGTTTCGAATAATCATGGACAACCGATTGGTAAGTCTCCTTACCTTCGCTACGGACCCCTATCCAGCCTTCGCCAAGACGCACGAACTTGTATTCGAAATGCCGGGCCATCTTAACTCAAACCTCGGGAAGCTTCCAAGGTGCTCTGTATTCACGCATGACCAGTTTCTGCGCTTCGGGATCGCCGATGATCTCCTCCTTCTCACGATCCCAGTTGATTCGCCTTCCAGTCCTTAACGCAATGTTTGCCAGGTGGCAGGCGATCATCGAGTTATGGCCGATCTCGACATCCGAGTTGGGCTTCTCGCGGGTCTTCACACACTCCACGAAGTTCTTGACATGGTCGGTATGGAAATCATCCGAGGCACGACGGTGTGGAACCGCCTTCATCTGGAACTCACGTTCCTTCTTGACCGCATTGGTCTCGGAAAAGACTTCCCAGCCATTCCTGTCGACCACGAGAATCCCGTTATTGCCATGGAAAGCGATCCCATGCTCACGATCCCATGGGCCACGGCCAATGCCGAGAGCATGCTCCCAGATCATAGTGAAACCATCATACTCCAGAATCGCCTGCTGGGTATCGGGAGTTTCCATGGCGTCATCGGGGTACCCATTCTTGCCACCAATCGACAACGCGGACTTGGGTGAGAGAACATCCATGCCCATGTTGGCGATATCGATCATGTGGGCGCCCCAATCGGTCATCAGGCCACCCGAGTAGTCCCAGTACCAGCGGAAGTCAAAATGAAACCGCCGCTTGTTAAAGGGGCGCTTGGGAGCAGGTCCGAGCCACATGTCATAATCGACTCCCTCGGGGGGATCGCTGTCCTCGACCTTGGGCAGCTCACCCTTCCAGTCGAGGTAGGCCCAGGTACGGACCAGGCGGATCTTGCCGAGTTCGCCCGATTTTACGAAAGCGATGGCATCCTTGAAATGACCGGCGCTGCGTTGCTGGGTACCCATCTGAACCACGCGGTTGTTGTTCCGTGCAGCCTTGACCATCACACGCCCCTCGCCAATGGAAACCGAGAGGGGCTTCTCGACATAGACATCCTTTCCAGCCTGGCAGGCATAAATGGTTGGAAGGGCATGCCAATGGTCGGGGGTACCCACAATGACCACATCAATGTCTTTACGATCGATGACCTCGCGGAAGTCTTTATAAATGTCCGGTTTGTTGCCTTTCTTCTTCTCCACCTCATCCGCCGCCTTGGCGGAGTGAGAGGGATCGACATCACACAACGCCAGGCATTCAATCTCCGAGGAGCCGAGGAAGGCCCGCAGGTCGGCGCGTCCCTGACCTCCACATCCGATGAGCGCCACTGAAATCTTGTCATTGGCGGAGACCTTCTTGTCTTCCGCTACCGCTGAAATCGCACTCGATGCGAGACCCGCTCCCACCGCTGCGATGGCCGACTGGCCCAGGAAATTGCGTCTTGATACTGGCTTCATGAAAACCTCCTTTGGCTTACGGATCAGGTGTGCCGAGCGCGCGCCCAACCCAACCCGGCCATCTTATTCCTCAGCGAAGTGGATGTGTAGGCGGCCCCAGTCAGACCAGCCAAGTCAACAGACCTTTATTTCACTTGTGCCCCAGTTTGCTGGAATTCAAGCAATTCTTCAGGGATTTCCTCCAGGAAACGCGACTCGGTGGTGGGCCTGGTCCGTCCGCGCACTGTACGCAAAGCCGAGGTGGTGATGATAAGGTGCTTCTGTGCACGGGTCATGCCGACATAAAACAGCCGGCGTTCCTCATGCACATCGGAATCGAGAGTCATCGAGCGGGCATGGGGCAGTAACCCCTCCTCCAGCCCCACCAGGAACACCACCGGAAACTCCAATCCTTTGGCGCTATGGAGGGTCATCAGGCGGACTGTGTCTTCTTCGAACCTTTTTTCCTTTGAATTGGCTCGGTAATCCGAGGCCAGGCTGGCACTTTGGAGGAAATCCACAAGGTGATTTTCACCCTTCCTGCTCAGCTGAGGCCGGAGTTGAACTCCAGCCCCAGCTCCCGCTGTCTGTTCATAAGCTGCCGCTGCATTGGCGAGTTCGAGGGTGATCTCCTTGCGGACCTGAAAAGCCGCTGGAGTAGGGGAAGTTTTTTCCACCTCCTCCAGATATCGGCTGTGGTCGATCAGGTACAGGATGCCTCGAGCCAGTCCCTCCTCACGCATGACCGCGCGGGTTCTATCCAGGAGGGTGACAAACTCCCTGGTACCAGCCAAAGCGGTATCGGGCAGGTTCAGGTGGGAGGCATCCTTGAGAAGATCGTAGAGCGGCCGATGGGAGGCACCGGCGGCTTCATTGAGACGCTGGAGGGCGGTATCACCGATTCCACGCCTGGGAACATTGATGATCCTTCGCAGACTGATGTCGTCCTTGGGATTGGCAAGAACTCTCAGGTAGGAGGCAATATCCTTGACCTCCTTGCGGTCGAAAAACTCCATCCCGCCAATGACCACATAGGGAAGCTGGTTCTTGCGAAAGGCGATCTCATAGGGACGTGACTGGATATTGGAACGGTAAAGGACTCCAAAGTCCGACCATGAAAGTCCATGGTGGACCCGTAGCTCCTTGATCCGCAGGGCCACATAAGTGGCCTCATCGTTTTCATCTTCGGTGGAGACCAGTTCAATTTTTCGTCCCTCCCCTTCCTGTGACCAAAGGGTTTTGGTGCGCCGGTCGAGGTTTCTGGATATGACTGAGTTGGCAGCTTTGAGGATGGTTTCTGTCGAACGGTAGTTGCGGTCGAGGGTAATGATCCGTGCATCGGGGAAATGGCGCTCGAAGTCCAGGATGTTGGAGACCTCGGCGCCCCGGAAACCATAGATGCTCTGGTCATCATCGCCCACCACGCACAAATTGCGGTGTTCCTCGCAGATCTTCCGTGCAATCTCGAACTGAAGGGCATTGGTGTCCTGGTATTCATCGATCAGAACATGGCGGTAGTGTTTACGAACTTTCTGCAGAACCTCGTGATGCTCGGAAAGAAGGCGGTGAGTGAGTAACAGGAGGTCATCGAAATCGACCGCATCACGAGCCTGGAGGGCTTTTTGATAGGAGTGCCAGAGAGCCGGAACCCTTTCATCATATTTGTCATGGCTGAAAGGTTCATAGGTTTCCGGGGACAACCCCCGGTTTTTGGAACGCCCGATCCGGTAGGCAAAGTAACCAATGTCAAAAGATTCCTTGCCGATCGAGAACTCGGACAGGCAACGGCTCAGCAGAGTACGCTGGTCGGAAGCGTCATAGATGGTGAATTTCCTGGAATACCCGAGACGAGTTATCTCCGCGCGTAACAGCCGCGCACAGAAGGAATGAAAGGTGGAAACTTCCAGTACCCTGGCGGACTCCTCGCCCACCAGGGAAGCAACCCGTTCCCTCATCTCCTGGGCGGCGCGGTTGGTGAATGTCACGGCCAGAATCTGTTCTGGTTTGGCATCCCCGGTGTGGAGGAGATGAGCGACACGGGTGGTGATGACCCTTGTTTTCCCAGAGCCGGCCCCCGCCAGGATCAGCAGGGGGGAGCCGCGATGCAAGACCGCTTCGCGTTGCTGGGGATTGAGCCGGGATAGGTCCATCGGGATAAGGGAGGTTGTTTATACCCTTAGCCGGATCAGGATGCAACTCTTTGTCCCGCTTGCCCGTCAAACCGGACGGCTTGCTCTTTCTGGAAGGGAAATAGGGTTACTGGTAGAGATCCCAACCCTTTACCGTGGAGGATCCCACTCCAGCCGGCCCTCCAAACTCCTCGATGACTCCATTGACTTCCAGATCGGCATCACCCATTTCACCATCCAGGTACTGGATCGCGGCTTGATTCTCATCCAACAGCGAACCCATGGTCCCATTGAAGGGGAATTCATACCAGTGCTCAACTGTTTTCCCGGGAGTCGCACCGTAATGGAGGAAGGAGATGTATTGAGTTCCTGCAGGCAGGATCATGGTGACCAGAACCGGCTCATCCACCTGGATGCCCGAAATCCGGTAAACGATCAATCCAAGTGGTAGGCTGAACCCTTCGGGGAGTGGCTGTGACGGATACTCATTCATGGTGTGAACCTCCTCTAAAATTGTTCCTGGCGGGGCAACCAGTGTCACATACCTTCCATCACGGGCATTTGGGAAAGAGGCCACATGGTTTTGAACCCGGTCAGGAATGGAGTCCAGATTTCCATCGCCCTCATTCGGACCAGCCGCCTCGATATCTCCGGAAATACCATCCAAATCTTCATCGGTTGTGGTGGTAGTCGGAGTGGCGGTTGGCACAAAGGTGGCAGTCTCTGTCTTTGTCGAAGTGGGCAAAGGTGAATATGAAGGACTCGGTGTGAATGAGGGGGTAAAGGAAACTGTTGGCGAGGTAGTAGGTGTGTGGGTTTCGGTGGGTTTGACGGTCTCAGTGGGTGTTCGGGTAGCCTCCGGAGTCAAGGTCCAGGAAACCGTGTGACTTGGACTCGGCGTCATTGTGACTGTGGAGGATGGAGTAGCAGTCCTCGTCCCGGTCCGTGTGGTTGTGAAGGTTCTCGTGATCGTTGGAGTCCGGGAAATCGTGGGTGTGCGTGTCCCGGTCCGTGTGGCTGTTGAGGTTCCAGTACGGCTGGGGGTACGGGTGATCGTGTAAGTTCTAGTGGCCGTAGCGGTTCCGGTTTGAGTGGGTGTCCTCGTGACTGTGGGAGTCACAGTCGCAGTTGAAGTTCCAGTATCCGTGTTGGTTGCGGTCGAGGTCAAAGTCGCCGTGGGAGGTACCGGTGTCGAGGTGAAAGTGGAGGTTGCGGTCTGAGTCGTACTCGGAGAGGAACTTGGCGAAGGTGAGGAGGTGCTTGTGGCGGTCAGGGTTGGAGGCACAGGCGTATTTGTATTCGTGGAGGTTCCCGTCACTGTCGGAGTCGAGGTGGCGGAGGGAACCGGCGTATTCGTGCCAGTTGCGGATAAGGTGACTGTAGATGTAACCGTGGGTGTGCTGGTCACTGTCGGAGGCACGGCGGTATTCGTAGTTGAGTTTGTGGGAGCCGGGGTAGCGGTTCCGGTCAAAGTAGAGGTTCCAGTCGCTGTGGCAGTCGTGGTCTTGGACGGCGAGGTTGTGGCAGTCCCGGTAGCGGTAGGCGAAGCGGTAGCGGTTGGGGGAACTGGAGTCTGGGTGGGTGTGCGCGAGGGTGAAGGGGTATAGGTTCCGGTTCGTGTCGAAGTGGACGTGTAAGTCCTTGTGTTCGTCTTTGTCGAAGTACCGGTCCGTGTGGGGGTTCCAGTCCGGGTGCGTGTGGGATTGGGAGTGAAGGTGCGCGTAGGGGTGGAGGTGCCCGTCGGTGTTATTGAATGGGTAGGTGTTGGAAGTGGAGTGTTGGTAATCGTGGGCGTCGGTGCGCCGGCGGCGGGTTCGACTGTCAGCGATAGGTTGTACATCTGGACTTCATCCACCGCCGCCGCGCCGGGATAGACTTTCAGGTAAAAGGTTCCGCCGGCCGGGGGAAGCACGAAATCTGAAAGGCTCTCACTTCCACCGGCGGCTGTGGCATCCGCTGAGCCAAGGACCGAGGATCCATTGCTGTTGACTATGGCAATCGCCAGGTTGCTGAGCGCTGTAGTGTTGTAGCTGGTTCCACTCGAACAGGTTCCATCATTATTCTGTGGGCCTTCCAGATAGGTTAGGCCAAATGGGTTCACCGAAAAGTCGATTCGTTTATCCGCGGGAATGGTGAATGAAAACCAATCCTGATCACTGGTTCCATCCAGGCTCACCTGGTTGATCGAGACTGTCTCATCACCGAGAGTGCCCAGATTGATGGCCTGGTTATAGGCGTCGTTATCTTCCAGGGGGTCTCCGTAATAACGCTGCGCGAACAGGATGTCATCATGCTGCGGCCCATCGAAATTGGTGGAGAGGTATGGTTCCATGAGCTTGGTGTGGTTGATGGGGCAGGTATGATCAGCACCGAGTCCGTGACCATGTTCATGCGCGACTGTGTTTCTCAGGTTGATGTGATTATTACTGGAGTTCCCGAAAAAGGCGGTATCACTGGTGTCAATGACCATATCGCCCCAGTCCGGGTTGTAGTTGTAGGCGAGAATATTGTAGGCCCCATCGATCCGATGGCCGCTGATACGTACATCACCCCGGACACCCAACACTCCGCTGTAATTGGGCACTTGCCTCCCATCGTCATGAGATTCATAGACGTAAGTAACCCCGCAGAGTTGACTCCACTCCTCAAAAACATCTTCAAAGAGGGCCAGCCAGGTTGCCTGGTTGCCAAACAGACCATTCAGGAAAGCCCTTAAATTGCTGCCACTTGTGGACTCCCCTGTCACCGCAATGGAAATCGGTGTGCCATCCGGGACAAAGCTATAGGTGATGATCGTGGGATCACCCTGACCCAGACCGGTTCCATCAGTGGCGGTTGTTCCCCAACGGGGGTAGGCGTCGAACATCACCTGGTATTTATCCATTTTCCGGCTGGCCAACTCGAAAGCCTGAACCACATCCTGTGGAGTCCCCGGAGCGAAACAGAAAATGGGGTAGGGGGCATCAAACTGAACTTTTTGGGTAACCCGGTTTACCAGGGTTTGGCGTAGTCCGGGAGGAAGGGCATTGAAGGCAGCCTGCCCGATTAAATGTCTGACCTGGGTATAAAGGGGATCGGTGGAGGAGGATACCGCCTGGGCAGGGAGGTCTTTGTAATAAACACTGCGTACATAATCCAAGAGACGCGGATTGGGAGCATGAGAGTTCCCGGCACTGACTGGGTTTGACAGAACCCCCATGAGCAAAGGAAGGAAGAGGAGGGGAATCTTATTTCCTCGGAGGATTTCCAGGACCATGCATTTCATGGCGATGCCCTTTAATTGTGCGGGGGACCTCGAACTAATCCCTCTGTGCAGGCCGCGCCTGCCACCTCAGTCCCACCCCATCACCCAGATCACCAGATTCCCCGCCCCACTTCAAAAACATGCGGAGAAGGCAAACACCATAAATCATGCAAAAGCGATATAAGCATAACCTCTTATCGAGCCGATATCAAGATTTATTTATCGGAAGGAAAACTTTGAAGATGGTTCCACATCCTTTCTCGCTACAGACCATGATATCACCGCCATGGTTTTTTACGATTCCGAAAACCGCGGATAGCCCCAGACCTCGTCCTTGGAACTTGGTGGTGAAAAAAGGTTCATAAATGCGGGCAAGAGTGGCCTTATCCATCCCACTGCCTGAATCAGATACAGTCAGGTGAACATAAGTGCCGGGGAATAAAACAACCCCGGGGATCTGGTCCCCAGAAGAAAGAGTGACCACTCCGGTTTCCAGAGTGATGGTCCCATCTCCCTCGATCGCCTCAACCGCATTGTTCAGCAGGCCAGATACAATCTCGGTCATCTGAGCGGGATCCGCCTCGATCTGGGGGAGGTCCGCCAAGAGAACCTGTTCATGCCGGACTCGCTCGGGGATATCCCGGGAGAGCATCTTGACTGTATCACGGATAATTTTATTGAGGTCAATCTTGCGTGTCTGGTATTTTCCTCCACGGGCGTAGGCCAGCATCTGGCGGGCGAGTTCACCGGCGCGTTCGGCGGATCGTGAGATCCGGTCCAACATCTGCATCACATCCTCACGATCCTGGAACTCCAGGCGAAGCAGGTCTGTATAACCGAGAACTCCAACCATGAGGTTATTGAAGTCATGAGCGATCCCCCCCGCCAGGGTGGCTGTGGCCTCCATCCGCGAGGAACGCATGGAGGCTTCCTGGGCTGCTTTACGCTGGGTGATATCATGAATCAGGACAAGGGTAGCGGGCTGCCCCTTGTAGGTGATCAAGGCGGCCCGTAACTCCACATCCACACGCCGTCCCTGGTGGTCCACCAGGAGACTCTCATAATTTCCCGGTATTTCCTCCCCCGCCAGACGCCTTTGGTAGTTCGAGAGAATCTGTCCTCTTTCTGATTCCGGTATGAACCGTTCAATGGGGGCGCCAAGGATTTCCTCCGGTGAGTATCCAAAGATGGTGAAGAGCCGGGGATTGGCATATTGGATACAACCATCCTGGACAATCAGGATGGCATCCGTGGCCCTTTCAACCAAAGTCCGGTGCATTTCCTCGGACTCAGCTAAGGCTTGTTCCGCACGGTGTTGTTCAGTGCTGTCAACACCGAAGGCATGAACTTCCAGAAGAGATTGATCATCGCCGAGGATGGGACGGTAGGTCCAGGACATGTGAATGGTGCTTCCATCCCGCCTGAGGTTATCATGATGCCGCTGAACCGGCCCACCGGTTTGAGTGAGCAGTGCATGGGTGATCTCTTCCAGATATTTCCTCGCGGGTGGATCATCAGGCAGGATTGTTCCAATTACGTTCAGCCCTAAAACATCCTCTCTGGGGTAACCAAACACCCGTTCGGCATATTCATTCCAGAAGGTGATCTCTCCACGAGCATTCCACTTGATGATCACTGTCAAGGCATCATCGACCAGGTTGCGGTATCTTTCCTCGGATTTCCGCATGGCCAGGTGTTTCGCAAAGCCAATCCCGAGTGCGATCAGGGCAATCAGGGAAAGCAATGCCACCGGGATACTGAATGCGGGTTGTTTCCAGAGAGGCGGAAGGACCAGAAGCGAGACCGAGGCCGGGGTGGGATCGACATTGCCATCCTTGTCGATGGCACGAGTCTGGAAGAGATAGCGGCCTGGATCGAGGCGGGGAGTTAAAGCCAGGGTGGAGCTCGAATAAGGAGACCAGCCATGTTCGGAGGCCGCCTGATCAGAGGTCACAATTCTCCAGGAATACTCAAGATCGGCGGGGAGAGTTTTATCCCAGGTATCTCTGCCACTGAAAGAGAAAAAGCCCACCTCCCCGGGATTCAATTCCGTATCCAATGCCTGGAGGATGGTATTGGGAGGGGCAGAGTCTCTTTGGTAGCGGATGATGCAAGCCCCTTCCAAGGCCGCCCATATGGAGCCATCACTGGACTCGCCGAGAGATAAAATACTCGCGGCAGGGATACCATCCGACAAACGGAAGGAGGTCCATCGGCCATTACGCCGGCAGGAAATCCAACTTTCCCGGTTTCCCACCCAGAGGGTTCCATCCGCTGCCTCATGGATACACCGAATCCGGTTTGTCAACATGCCATCCCGGGAGGTGATGTGCTCCCACTCATTCCTCCTCAGAATCATGATTCCCGTGCTTGAGGTGGCAAAAAAAAGGCGCCCATCCTTTGCTTTGGAGATGGACTGAAGAGGTGGTAATCCCGGAAAGAGATCTCCCTCGGCGGGAAAAACCTTTATCTGGTTATCCCTCCAATACTCGACACGGTCTTCCAGACCCGCCCAATAACCGCCTGTTGCATCTTTCACGAGGCAGTAGGTTTGGGACCTCTTGTACCCGGGAATGGCGGGTTGCGGTCTCCAGGTCTCCCCCTCCAGGTCGAAGACACCGGTATTGGTGAGTAACCACAATCTGCCCTCTTCTTCCTCGTACAGAATTCGTGGCGGAGCATCAGGTGGTAAAGGAAGCATCTTCAGGATCGCTGGCGGATCGAGACTGCAGTGAAAGACATGGGAGGTCGTGAGCACCCACACCTTTCCCTCACGTGGATGGGTAAGTGTACATCGTGTCGCACCAGTGATTCCCGATAACCGTAGGATAGGAACCAAACCCTTGTCGACGAACTTCACCAGGTTGCCTTTTTCATCCAATGCCAATGGAGAATATCCGGGAACAGCGGAGAGGCTTTCAAAGATCAGGCTCTCTCCCTCGCTTGTGCGCAGAAAGGGAGTCCATGAAGGTCTCGATAAACGGAACACGCCATGACGGGTTCCCACCCAGACTGACCCATCTTCCAGGGGTTTGATACACTCGATGTATTGGTGGAGATCCTCCTCATCGAGGGCAAAGAGTTCCCATTGGCCTTCACGATTAAGAAATAGACCCTCATTGGTGCCAAGAAAGATTTCTCCATCGGGGGTCGCAGCAACACAGGTGGAGGACTCCGCATTGAGTGAACTCCGCTCCCACCTGGTGCCATTGAAAAAGATCAAGGAAGCTCCACCGGCAGCCCAGATGGTGCCATCTCTGGCCTGGGCGATGCCATGATAAGATCCCTGGATTGTTTCATCCAGGCTCGAGGCATTCCAGGATGCCCCGCCATCTTCCGAGTAGAAAATCCCCGTCCGGCTGCATGCCAGCCAGATTTTCCCATCCCGGGCTACCAGAACATCCCGGACCGCGTTTCCTCCGGTGATGTCAGGTCCAATAACTTTTCGCCAGAGACGTGTGGATCCAGGCGGGAGATCCGCCTGGGTGGCCACCAGATGGCCATCCGCGGTAGAGAACCAGAGTTCCTCTTTGATTCGATGAATGGTGAAAATATGGTTATTGGGAAGTCCATCGGTATTGGAGGTGAGAAAGGGGGTGATCTGATCCCCATCAAAACAGGCGATTCCACCATCGGTACCAATCCAGACAGCCCCCGATTTCTCAGTCAGAACCGACCTGACCGAATCATTGGGAAGCCCATTGGTTTTATTGAGGGTGTACCAACCAGTTCCATCGTAGCGGGATACCCCTCCACCCCAGGTGGCCATCCATGCGGTGGAATGATCGGGAGAAAGAGCGACATCACGGACCACCTCGTAGGCAAGTCCGTCATTGGTACGGAACGCACGGACAGTCCACTCTGTATTGAATGTCCAGCCACATTCTCCCATAAACAAGAGGAAGAGGAATGAGGTAACAAGAAGACGGCTTATAACTGGTATCATCGGTGCAAGATTACATTCCCTTTTCCTTCTTGCGAAGGAGTTTCATTCGCAGATGTCCGCCACCCCATCAAAGGGTTCTCATCGATATCAATGGAAGTATTATCGGTCTCCATGCATGACAAAAACATGGCTTCCTTCACAGAAGTCCATTCCGAGCAAGGTCACCTTCATGTCCGTGAGGATTTACAGAAGGTGTTGGAAAGGTCGGGTCTGAAACGATTCGAAGACTGGATGGGGTTGCCCGGAATCGAGTTTCGAGAGGTTTCCATGCGCCCCACCCGCCCAGTGGTTGCCCTGGATATTGGTGATCTTCCTCATGCCCTGTTTCTCAAAAGGCACTTGGAGGCTCCCCGGGTTGAGTCGTTCCTGGAGCGGACAGGCATAGTTTCCGCCCAGTGCGAGGCCGTAAAGGAATTCAGTAAACTCCACCTGTTTACAAAAGCAGGGATCAAAGTCCCCGAGGTGGTGGCTTGGGGTGAGGGCACCTGGGAGGGGGTAAGAAACGCCTCCTTTCTGGCTACCTTCGACCTTGAGGCACTCCCACTCGAACGGTATCTGTTTCACAACTGGAAGCCTCCCGTTAAAGCCGCTATGGCGATCGACAAGAGGGGTGTCATTAAGGCTCTGGCTGCATTGACACGAAGGATGCATGGGGCTGGCCTGGTACATCGGGATTTCTACCTTGGACATGTCTTTATTCATGGGAATGGTGAGAACTGCTCTCTTTCGGTGATCGATGTCCAACGAGCCAGCCAACGTCCCTCCTGGTGGCTTCGTTCACGTATCAAAGACCTGGCTTCCTTACATTTCTCTTCGGATCCACAGTTTATAAGAACTGGTGACAGGCTGGTTTTTCTGAAGACTTATTGGGAAACAAGCCGATTCAGACTCTGGCATCGATTGCTGATTCTCTGGATAGAACGTAAAGCGGCACGGATTCGCCGGCATACTGAGAAATCCATGGGCATTCCATATCAGGATTTTTTCGAGAATAAATACTACTGACTCGTTCTCATATAAAAAGTAGAGAATCTGGAATCTGCCGTATCTTTCGTCCGAAACCTAAAACGACTATAATTCCTATTCTCAACCATTTTGTCTGAAAAGATGGTTTCATTAGCGAGTCCAGAAAGACTGGAAATGGGGAACGAGTCTTTGTCAAACGATAAAAAATTCCTCCCCATAGGGGCGATTCTGCTCTACCTGGTCATCTCTGTCATCATCCTATTCGGGGGATACTTTTTGTATCGGACCGAGGAACAGCATCTGCGAGAGACCCGTGAGAAAGAACTGAGTGCCATTGCCCGTTTAAAAGTAGATCGTATCCGGGAATGGCGAGATGGATTAAGAACCGATGCGGAGATGTTTAATGACAACCGTTTTTTTAAGGAAAGTCTTGTCGAATGGATGGAAGAAGAGGATCCCGTAGTAACAGAACGGATCATGAACCGGATCAACACATACGGGAAATTTCGTGGCTATCGGGATATTTTGTTGGTGGACCTGTCCGGCAAGGTCCGGATCAGCTTATCAGGTTTACAAAACCCGTTGAATCCGGAAATTCAGGAAACCTTCCAGGCTGCCTTGCGCGGATCCGGTCCAGTTCTCACCGATCTCTACCGGGAAACTGAAGACGCTTCTCCACAGTTGGATGTCATCACCCCCCTGGTGGTTCCCATGGATGGATCCAGCAAAGTGATTGGAGCAGCAATCCTGCGTGCGGATCCCTCAAAGGTTTTATTTCCTTTGATTCAATCCTGGCCGACAGAGAGCGACTCAGCGGAGACCCTGTTAGTGCAGAAGATGGGAGATCAGGTTGTCTACCTCAATGAACTCCGTCATTGGAAGGGAACTGCTTTGAAGTTAAGGATCCCTTTGGAAAAGATAGAAGTTCCCGCAGTCCAGGGGGTGCTGGGAAGAAGGGGAACCTTTGTCGGAATGGATTATCGTGGAATTGAGGTGCTTTCAGCCATTGAACCGGTTCCAGACTCCCCATGGATCATGATCTCCAAAGTGGATGTTCAGGAGGCCTTTTCAGCCTGGAGAGAACGCAGCCGGCTTGTCCTTGCTCTGATCCTGGTTCTTTTGGTGGGAGCTTTTGCCGTTTTCGCTTCCTACTGGCAACGTCAGAGAAGCCACCATTACCGGGCGCTTTACCGGGTTGAGCGGGAACGTCTGGCACTCCTTAAGCACTTCGAGTACCTGGTCAAATACGCCAATGACATCATCCTGTTGGCGGATCAGGACGCACGAATTATTGAAGCTAACGATCGTGCTCTTTCAGCATATGGGTACACGCTCGAGGAACTCCGGCAATTGACAATCTCCAACCTTGTGGTCCCAGAGAAGCAGGTGGCCTACCTTGAGAACCTGCAGAAATCCCGGCAAGCGGGATCCACTCTGTATGAAACAATCCATCAGAAAAAGGATGGCTCCCGCTTTGATGTTGAGGTCAGTACCCAGATCATCGAGATCGATGGGATTCCTTATATCCAGAAAATTATCCGGGATATTACGGAACGGAAATATGCCCAGGAAAAACTTGAGCAAAGCGAGCGGAAATACCGCCTCATGTTCGAGAACCTGACCTCAGGGTTCGCTCTGCACAGGATCGTGACGGATGACCAGGGCCACCCGGTGGATTACCTGTTCGTCGAAGTGAATCCTGCTTTCGAACAATTAACTGGCTTGATGGCGGAAACCGTGGTGGGCCGTCGAGTGCTGGAGGTGTTGCCAACACTCGAAGAGCGATGGATCGAACGGTATGGGAGGATTGCCCTCTCAGGGGAATCACAACGGTTCGAGGATTACAACGAGGAACTCCAGAAATACTTTGATATACTGGCTTACTCCACCGAACCGGGTTATTTCGCGGTCATTTTTTCAGATATTACTGAAAGAAAGCTCGCGGAAAAGGCTCGTGATGGTCTCCTGAAAAACCTGCAGGAAAAGACGGAGGAGATGGAAAGCCTGCTGTATGTGAGCTCGCATGACCTGCGTACTCCGCTGGTGAATATCCAGGGTTTCGGAAGACGTCTCGAGAAATCCACCCGTGAATTGACTGAACTGCTTGATCATGAAACGGATCCATCTGCTTTGCGGGAGACTGCCCGGCCGATTCTTCATGAACGGATTCCATCCGCTCTGGGGTATATCGTGGCCAGCGCGAACAAAATGGACTCACTCATCAGCGGATTGTTACGCATCTCGCGTCTGGGAAGGGTGCAACTGAATGCAACCAGGATCGACATGAACCGTCTTATTGAAAGCGTGTTGGCCTCACAGGAATACCAGATCAGACAGGCCGGAGCCACCACCACAGTCGGCCGGTTACCCTCCTGTTGGGGGGATCCCTCGCAGATCAACCAGGTGTTTTCCAACCTTGTGGAGAATGCCCTCAAGTATGGGAAAGGCCGAGAGACGCTTTCAGTGCGGATTCATGGCGAGACTGAAGGAGACATGGCGGTCTATTGTGTGGAAGACAGTGGCCCTGGAATAAAGCGGGAATACCAGGAGAAGGTGTGGGGATTGTTTTCGCGCCTGGATCCTGGCGGCAAGGTGGAAGGCGAAGGTTTGGGGTTGACCGTGGTCAAACGAA
The DNA here is from genome assembly GCA_964481775.1 of uncultured bacterium. GTDB lineage: Bacteria > Hinthialibacterota > Hinthialibacteria > OLB16 > OLB16 > OLB16. Next base: position 10,987 of record CAYZUX010000012.1, on the reverse strand, counting down.
TCGTACAACGACACCGGGGAAAGGTTTGGCTGGAATCCGAGCTGGACCAAGGGAGCCGGTTTTTTGTGGCATTGCCTCGGAAAACCAATCCCGGAGATGCTCCCTCCAAGAATCCCCCTGATCAGACAGGAGAGAATGAGTATGTTAGTTGATCCAAAAAAGAATGAGGTGACCATCCTTCTGGCGGAAGATGATGATGGACACGCGGAACTGATCATGGAAAATCTTCTTGAAGCAGGGGTGAGGAATCATTTCATCCGCTTCAGGGATGGTGAGGAGGCTCTTGAGTTTTTCTCGAACAAGGACAACCATCCTTCTCACTACCACCCTGATCAGGCTTACTTGATGTTACTTGATATTCGAATGCCCAAGATTGATGGGGTTCAGGTTCTTGAGCATCTCAAGAGAACTCCCCACCTCAGGAACATGCCAGTCATCATGCTGACCACCACCGATGATCCACGAGAGGTTGAAAGGTGCCACGAGCTGGGATGTAACAGTTACATCACCAAGCCAGTGATCTTCACCTCCTTTGTCGAGACCCTCAGACGGCTGGGATTATTTCTGCTTGTCATCCAGGTTCCAAAGATCAAGGATAGTGACTGAAGGTTCACGAGGAAGCGACATGCCATGAACACCGAAGGCGCAACCCCCTCTATCACGGAAGCCAGTCAAACGATCATCCTAGTGGTCGAGGATGATCCCGGCCTGTCCGAACTGATGCGTGATGTTCTTCAGAATGATGGGTGGGTGGTGATTGCCACACGGCTTGGATCCGAGGCGTTGGCATACCTGAAGGAACACTCCCCCGACCTGCTGATCCTGGACTATTGCCTGCCGGACATGAATGGTGAGGAGTTCCATGGCTTGATCGAGCATGAGGAACTCTCGCTTTGCCCCTTCCTGGTCGTGACCGGTGTGGGGGATGAACGTACCGCGGTGGAGATGATGAAACGCGGAGCGAGAGATTACCTGGTTAAAGACTCCCATTTCCTGAATGTTCTTCCGGTTGCTGTCAAGAAAGTACTCGAGCAGGTCCAGCATCAACGTCAGCTGGCACATGCCCTCGGGGCATTAAGGCGGCTTGGGTCAGCGGTCCACCAGTCTGCAGACAGTATCGTCATCACCGATACCTCCGGCAATATTGAATATGTCAATCCTGCCTTCGAGAAAGTCACAGGCTATAGCTCCAGTGAAGCGATCGGGCAGAATCCCCGTATTCTCAAAAGTGGGAAGCAAGATGATGCATTCTACAGGGAAATGTGGACAACCATTACCCAGGGAGGCGTGTGGTCGGGACGGATGGTTAACCGTCGGAAGGATGGAATTCTGTTTCACGAAGATGCCACGATCTCACCTGTTCAGGATGAACAAGGCCAGATTGTCCATTATGTGGCCGTGAAGAAAGACATTACCAAGGAAGTCGCCCTGGAGGAGCAGCTGCGCCAATCCCAGAAGATGGAGGCGGTGGGTTTACTGGCTGGTGGAGTGGCCCATGATCTTAACAACCTGCTCACTCCGATCCTGGGATATGGTGAAATGCTCCTGCGTTCACCCGGGTTGGATGAAACCTACCGTCGTGATGTCCTGGAAATGGTTGAAGCGGGCAAAAGGGCCCGTGACCTGGTCCGTCAACTGATGGCTTTTGGCCGCAAGCAGGTTCTCGAAATCAAGCCCCTTGACCTGAACGAGGTGGTTTCCGGATTCAGGCAGCTCCTCCGCAGGACACTCCATGAGGATATCCACATTGATCTGGTCCTGGAGCCCGTTTCAAAAACAGTTATGGCCGACCAGCGTCAAATGGAACAGGTTCTCATGAACCTGGCGGTCAATGCCCAGGATGCAATGCCGAATGGCGGAACGCTCACGATTGAAACGCTGGAGGTGGAACTGGATGGAGGCCACCCGGGTCTTTCTCCAGGCCGTTATGTCCGTTTAAGTGTGCGTGACACCGGGAAGGGCATGGACCTTGAAACTCAGTCAAGGATTTTTGAACCTTTCTTTACCACCAAGGAACTTGGCAAGGGAACTGGATTGGGGCTGGCAACCGTGTATGGAATCATCAAGCAACATGGTGGTGATATCCGGGTTCACAGTGAACCCGGAGATGGGACCACCTTCCAGATCTTTCTTCCCGCCATACACCGTGAGAATTCCATCGGAGATCGCACGATGGAAAAAGATCCAAACCTCATTCCCGCTGTCACCGGAACCGGGACGATCCTGGTGGCTGAGGATGATCCCACGGTCCGGCAGCTGACTTGTTCGATGCTCAAGACTTTGGGGTACCGGGTCCTCAGTGGGGAAACCGCGGTTGAGTGCATACATCTGGCCAGCCGTTCCCCACAGGGGATTGATTTGCTACTGACCGATGTGGTCATGCCGGGGATGAACGGTAAGGAGCTGTATTTTCGTTTGAAGGAATCGATCCCCAATCTCAAGGTGATTTTCATGTCGGGACATACCTCAGAGGTGATTGTAGACCGGGGAGTTACTGAGGGGGGTGTTGAGTTCCTGCAGAAACCTTTCAATCTCATGAGCTTGGCGCAAAAAATCCATGCGATGTTAGCTTCCATGAGCGCCTGATGTAATCACCCTGACACCTCTCCGGATAAATCCTTCCTGGAGTATGAAATCGTGCGAGCACAAGAGGAGGATCGATCCTTCTGTGAATGGTCCAGTTCCCAGTCCCAAATTGATCCTGTCCTTCTCGATTGTTGGGGTCATGGGAGGAGTCTTCCTGTTCGATGGTCTTTGGGGTTTTGGTGAAAGATATGATCTGGCTCTCATAAGTATCGTTGGGGGACTTGCCTTAGTGAGCCTCGCTTTCCGGTTGGGGTGGGGCCTCTTAACCGCGAGTATTGGCCTAGTCATAGGCTCCTCTGTTACGACCTGTCTGGTCTGTGAACTGATCCTTGTTTTTGGAATTGTTGATTCGACTGTTCCCCTGGATCAGAAAGGTTTCGAAAGATGGATCAAGGCTTCATGGCCGAGAGAGGTTGATCCTGTCAAGGGGGAGAATGTCTACAGAATTCTGGGTTTGAGTGACTCATTTGGGATGACGGGTGGTTTGAAAAACTACCATTGGATTCTTGTCGATTCCCTCATGCGCAAACAAATTACAGCAGAACTGGTCAATTTTTCAGTATCCGGTTATCAACCGATTCATGAATATCAGGTACTCAAACATTTTGCCGGCACTTACCAACCCGATCTTGTGCTTCATGGAATCTATGCTGGAAATGATTTTCAGGATACCGGTGGTGAAAGGGTGTTTGTCCATGGTTTATACCTCCACCGATTCACCGATTCACGTGCACTTCGTCCAATGCGTTTCCTGTGTTTTAAATGGATCCGCTGGCAGGCAAAACGAACTTGGGATCATTGGTCAATTGGATCAGACCTTTCCAATGAACCGGGAAGCGAGCTTTTCACCCAGGCGGAATTTTTGAAGGTGGAGTTCACCAACTTACTGACATTTGCTCTGGATGCCCCGCGCCGGATGAAGTGGGATGATACCTTACAGATAATCCATGGCATCCAGGAAGAAGCTCACAGGATGGGTTCCCGGTATGTGATGGTCATTCACCCGGACCGCTGTCAGGTCGAACCGGCATTCCGCACCCGTTTGATGGAGGAGTATCATTTGAACCCGGATAACTTTGATCTCGAGCTCCTTCAAAAGTATCTTGTGGAGGATTGCAATCGGCTGGGGATACCCTGCCTGGACCTATTGCCCTTTTTTCGTGAGAAAGGTTCTGGTGGAGGCCTTTACTTGCCGAACGATACCCATTGGAATGACGAGGGAAACCGTCTTGCCGCCGAATGCATCGAAGAGTTCCTCCTGTCTCATGGTCTAATCCCACTTAAAAAGAATGAATGAGAAAGGTGGCAGGTGTGGGAGTCATATTCAGATGAAGTCAAGCACCGGTCATTCTCAGGCTTTGATTGTCAATCTGACAAGATTTGATTTTCCACTCCCGGGCCATATTCAATTTCGATAAATCCAGTAAAATCTCCCATCATGAAATCCCGTGACCGTGTCCTTGCCGCACTGAAACGTCAAAAGACTGACCGGGTTCCCATCTTCATGTGGTTTCATCCCAGTACCGCCCGAAGACTGGCGGCCCGTTTGGAAATCCCCCCCAGTCTGCTTGGAGCTGCGATGGGCAACGATGTGGAGCAGACCTGGGTGAATAACAATTACGCCATGGAGGGGATTGTCCACGAACATGAGGGCGAATGGCATATCGATGCCTGGGGGATCAAGTGGATCCGTGAGGGCGAGTTCAACCAGATCGCACAGTTCCCCCTGGCCGGCGCGGATGAAAAGGAACTCCTGAAATACCGCTTCCCTGTTGACTCCATCGAAGAATTACTTGCTCCCATGCAGCGGGTGGCGGAAAGGCGGGGGGATTCATTTCTGGGGGTGGATGTCTCACCCTGTGTGTTTGAGATGTACTGGCGGCTGAGAGGCCTGGAAGAAGCGGTGGTGGATATTGCTGAGAATCCCGCCCTGGTCTCTGCCATGTTCGGAAAGTGTGCCGACTTTGCCGTGACCCTTTCGTGCGAATCCTGCGCAAGGTTTTCCCCCGACTGGTTATGGACAGGGGATGATGTGGCTGGACAGAATGCCCTGGTCATGAGCCCGCGTTCCTGGCGTGAGCTGATCCGTCCTCACCTCCAGCGAGTGGTGGATGTGGGTAAGGCCCGGGGCCTGCCAGTCGCTTACCATTCCTGCGGGGCAGTTCGTGCAATTATCCCAGACCTGATCGATATGGGGATCGATGTGCTCAACCCGGTTCAATGCAACTGTCCTGGAATGGACCCGATCGATCTCAAAAAAGAATTTGGTGCTTCACTCACCTTCATGGGAGGAGTGGATACACAGGGGCTGCTTCCCAATGGCACCGCCGCCGAAGTCCGGAAAGCGACCGAACGGCTTCTGGAAGTGATGACTTCGGATGGAGGCGGTTATATCCTTGCGGCCTCTCATACCATTCCTCCCGAAACTCCTGATGAGAACATCTTTGCGATGTATGAGGCGGCCGGCCTGGGATTGAGCGAGATATCCGACCGGGCCGCCGATCTTCGGCGGAAGTTGCCGTAGTATTTTTTTGAGCTCGAAAACCCGGATTTGACTGCCTACTATAAAAAAGCTCGGGGGGTCTGACTGAACAGAATCCCACAGGCTATCTAATCAAGGGAGGATCGATTCAGTGAATTGTAGGTTATTTCTGTACGGGATGTTCATGCTTTTCGTGACCGTTTCTCCAGTCTTTGGCCAGGAACCGGCACGGGAGACCATCATTACGGATGTCACCACAGAGGCCAAACCCTGGACCAGCCTGGATCTGAACAACGATCCGAGCCTGATCCGATTCGCAATCATGACCGATCACACGGGTGGTCAGCGGGCAGGAGTCTTTGCGGAGGCAGTTGCCAAGCTGAATCTCCTCCAGCCCGAATTTGTCATGAGCATCGGCGACCTGATCGAGGGGTATGAAGATCAAGCAAGCCAGATCCATGCCCAGTGGGATCGGTTCCTGCCGATTGTCTCCAAGCTGGAAATGCCATTCTTCTTCGTGCCTGGGAACCATGACAATGGGCGTCCCATGTGGTCCGAGGTCTACCGTGAGAGATTCGGAGTCGAGTGCTACCATTTCGTTTATAAGAATGTCCTTTTCCTGACACTCTCCACCAACACGGGGCCCGAAAACAACACTGGAATCAGCCAGGAGCAAGCCCTCTATGCCGCCCAGGTTTTAAGGGAACACCCAGATGTGCGCTGGACTCTTGTGTTTCAACACAAGCCCCTTTGGAATGATGAGGGCAGTAAAGACTGGGCAAGAATCGAGGCCCTTCTGAAAGGAAGGAAATGCAGCGTTTTTGCCGGGCACACTCACAATTACCTGGGGCAGGAAAAAGAGGGAATTTCCTACATCACTCTGGCGACCACAGGAGCTGGAAGTGCCTTGCGTGGAACAGCCTATGGGGAGTTTGACCAGGTTGCCTGGGTGACTGTAACTCCGGAAGGCCCCATTGTGGCCAACCTGTTGCTGGAAGGGATCTTCGACAAAAACCTGCGTACTCCCGAAACTGCGAAGGAACTCGCCCTTTTCTCGGCCGATAAAGCAGTCACTGCCACTCCCATCCTGAACCAGAGCAGCGATTTCACATCGGGAACTACTCATCTGAAGATCACTAACCCCTCCCAGAAACCTCTCCGGATCCGCGTGTTGACCGAAGCGGAACCCGGGATCCGTGTGGAACCGGTCAGCTTATCCAAGGTGATACCGGGCGGTGGCGAATACTCAGGAGATATTCATGTTTCCTCCAGCCAGCCGATTCCGGGATCGTCGGTTCAACCTGTCGTTCTCCACTGGAATGGCTGGTATGACTCTCCGGACAATGCCCCGGCTGTCGAGGTGGGTGGCCAAAGGCGTATTCCGATCGATTCCCCCCTGGAGATCCCGCATAACACCCAAGCCCCGGTTATCGATGGCAAACTTGAAGATTGGGGCAGTCTTCCCTTCAAGGTCAATCAACCTGGTGAGATCTGGAACAATACACCTGCCTGGAAAGGTCCCCAGGATGGCTCCTTCGATTTCGGAGTCATGACGGATGACCGGAATCTCTATGTGGGCATTCGCACCCGGGATGATGAGCAGTGTTTTGATGGCTGGAAGAACTGGGAGGACCTGGTGGTCCTGTGGGTGGATGGACGTCTTTCGGAGGAGGGCGATCCAAAACAGTCGGTGTTCAGCCTCATCACTGGACCTGAGGTTTCCCCTGAACAGGCGGAGGAATTCTCCGAGGGCAAGGCCCCTCAGGGAGTTGCATCCGTCAGCCAGCCGATCCCGGGAGGTTTCGAGGCGGAGTTTGCAATTCCACTTTCCTACCTGAAAGAACGTCAGGGGGGTGATTGGCAGCGAGTTCGTTTGAATATCGCCTTCGTGGATTTCGACCGTAGAGATGCCCGCGAGGGGGTGACTGTGTTGAACTGGCGTCCCCGTTGGACACGCTCCAACAGCTATCCTCAGGCTGGTGTATTCCGGAGGCCCTCAGATCGATGACCCATTATATTGCGGCCTACGATACAGAAAGCCCAGCCTGCCTGGAGGGAGTCCGTCGGATTGTGGAGGTCCATGAACGCTACCAGATCCCCGCCACCTTTTTCTTTGTGGCCGGACTGCTGGACAATCATGGGAATGAGTATCTGTCTCTTCTGAAAGACCACCCTCTCTTTGAAATTGCCTGTCACAGCTACACCCATATGCCCATTGTGGATGCGCCACGCTTTTGTGAAGCAGGCCCGAAGGAGCGTTTCCCTTATGAAATCGTGGAAAGCAAGCAACGGATCGAGGATAGCTTCGGTTGTGAGGTGATCGGCTTCCGTCCCCCCTGCAGCGGGCCCGATGGAGTGCTTTGCGCGCCGGAGGTGTTAAACCTCCTCGACCAGGCAGGTTACCGTTATGTCAGCAGCTTCGCCTGGGGTCCGGACTGCTCCCTGCCAGCACCTTTGCTTTCTCCCTTCACCTATGCCCCCCAGGGTTACCCCCACCTCTGGGAGATCCCTGCTTGTGGCTGGCATGAGAACCTGCTTAAAGGCAACAATGGGATCGGTCCCATCCTGCTATGCATGTTTCCTCCGGAAATGCCCGAAACAATCCCTCCCGGTTATGTGAAGACGGTTGAGGAAGAGTTCGCTTACAACAATAAACCGTTTGTCGACCGCGCTCTGCAAGACCAGATGCCGCTGGTATCCCTGATCTGGCACCCCTGGAGCCTGCACCGTTTTGATCCGGACATGCGGATGCTGGAAATGACCTTCCGGTATGTTCAGGATCAAGGCATTCCGTTTTTGACCTTTCAGGATTATTGGAGACAACTTGCCCGGTAGCGGCTCTACCAATAACCATTTCAAAACCAGTTCGATTTTTTTGGAGGTTTTCCCTGTGACTGTTTTCATCAAGCCTGTTCTTTCCCTGCTGGTATTGGTTCTTCTCTCCCCGGGTGGTATCGCCGAAGAGACCACTCCCTATCCCCGGATCAGTGAGGAAAGCTTCAAGGCCAGATTGCCTTTCTTTAACTACGATAAGGAAATCCCGCTCGAAGCTCGTGTGGTTCAGGAATGGGATGAGTCCGAATCGCTTCGTCAGAAGATCGTCTTTCGGGGAGCTCAAGGATTTCTCGTGCCGGGTTTTCTGGAATTTCCGAAAGCCGCTCCAAAGCCGATGCCCCTGGTGCTGCTCCTGCATGGGTGGTCGGGCGGTAAGCAGAACTGGTATGAGGATGGGAACTACGTCAGCGGCGGGGAGATGCGTAAAGCCCTGCTCGGTGCGGGTTATGCGGTCCTGGCGTTGGATGCCGCCACGCATGGTGAGCGCAGCAATGAGATCGACTATCAGCATGTAAATCCTTTCAATGATCCCAAAGCCCCTCCACGCCGGAACTATTTCACCTTTCCGGAGATCACGGTTCAGACGATCAAGGATTACCGCCGGGCATTGGACTACCTTGCTGAACGTGAAGAGATTGATCCATCACGGATTGGTTTGCTGGGATACAGTATGGGCGGCATGGACTCCTTTTTCCTGCTCTCGGTGGAGTCCCGGATCAAGCTGGCGGTAGCATGTGTTCCTCCCTTCACCGGTGAAAACTTTGGTCCTACCACACCGATTGACTATACTTGGGGAATCCAGGGTAAGCCCTTTCTCTTACTCATGGGACGTCAAGATGAGATGTATGACTCCGGGAAGGTGGATGCCTCCTATGAATCCTACATAAAAGGACCCAACACGAATCTGATCTGGTATGATCAGGGGCATAAGTTGACTGAGATTTATGTCCCCGATGCGCTTGGGTGGATTAAAAAGCATCTTTGATCTCTACCCTCGATTCCGTTTCTCTTCACAGTGCCATGGGGGATAACTATCCTCTCATAAAATCTTAATACTTGGTGGTTTGTTCATGATACTCATTTCTCAGGCAGGAAATCATTCAGGAATCCGGATAACTCATGTCAGATTTTCACTTCTTTTTTATGTAACCCTGATGGGATTCCTTTTCATCTTCACCACCCCCGGCAACGCGGCGGTGGTGATCAATGAGATTCACTATGATCCAGGGGAGAACACCCTCAAGACCGAATTCATCGAGCTCCACAACGCGGGGCTCGAAGAGGTGAATCTTTCGGGGTGGATGCTTTCCAATGCTGTCAACTACACCTTTCCAAGTGGAACCTATCTCAGTGGTGGCGGGTATCTTGTGGTTGCCGAGGATCTGGATGCATTTTTTGCCACCTATGTTGTCATCCCCGCGGGTCCCTACGAGGGCAAGCTTTCCAATGAAGGGGATCATCTGGAGCTTCGTGATGCCACGGGGGGGCTTCATGATGAAGTTAAATATCAGGTGGGATTCCCCTGGCCCTTGGGTTGCGCTGGAGAGGGAGGTTCGATGGCTCTCATCAATCCCTCGCTTGACAACAACCTGGGGGGGAGCTGGCGTGCGGCGGATCCCACACCCGGTGCGGTCAATGCTGATTTTGCTGTCCAGATACCTCCGCAGATTCGTCAGGTGACCCATACCCCCCAGCAGCCCGAGTCCGGTGAGACGATCCTAATTACCGCCAAGGTGACAGATCCTGACGGGATTTCTTCCGTGAAGGTGCTCTACCAGGTGGTCACCCCCGGAAATTATATCCCTGCGGAGATCCCATGGACTCCCAAAGAGTTGTTGACCAATGCCACCAAACCCAGAAACCCTAATCCTGCTTTTGAAGATCCTGCGAACTGGACTGAAGTGCCGATGACCGATGATGGCTTGAGTGTGGACGAGAAGTTGGGTGATGGAATCTATTCAGGGAGTCTGCCCGGGCAGATGAATAGGACCCTGATCCGTTACCGGATCGTGGCCCGGGATGCGGCAGACCCCCCTTCCACAGTTCAAGTGCCTTACCCTGATGATCCTTCCCTGAACTTTGCCTGTTTTGTCTACGATGGTGTCCCCCCATATGTCCCCACGGATAGGACTGTCCAGCCTGAAGGCCTGGGGTATGTGTACAGTGCAACTGTCATGACTTCGCTCCCGGTTTACATGCTGATCACCCGGGCGATCGATATGACCAACTGCATCGCCTATGATTCCACTCTGCAGATTCCCAAAACCAGCAAGGCGGCCCGTGACTGTTTCAACTGGGAGGGAGCCTTTGTCTACGATGGGATCGTTTATGACCACATCCATTACCGCTTGCGTGGATACAATCAACGTTACCAGCTTCAGAATAAACGCAACATGCGTTTCCGCTTCAACGAAGGTCACTATTTCCGGGCCAAAGACCAGAAGGGACGTAAATATCCGACCGAATGGCGCACCTTGAATACCTGTAAAATGTTCGGTCCACGCGATGATGGGAATTATGGACTCGCGGAGACGATGAACGATTTCCTGTTCAACCTGGTGGGTGTCCCTGCTCCCTTTGTCCACACCTTCCATTTCCGGGTGATCGATGGCGTTGATGAAGCTCCTACAGGACCAGGTGGCCAATACAACGGCGATTTCTGGGGAATGGCATTGGCCATGGAAGATTACGATTCACGGTTCCTGGAAGCTCATGGCCTCCCCAAGGGAAACCTTTACAAGCTCAAGGATGGAGAAACCCGGGGTGTGGAGGAGAAGCGTTACCAGGCTCCGGATGCAGTTTCCAATTCCGAGGATTACAACAACATTGTGGCCAATCTGCATCACACCAAGACGGAAACCTGGTTGAAGACCTATGTCGATTACGACCAGTGGTATCTGTACGAAACCGTTCAACAGGCGATCCGTCATTATGACATTGGGATGTACCCCGAACAGGAAAACCGTCTTGCCCCCGTGGATACGGATGCGGGAAAGAACCTGACCTGGTATTTCAAACCCTGGCCCGGTACCACCTACGGCAAGCTCTGGCACTTTCCCTGGGATACCGAGCAGAGCTGGGGAC
>CAYZUX010000011.1:15132-59958 GCA_964481775.1 uncultured bacterium | reverse complement strand
CTAACACTGTTGAGGAAATATTGGGTCCAGTTTTCTCAGAATGGATAGAAGATGGAAAGAATGGAGAGATGAAGTATCACCCTGACGGCGTGTTAAATTTGACATTTACAACTGATGCCCCACCCGCAGCGATAGCTGCACTCTCAGCGCTGGCAAGTAGGGGACGTGTTACTAAAGATATTGCAGATCGAGCAAGAAACCATAAGCATTGGTCCGTACGTATGGCGTACTTTGCGTTGTGCGATGTTCCTGTACCTTTATTGTTTTCAGATGATCCTGTCATATTGGAACCCGGATGGGAATGGGCAGATGGTCTGGTCAGCTCCATCCTTGATGTCGTTGCTTTTCGAAGTCGGGCAGCAATACTTGATCCTAACCTGTTAGAATCACTGCAGAAAGCGCTGAAACAATACCAGACGAAAAGTCCAGACAGGAAGTTTTGTGGTCAGCTTCTTGAGGCGCTTGGTCGCTATAATCTCCGCCACACAATAGAAATAGACCAACGGATGCTGGTCACTTTCAATGAAACCGCCATCGAGATCGAAGGTTAACGACTATATAGACAGGCTGGTTTATGAGAAAACGAAAAGGACAGGAAATTACTTCAGATGATCCTATCAAGAGGTTTCTTGGATGGATTCGATAAGTTATCAGTGAACCTGACAGTGCATTACTTTGCGCTGCTTCTGGTGACGAATGTATAATACAAAACGATTAAAATGAGATGGGACATCGCCACCAGGTTGAATAGGATCCGGGCTAGCATGTCTTTTATGGGGCCGTCTTCACTTGAGCAAGGGTAGGCTACCCAATCGAGTGTGTCGTCTTGTTCGTTACGTAGTGACCCGCCAACAATGTGAGGCCAGTAGAAATGAGAGTCTCCCGGTCGCTGATTTGAGCCCGTGGGACAGGTATTCGCCCCAATGCCGGCTTCATGGTACACTCTCCATCGTCGGCTGGGAGGATGGGGCTACGACTGGTAGGAGAGACACCGGTGGAGGTAGATCAAGAATAGTCGTGGAAGTGGAACTTGCAGCGTGTGGAGGTACCCGGAAGGCTGCAGTCCTTGGGATCTTTACCAGATGTCTGGAAACGTTGAGGAATGGTGCGGGGACTTGCATTTTGTCGGAGTTCACGGTTATTGGAGAGGCGATCATAGTCCTTCATCATCCGGGATCTGGTATGTCGACTATGCCTGGGTTTTCGACAACCATCAGGCCAAGTTTTTCAAGTGTGCTAATCTCCGTATCAACGGGAGCACTGGCAGCTACCACATTGGATTTCGCTGCGCCAAGTTATCATAATAGATTTTGCCAGTTAGCCTTATGGGTCTGACCATTTGATTAAAAAAACCATTCAGAGGAGTTTCGATTTGAATGTGATAGCACGATGTTGAACCTTCACGCAATTCTTCCAAGAAGCCGAACCAACGGTCCTGGGGTCAGGTTTGTGCTCTGGTTCCAAGGGTGTAGTCTAGGATGTCCCGGTTGTTTCAATCCCATGACTCACTCCTTCAAACCGAACCTGGTCATAGCAACCGAGGATCTTCTCGAGCAGATCCTAGAAACAGAGAGTCAGGTTGAAGGTGTAACAATAAGTGGAGGCGAACCTCTTCAGCAGCTGGAGGGTTTGCTGGAATTACTCAAGGCTTTACGACAAAGGTCTAACCTCTCCATCATCCTGTATTCGGGTTACACAAGAGATGAAATTTCTGGGATTACACATGGATCCAAGATCTTGGGGCTCCTTGATGTACTGATCGACGGCAGATATGACGAGCAGAATTACCTGGGCGACGGTATGCGTGGTTCATCCAATCAGAATGTTTATCTGATCACAAATAGGTACTCCTTAGATGATATCAAGAATGTGCCCATAGGGGAGTTGCATATTGAGACAGATGGAAACGTCACCGTGACAGGCATTATTCCTTTCAAGTTGAAACGGTAGGAGAGGTGAAAGGCTCGAAGAAGATCCCCCAGCAAACTGACAGGTGTTACTGTTATTCCAGGAGTTTGATGGAGTTTTGGTATTTAGAATTTCATCATAGATGAATTTATCTTTCTGAATCACAATTGAGATCTTCATGCAACCTGCCTTAAAAGTTAATATATCCCCCCTCAAAGATTGAAGTCGCAATTTTCCAGTTGATTTCCCCATCGGCACATCCAATATAAACCTCCTCTGTTTCCCCTTCCGAGTAACAATCCCAACGGAGGTGGGAAACCATGTGCAAAATCAAACGAATCCGACGCTGGCTGAGGCGTAAACTCAGCCGGAAGATGGAGAATAACCGGCATTCAAAGAGACGCACAAAACCAGTTGTGCTGATATTCATTCATGGGTAGCAGTGGATTTGTGAGAGCATGGAAGTGGATGATATATGCCGCTACCTGAAGCCTTTTCTGGGGGAGAAGGCGGACCGGATGTGGCAGGCGTACCAGGTGGCTGATCTGCAGGGAAGGAAGCAGATTGAGCAATACCTGAGGATTCTCAGTCTGCGTTACCTACAAGAGTCGCCTGGCCAACCACTCTCCATGTTTCTACCACCTCCGCTGGAAATTCTCAAAGGCGGATATCCAGTCGGTGAAGTGGTCCATCAGAATAAAGTATTTGGCACCTTCGCGATCCGCGAGGATGAATGGCTACAACATACTGCAATTCTCGGAAGAAGCGGCTCTGGGAAGACCAACCTCTGCTATTCTCTTCTGGGGACACTGCTCTACAAGCAGAAACCATTTCTCGTTCTGGATTGGAAAAAGAATTACCGGGCTCTGCTGCGAACCAAATTCAAGGATCAGATCCAGGTATACACAGTGGGCAGGGATATTGCCCCCTTCCGGTTCAATCCACTCATTCCACCTCCCGGAACCGAGCCTTCTTCCTGGGTCAAGAAACTGATCGAGATCCTCTCTCATGCCACTTATGTCGGTGAGGGTGTCATGTACATTCTTCAGAATGGCCTCGAAAAACTCTATCGCAAGTACGGTTTGTACCATGGGACAGTCGCCACCTACCCCACGATGAAGGATCTCCTAACCGAGGTACAGGAGATGAAGGTGACTGGCCGGGCCGCCAATTGGATGGCCTCCACTCTACGAGCAATGGGGGCGTTGTGTTATGGAGAAATGGGCAAGGTGGTCAATGTCCAGAACCAGACCGACCTGGCTGAGTTGCTGAATCATCCAGTCATTCTCGAACTGGAGACCCTCACCAATATCGACAAGATCTTTCTGATCGAAAGCCTGCTGTTGTGGATTCACCATTACCGCCTCAACGGCAATTTCCCCAGAGAGCGATTCCAGCATGGAATCATTATCGAGGAGGCGCATCATGTCCTGCACCGCCAAGCGCCTGGGGCACGGGAATCGGTAGTGGATATGCTGTTCCGTGAGGTCCGCGAACTCGGTGAGGCGATTGTCTTGATTGACCAACACCCCAGCCTGATCAGCCTGCCAGCACTTGGAAACACCAACCTGACTTTCACTTTCAATCTCAAGACTCGCGAGGATGTCAATACTGCTGCGAATTATCTGCTGTTGGAGGAGAACCAACGCGACACTCTGGGCGAACTCATGATCGGGCAATGCCTGGTCAAGGTGCAGAGCCGTTACCCAAAGACATTTCTCATGAAAACAGTCCACGCCGCGCTCAAGAACCAGTCTATCCCGGATGAGGAAATTCAGACCCACATGCGAAGGTATTTCAATGATACCAACTCAAGGACCACGCCACAGGCCGGGAATCCCGTCACAGGAGGTGTTCCAGTACAGGATGAAATACAAGGAACAGCCACGGAATCGGTGCGAGACCTGCTGTTGGATATCCTCCACCATCCATACAGCGGGATGGTGGAACGCTATAGGCGGCTGCGGACCAGCCGCCGGAAAGGCAACCACTTGAAAGACAGCATTATCCAGCAGACGCTGGCCGTGCAAGTCCGCGTGGCGACTCGCTCCGGAGTGGTGGTCCTCCTGGACCTTACCGCCAAAGGGCGTTCTCTCCTCGCCGTGGAGACCGGCATCGAAGGGATCCCGCCCCGCCATGGTGGGTTGGAGCATGAGTACTGGAAGCACTCGATTGCCGCAGAGCTGCGAGCACAGGGATATTCTGTAGAGGTTGAAGCCTCGCTGGCCACGGGAGGGAGCGTAGACATCCTGGTGCGGACCTCCAAAGGGGTCAAAGCCATAGAAGTCGAAACCGGCAAGTCTGATGTCGAGGCGAATCTGAGGAAATGTCAGAAAGCAGAAATGGCTGTTGCCGTTGTGGCCACCAGCCGTGAGGTAGGGCAGCAATTGAGACAATCGCTTCCCGCTGACGTGCCGGTCGGCAATGTCCTGGAATTGGGCTTCGGCTTGGATGGATTTCTCAAGGGCTGACCATTACCCATTTCTCCCAAACCACCGATTCCGGTCTGGAATCGTATGGAATCATAGGGCCTGCAGGTTTCCGGCGCTTTCGAGGAAGAGCCTAAGTGTCATCACCTCCTCTTGATTGTTCCACTTCACACATTGATAATTGATCCACTATTCCAACATCTGTACTCTACCATTGGGTGGTCATAGGAGGTTGTCGATTGCCCAGAGGTCCTCATACCTCACTGACTATAGGACAATCAAGGTACTGGGTGCGAAGGTGGACCCTATTTTCGGGATGTGTCTTTTTGTGTTGTGGATTGTGTATCACGGAGAAATAAAATGACTCATTTCACCAACTGTTTCAGCCAAACAAAATTCCGTCTCATTCTGTCAATATACACCGCAGTGGTCATGTCTGTTCCTCCAACAGTAATTGCCGCAGATCCATTTAGAATTGTGAAATCATTTCCAATCAGTGAGCCAACCTGGGGAGCCAAGGTTGGGGATCTGTATCTGGTTGCAGCCTACCGTGCCTTACTGGTCTATGAAAAGACCGGTAGTGGCGTCGATGATTATCACCTGGTCAACCAGATTGTCCCAGGCCTGGATGGAAGATTGGAGAATGGAGTGATCGATGATGGGAAAATCTATCTGGGAGCTTCCAAGCAGGGCTTGATAGCCTATGAGATTGCAGATCTCACAAAAACAAATGTGGCACCCGTTCTTCGATTTCAGCAATCTGATCGATCCATTGGCGCCCTTTCTCTGGCGGGGAACCGGTTGTATGCAACCTATCACGGCGGCGGACTGGGGGTATTCGACAAGAACGACCTGTCTTTGTTGGGTGAAGGGCTAATGAACACCTTCTTTTTAGGCTTGACCGCTGTGGAACCCGGTGTCGTGTACGCCTCCTCGCCGGCGGATTACACCGACATGCTGGTCATTGACGCCCGCAATCCGTCTCAAATCGACATTGCACAGCATGTCAAAGGTTTGGGCCATGCGTATCCCACTTTCTATTACTGGCCTGCCTCGGTGGCCGATCAGACGCTCTATGTTCCAGAATTCAATGGCGGCATTGGCGCCTATGATCTGACGAATCCCCTGAGCCTGACACTCCGCTACCGCTTTGCCCCGACAGGTTTACCCGCAAACCAGCGTAATCTTGCGGGAGCCATCAAGAAACTGGCGATGAAAAGCGGTATTGCATATTTTACGAGGGACAACAGGGTCGAAACAGCTTCTGTCGGCATCTCGAGTATGACTCCGTTTCATGCTTTCCCCATGGGGCCAGTCTACGGTCCCGATTCGGTTTGGATCAACCAGAGTAGTCTTGCGGTTCCCACCTTCGTTGAAGGGATTCGTTTCTTCGACCTTACTCAACCAGACACGCTTGCATTGCAGATGATTATCGATCTTCCCAGCCGTATCGAAGGCATCGCCAAAGTTGGCCGTATGGTCTATGTCACTTCGGATACGGATGGAGTCTGGCAGCTGGATTGGGAGGCTCCGGGTGGGCCAACCATGTCTCGCCGGATCGAATTATTTCCCAACGCTGTGAACTACGGTGACGGTCTTTCGGAAGACCTGACCCTTTACCAGAACCACCTTTACGTGGCCGATGGGATCGGCCTGGGGGTGATCGATGTGTCCGACGAGAATCATCCTCACCAGGTTTTCTATTGGGACTTTCCTTATCCAGGCGGATCACCCAATATCAATCTGGGTTGGGTGGAGGGGGTTGATGTCGCGGACGGGATTCTCTTTGTTGCCTTAGGCCCGGGTGGTATGGCCACCTTCGATCTGAGTTCTCCCGCGCAACCGGTTCATCTTAAAACAATCAAACCGGGAACCTGGGGGAATGATGTGATCGTGGAACCGGCCCGGAAGCTATTGTCTTTCACCGGTTTGAGTAAATTTGCGTTAGTCAATGTGGCCGATCCATCCAATCCAGTCGTACTCTCCAATAATCCTGTCCCCAATGGAAAGAACACGATGGGCTCGGTTTTCAGTCCCGATGGTAATTTCCTGGTGGTCTGCCAAGGCGGCATTTTCTCGATCTATGATATTACCAATCCCCAGTCCCCTGTTTTTCTCAAGAGCTACGATGGATCAGGGTCGGAGGGAGCTCTGTTCTTCAATAATTATTTGTTGATGTCCGGACGTGGGAGCGGCACTGGAGTCTGGGAGATCGGATCCTCACCGGCGAATTTGACCTACATCCAGACACTTCCCTGTTACTTCTATAACAGCAAATTCTGGGTTGAGGGAGATCATATCTTTACCAACTCGGAGGGAGCTGATGAGATTGTCTTTGATATCGACCCCGCCACCTCAGTGGACCATTTTGGTTTTTTGAAATGACGCCGAACTAGATCCGGTGGATCAATACGGATTCTTCGCTCACTTCCCCGGTCCTTTTTCAAGAGGCTCCTGAGCACACCTCAATTGCTCCGATCTGAGATAAACAGTGTTCCCATGGCAATACCAGTTCGGAATCTCTTAGTTTGGCCTCGCAAAAACCAAGTCCCCGCTTGCTCTTCTACTACCTCCCCATCGGCAAAAGCTTCTTAAACTCCACCCTCCTTCCTGATCCCACAACTCGATGACGATGTTCCTGTGAGACCACAGACAACGTCAATCTGGGATTGAGCCTCGCCTCTCCCAAGCCCCGAAGGAGGCCCATTCCGCTCGGAATCGGTCTAGGAAACCGTTTTGCTTCATTGTCAACGGTGCTCTGGGTAGAGGCAGGACTATCCCATCAATTTCTCAAGAGAAGGAGATACAACAACCCGCATTTCTCAGCAACACAGATCGCATGGCGATCCACTCTCAGCACAAGAAAGGAGATTCACCATGAATCTCACCATCACACGCAGCACTCTGGCAGAGATCTGCCAAGGCATGGCAAAGATCCTGGCCAAGAGTCCTTACGGCCTTCAACTGATCAGCAGCCCTGGACAAATCGAAGCCCACGCCACACTCCAACAGCAAACACTCATCTATAGGAATGACGCACTCGAGAATGCCGCAGGCGAAGGCACTCTCACCCTCACCAGTGATACCCTCAAGAGCATCAACGCTCAACGAGGAGGAGAAGGTTGTATCATCTTCACCACCAACGACAACCAGACTATCCACGCCGAGTGGCAGACCGGAAGTCTTCACTCATGCCACCAATTTCAAAACACCGACTCCTTCCCTGAAATCACACTTTCCAAGGAAGAAGAGTTCACACGACTCGACACGGAGAAATTCCGTGACTACTTCAACACCTGTACTCAGGTCATCTCGACCGAGATCGCCCGGTACCGCATCGATTGCATCTGCCTTGATGGAGACAGAAGCCAGATGATGGCCACCGATGGCAGGCAGATTTTCATTGGGAATAGCATTGCCTTCCCATGGAAGGGAAAGTGCCTTCTTCCAGTAGGTCCAACTTTACCCGATCGGGTCCTCTTCAACGGAGCCACCCTATCGGTAGCCAAATCGGCCAATGAACTCCTGTTCAAGAATGGATCCTGGACTTACCGGGTCCAAACCCCTGAACCCAACTTCCCGGACCCAGAAGCGATCATCCCACACCCCGGCGACACAGATCTCCTGGTCCAACTCCATGAGGAAGACGCCCGGCAGATCGAGGAACTCCTCCCCCTTATGCCTGGTGGCGAGACACCGACCCGCTATGTCACCCTCGAGGCCGGAGAGGAACTCCTGCTCCGTGCTGAGTCCCAGGGTGCACAGGCGAGCCTTCCTCTCAGGTCTACTTTCTGGATGGGAGATCCAATCCATGTGTCCTTCAACCGCGACTATCTCTTACGAGCCATCCGGCTCGGTCACCGGGAATTGCGATTCCAGGCTGGAACGAAACCTGTCCTCGCTCGAAATAAAGACACCCTCTACATGTTCATGCCGGTCACTCTTCGTGATGAAGAAGTCACTCAAGATGATGAATCAGGTAATGAATCCAATGAGGGAGGAACTCCTGATGACGATGATGGCAGTGATACTGATGAAGAATCAGATGAAGAAGACCTGCAGGAAACTCCTGAAACTAATCCCTGGCCGAAACGTGTATCCTGGCTCGAACGGGAATTCGCCTGGCGCATGATCGATTATGCCGTTGATTTGGGAGTGATGGATCCGAACGATAGTAATACCGATTGTGAAGACCGTCTGAATCATATCCGGCAGATCCAAAAGGATCTTGCCCAAGCAAGGAAAGAGGCTCACACCAACGCTCCAAAAGATCACCTGTCACTACAATCACCAGCAATTAAACCGAAGTGGGATAGCGTTGGACAGTTCAGCACCGCCGATGGACACGCTCTTGAACTGTTACGCTCGAAGGATGGCTTCTTCAGTGTGAAGAGCAGCGAGAAGATCAATATCACACGAGAACACATCGCTACTCTCCTCGAACCACTTCTCGCTAACCAGTGGATCCCCTTCACCCTGGGCCTATTTTACAACGGCCACAATTGGTGGGTGGATGGAGAGCACACTCTCGAACGGAAGGGTAAGACCGCCAAGAGACATCTCTCCCTCACCAAGTACCGTCCCGCCCATCCCAAGCATTTGCATTGGGAAATGGAAATCCTCTCCTACTTCCTCAACACTCACGACGAGGATCTACCAATTTCAGTTAGTCAGAAAGCCCAGGCCCGCCTCGAACAACTCGACCAATGGACTCACAAAGAGCCACCACAAACCCTCGACCTGTTGTCCCTCTGCCTCAAGTTCGCCAAGACCGCCTAACACCCAGAGCAACCAGATAAAGCACACGGCAGCACTCACCGAATCATCGGCCACGCTACCGGTGCGTCCAAGCAAAGGAGTAACCACACTATGCCACTCATCCCCATCAAACAGATCCGCATCGGCGAATTCATTGAGAACTGCCGCTGCCGCGAACGGGCCGAAGCCATCGACCCAGAATTCGTCCAGTCCCTGCTACAAAACGGACTGATCAACCCCGTCGAAGTCCGCCCTATCCGTCAACGTGTGGACGGTCAGAAGATGGACTTTTATGACCTCACCGCCGGTGAACGCCGAGTGAGACACCTGACATTCATCCTAAACAATTTCCTCGAAGAATTCAAAAACAAATTCAGCGAGGAAGGCAACGGTTACAAACTTTACTGGGATGGCAACGAAGCCCATGTCGAAGCCTCCTTCTTCAAAGGCACCGATACTGAGGCCCAGATCCGCAACCTCGAAGAGAACCGACGACGCGCTGATCTGCTTCCCACTGAACTCGCGCGTGGTGTCCAACTCATCCGCCAGAAGGGTGGATCGTATGAAGACGCTGCTGCCGTGATCGGCAAGAGCAAGAAAGCGGTTTCGGACCTGCATGAATGGTTTCTGAATTCGACCGCCGAACTCAAGAAAGCCACTGACGAAGGCATCATCTCCCTCGAACGCAGCCGCGAACTCTCTGAGTGCACTCCCTCCGAACAACGCAATGTGGTCGAACAAGTACGTGAGATCCTCACCAATGCCCCCGCCAAACGCGAAGCCGGAGAACAAGTCCGGATGGTCATTGATAAGGTGACCGGACGTCAGACCAAAGCCTCAACAATTGTGGGTTTTACACCCGCCAGCACAGTAACCTTTTCCGATGAGGAACAGCCTGCGCCATCCAACGGCACACCCAAAAACGGCAAACCCTCCAATGGCACGATCCGCTGTAGTGTCCGCACCACTGGTGGTCTACGCCAGATTGTTATGCAACTCGAAGAGAAGATCGACGACTGCCACAAGCGCTTCGATGATGACTCTCTTGAGGATTTCGAGCGCAGTCAGGTGGCCGAAAATCTGGCACGCTTCCAGGGTGCTCAGGAATCGATCCTGTTTGTCCTGGGTGATGTCGAGGAACTGAGTTTCCTTGCCTAACCTGTAGATCCGATCCGCATCCCGCATTGCGGGAAAACAAACGATGGGGAATGTCTCCAAACCAGGGAGCATTCCCCATTCCTTTTATAGGAGAAAATCATGAGTCACCAGAAAGGGAGTCTCCTCTCCGGAGGAGCCATCACTGAGGAAGTCCTCGCTTCCTCAAAAAGCATCCTCACACCCAGCAAATATACAACAGAGAAAGGATTGCAGCAGTTTTTCACCCCTGAACCGATCGCCCAATGGATAAGCCGGGTCACACTCCTGGGCCAGCCTGTCCTCGATCCTACTGCTGGATCTGGCAACCTGCTCCAACCGCACTCCGCAAGCAACCGCTATGGCATCGAAATCGACAAAGATTGGACTGGAAAGGATAGTCCGTATGATGCCATTCAAGCCGACTTTCAGGAGGTTTATCCCCTCGCAAGAAGGATCGGTCTCACCTTTCCCTTGATTGTCGCCAATCCACCCTTTGGGCTCACCTGGCGAGAGCCTTCAATCAACGAAGGTAAGAACACAAACTCCACCATCCTGTGCTACCATTACTGTCTCAACCTGCTTGATGAGTACGGCCAAGGTGTCCTTATCTGCGGCAAAGACCGTCTCGACCGGGAAATCCTTACGATACCAGAAGCCAGCCACATCTATGCCATTGTGGATGTCCCCGACCTGTTCGGAAAAGATGTCGACCTCCCGTGTTCGATCATGTTCTTCGCGCAGACACGCCGCGAAGCCATCGGCGATCCATTCCGGATTGAGCGAAAAGCAGCGGAACTCGATGAAGAACTCGCACGAAAGATCTACTCCGAGAAAAACGCCACTTGTGTCCTGCTCAACCTGTACCAGGAAAATGAAGTCCAACGTCTTTGGAAAGCCCTGCGTGAAGAGGTAAAGAACCGGAAACATTCCGAGGATCACCCCGAATACAATCTCACCCTCAAAGCCCGGCGCATCCGCATCCACTTTCGCGCCTACCAGGAGATTGCTTTTCATCGCCATGACCGTCACCTGCTTCAAATGGTCAAGAACCTGGATGGCCTCAATCCGACCTACTTCGCCGTCAACCGGGGCTTCTGGAAAGACTGCGACAAACTCATCGAGACCGGATTCCTCACCATCGACCCTGTGGCTAAGATCGCCATCGACAAGATCATCGACGAAGCCGATCTTTCGACCTGTCCACTCTACCCGATCAAGCCCCAACAGCGGCTCGGATTCCTGACCGACGCCGAAGCAGTCCTGTGCACCCACAGCCATCCTGAGATGGGCCTTGAATCCGGGAAGCGGTACCCCGTTTTCGCTCGCTCACGTGTCCAAACTGAGCACGGAAAGAAGCCCAATGTGACCCTTTCCGGCGAGGTGGAGATGCAAGAATTCAAGAAGACCCGCAAGGTCCTTGAAATCCGTATCACACCCGATGAAGGCCACGAAGCCCTGCGCTTCACCGAATCCGAGGAGCATCTCAAGTTCCTGGTAGAGCACTTCGACATGCCGGATCCGGGTAACCTCGGGAGCCGGTTTCCGGAGAAGGTGGAGGCCGAAAGGCTGCGTCTGGATGGTATCGCCAAGCGCTACGGCTTTGCCTTCCGCAACTTCCAACGCGAGGACCTCGCCCGTCTACTGGTCAAAGGCGGTGGAGTCCTATGTTGGGAACAAGGCTGCGGAAAAACCCTCGGCGGGATGGCTTTCGCGAAGGGTATCATGGACAAATCCATCGCCAAGTCCGCACGGCGAGTGTTGTTCATTGTCCCACAGGACCTGGTTCCCCAATGGCAACGAGAAGCCCAACGTTTCTTCAAACAGCGGCTCCAGCTGGTCGACGGCATCGGCGAGGCCCGCAAGTTGTATGACCGCTTTCGCAAGAATCCCTCGGCTGGTGGCTGGTATATCACCTGGTATGAAGCCCTGTCCCGCAACGGAAGGGCCTCGGATGTTCTGCCAGAAAAACGGTGGGACTCAGGCCGCAAAGTGTCTCGCTGGAATTCCGAGATCGAGGACTATGAGGAGCATCCCGTGTTCCTCTCCTCGCGGGAATACTGTCCAGCCTGTTCGGCCTCCTTGCGTGAAGGTTGGGATCCACCCATCTGCACCAAATGTGGTTACACCCACTACAAGAAGCGGGTCAAACCAGCCTACCAGTGGCTCACCAAGGTCTTCAAACAAGGTGTGGTGGTGGTGGATGAAGGCACCAAGATCAAGGCCGATGAGAGCCTGACCTCACTGGCTGTCCGGGGCATCCGCTGCAAGCACAAACTGCTGCTTACCGGGACACCTGTCCGCAACTACATCCCGGATGCCTTCTGGCTCTTATGGTGGGGATTGGGCAATAACACGCCCCGGTTTCCCTTCGACTACACCAATGGCAAGACCAAGTTCACCCAGGACTTTGCCGTGATCGAAGCCACCTACAAAGACGGCAAGAAGAACCGCGAGAAAGTCCTGCCAGAGGTCACTAACCTCGCGATCCTCTGGCGGCTGCTGGCGAGTTCGATCATCCGCCGTCGCAAGGAGGAAACCGGTGAGATCCTGGTCCCGCGTATATTTCATGAAATCCGGGTCCCCTTCGGCACCCAGCAACGCGACCAATACAAGAACTGGCTCAAAGGCTTCCCGGACTGGTATATCGCCACGCACGAGACCGACATGGGCATGGCCATGGTCGAACGCATGAGCGCGATCCTGGGTTTGTACTGGAAACTTCAGTTTGCCTCCACCCTCCCCAACTGCCAGAGCGAGGACTCCTGGTGGCGTAGCCCCAACATGACCCCTAAAAACCTCGCTGTGGTGCAGCAGGCTATCGAATGTGTCAAACGCGGCGAACAGGTTGTCGTATTTTCGTCGCTGATGGAATACGGGCCGCTGATTGCTGGACTCCTCAACGAGGCCGGGATCTCTGCCTGCCATATTGTCAAAACGAACGGCGAGGAGACCACCACCAAGAGTCCTGGTGAACGTGCCGACCTGGTCACCGACTTTCGGAAAGGAAGATTTCGAGTGCTGTGCGCGGGTATTAACGCCATGTCACTGGGGCACAACCTCGACAACGCATCCTCGGTGATCGTCTCAGGGTTGCCCTGGGACTACGCCACCTTCGATCAGGCCATCGCCCGTGCCCACCGGCTCACCTCCAAGCGCGAGGTCCACATCTATGTCGCCCTCACCAGCGGCAGCATCGACGAGAAGATGTGGGACCTGATCAAAGACAAAGAAGCCGCCGCCTCACTCGCTCTCGATGGCCGCCTCTTCGAGCAACAGGAACAGGATATCGACCTGCAGAAATTCCTCGATGACCTCAAGGAATCCTGGCAGGAAGACGGCACCACAGTCGACGAGGAAGAGGTCGAAGATCGGCTCGACTCCTTGATTACTGGCGCGCCACTCGAAGAAGTCCGTAGAGCAGTTGCCTGAGAATCTAATTGGGCGCGGGGATGCCCTGGCTGACCCGCGCCCCTGTCACGTACGAAAGGAGAATACCATGAGTGACCCAACCCATGTCTACGGCCTGTGCCAGTATGAAGGGGATGTCGAAAAGGTCGAACAGATCGTCGAAGAATGGGGATTGATCAGCCTCCTCATGACTCTGGAACAGGGTGCCTTTGTCCTGGATGGACCTTACCATCCCTCTGACAATGGCTTACATGGCCCAGTCAATGACGAAGTCTTGCAGGACTGTCTGAACGAAATAGCCGCAGCAGTAAGAATCCAGATAGCGGAATTCTGCTGTTACGGACCCGAGGCTGGTCAGGTCTGGGATCTGATTTATGTGAATGGCCAGTTCATCCGGGTCTCACTTGAACTTCAACCCACGCTTGATGCCTTCGACGATCTGAAGGTGCGAGAGTATTATGGGATTGAATATGGTCTCACCACTGTCTCTTGATCATTGTTCTTCTTTGGGAGCCTTATGCTCCCTTTTTCCAATCACGATGTAGCGAGAGCTCTGGATCGGAGACAGAAATCCATACATAAAAAAGGGGAAGTAGAGACATTACGCCCCAACCTCCCCACTTTACCCTTGGTCAATTCAGTCCTTTGACCGCTGTATATTATATTCTATGTCAAGACCTATTACTCACACCCCAATACCCAGCGAAGAGCAGCAAGTTTTCCAGTCAAGAAGCCGCGTTCGAAATCGGAATATGGCCCAAGTTCGGAAGCCGGGTATTTCTCCTCAATCTCCAACTCCGTATCTTCCTCTCCCGTTTCTCCATTATATTCGACTGATATTCCAGTTGATTTTGCCTGCTCCATCGCTTTCCGGCGACGGTCATACCAGACCTTTTCTTCAACTTCAATCAGTGCTTTATTAATCTCTTTCTGTGAGCGCCGGGTATCCTGAACTGGGATGGTGCCGTTTTCTTTTATGAAGTTGAACACATCATTGATTGGGACGTTTCTCGTGAGCATCTATATGTCTCCTTTTTATATACTATTATTGGGTGATCGCCAACGACCATGATCTTCTTATCCATGAGCATTGCCTTCATCGGGATTCACCTCATGATTACTTCGACCAAACCATTTGGAATACTGGGAAGGAATCCCTTTACAGAGGACCTCAACGAATCGCTTCCAGATACGCCCAACTATACCTGACTGATTGCTGGAGACCGGGACCGACTCCTTCTCGTTGATTGGAGAAGGAGTCACATCATCAAAGGTTTTTAATTTCGTTGAGGTTGATACGGGCAGGGACTGTCTCTTTGCCACCAAAGCTTTTGCAATCTTGCCCATCAAAATCCATCGATCAATCGGACAGCGATCTCCCTTTTCATTCACACCTTCAGCACTTCCGGAACGAAAAACCTTTGTTATCTTTACCATGCCATCATCGGTATCCACGATGGATCCAGGTACAATCCGCGAGTGCAACTCGTCTATTGCTTTGATCAGATTAATGTACTGCTTCCCAGTCTTGGCCCTTGGGGATCTCAACGGAAAAACACGCACGTCCCCAGTATGGAGCTGGAGAGCAAGCAGTTGCTTTTCCTGAACATCCAAGCATGCCCAAGGCTTCCCCATCCAATAAAACTTTTCGCCACGTCTGCATGTCGACTTCATAATTCGACCTCCCTAGAGAGAACTGGGGGCAGCTCGGAAGCGAGCATGGAATTTCCCCGCATCTTCTAGGGTAGAGGCAGCACATCAGGGGAAACGCAGCCCACGCAAAGAAAAAGATCAGATTCGAAGATTAGAAGCCTTGAAGCGGACGTAAAAGATTGGGAACCACTCGGACATTGAATCTCCACATACCAGAAGGTGATGTTGGAGCAAGAAGAGACAATTCTTGTCAGTTACCACTGTCATTCGAAAATGGATCCTCTTCTTCCTCCTCTGGCTCTTCCTCCGGTTCGACATATTCCTTTTGACGTGTGCTTTCACGCAACTTGTCCTTCGCCATCCTGTATCCGAATCTGACCGCTGTGACCATGGCCTTTGAACCTATGTACAGCATATCATCAAAGACTTTCACAATGGGCTTGATGAATCCCACTGCGCTACCGAAATCTATCCCCCAATCGGTGTCTGCATCAGAGTCTTCACTATCAGCCATGTCGTGAAAAATCTCCATAAATCCAGAGGCCTCGCCTTCCACAGACCATTCTTCCGACTCTTCTTCTTCATCTTCCACGGATTCGGCCTCGTCAATATCATCAAAAGATTCCGATTCGTGCGAGTTCTCCATCTCCTCTGTGTCATCCATATCCATGTTCTCCTTTCTGAGTGTAGTCCTTATTCCTAAACCATCTGCACATCTGCACACTTGATTGGAACCAACTCAAAATACATGACTTAACCCTGTGCATTTCTCTTTTGATCTTGTGCATCTGTGCAGCAACAGGATGTCCTACTGATTTATGTCTCATCGATTATTGACTCAGTTCAGTCCTGATAGCGTCGAAAAGCCGTCAGAACTAGAACCTATTCCTATAGACTCTTCGTGTGCTTTCATTGGACCATTTGTAAGCACATGGAGAGCCTCCTCTGCCGTAAGGTTTCCTGAGATGATCTTTGCCAAAACTGGAAAGAACGTATCCACGGTTATCAAGTTCACCTGAAAGGTCTCGAGACATAAAACTTCGGGTATCTGTAAATTATTTGTAAGAAAAGTGCTCGTGCGGATTGTGATCCTGCGGTTTTGCATGTCCAAAATGTATTTTGAAAATAAGTGAACTTGGTTAAGTTCCGTCAACAATGTCCCCATGATGGACAGTTTGGTTTCAGGAATAACAGTTGGCAGGAAAGAGGTGCAAACAAGTGCTGCTGGTTTTTGGACAATCTGAAAGAGGGTGATCCACTCTCCAAAAATTCCCCGGATGGGTACAACCAGGCATTGATCATCTGGTGCCGGGAGGTATTTGAAACCCAGCTTCTTCAGGAATCTACGAACTGCGGTAAGCTGTTTTTCGTGTGCCATGATATTTCTCCTTCACTTATGATTACTTCGACCGCTGATGCGGTACTCGGAGGACCTAATTCCTCAGGATCTATTGGGAACTCTAATCTCGGCGGATCAGGCCACTCGCAGGTGACTCTAAGAATTTGCTGGGGAAGGTTTTCCAAGTGTGGAAACATTCAACATAAGGACAGGTTCCTTCTCAAAGGGGCAGGTCGGAAGAAGATCTACCGGAAGTAGACCGAATCTACTGTTGGCCCGGCTCAAAGCATTCAGCCATGAGGATGAGCCCCTGGCGTGCTTCATCAGAAGGAGTTGTCGTTACCAGTCGTGTCTACAGGAAAAGGCGATTTCGTATCAGATGGGCCCTTCACATATAGGTCCGCACATCTGCACACCCAACAACTCAACACCTTCATTCCCTTGAGGATAACCCCGTGCAGAGACGAAAAGGACTGATGCACAGGCCTTACACGGGCTGGATTACCATGCCGCAATTCTTAGCCGTAAACGGAGCTGAGGAGGACCTCCTTCTATTTCCTAGGAGGTCTCCCCAAAGTCCCTGAAGGTTTCTGGAGGCGCGAGCCGGTACACCGACACGACACTTCAGGGAGAAGCCCCTCACTGCGCTTTCCGGCAATTGACGTTACCGAGAAACCACACTATGGGTACCCTTTACGAACTCGAAAGGAGGCCAGGCACCATGCTGAAGATTGGCTGCCAGCTCAATCTGACACTTGACATTTCCACTGCCCAACATATCGAGCGGATCGCACATGATGCTTACCTCAGGCCCAGTGGTGTGGGAAGAACCCTGCTGCTCCAACGGCTCAATCTCGAATCGGCCGGGTGGAAAGTCAGTGACAAAGACCTTGGCCGCCTCCTGGAAGCCGTGTGCCGACTTCCAAAAGATGGGATCGAGGAGTTGAAGGAGGTCCTCTAGAATCTTGATGCAAAAGACGAACCCACCGACTGAACCTTCGGTAGGCGACTGGATGTGGAAATTACAGATGGGCCGCAGGCTCTCTCCTGTAAGCGTTTTTAGGCTAGTTCAGTCAGACTGGATCTCACCGGACAGTGCGATCCGGCTCAACCCGAACCTTACACTCAACGAACTCGAACCAAAGCGGTCCACTCCCACCGCTACCCCAGCGTACGTCTGCACAGTCGCACATCACCCCAAAAATCAACAAGAATCGAAGGAATCCAAACCGTGCACCGTGCACCGTGCAGTCCGCACACGCCAATCAAAATCGTGCCAAGATACTCTAGGAAAAGCTCCCCTCCGCTTCCACGCCGGTCCTATGAATCAGGATAAACCGTCGCAGCAGAGGTACGTGACAACGACAAAAACCCCGCCATCGCGGGCATCATCGCATGCTCAGGCTCATGAACTGGTCATTTGGAAAACAGAAAAGAATAGGGTGTGGGGGGAGGGTGATTTTAGCCGCGCCGAGAGCGGCGGCCTTCCAGGCGTCTGCACATCTGCACGGGTAAATTCTTTTGGGTGCATCAACCCTCATCTGGAGTTTTAGTATTCTTCTGGCTGGTTGACGAGCTGTCCACTATAGGGGGAATTCGTTGGTTTTGCTAACGACGAGCGTGTCTTCGTTTTCACTCATCGGGAACCATCAAATCACTGCCAATGTCGAGTTCACTGAGAGGGATTCCGTTCCCCAAGAAGTGTTCCTCCGGCACACAAAAATCAAACCAGTGGTAGTTAATCCTTTTGAGCAGTCTACTGCATTTCGGGCAGTAATCGTATGAATGATGATAGACGCTTCCCCCCTCGGGGTCCTCGGGGCAACCAGCGCAACATCCAAGTTTTCTATCCCACGATTTGACATCCAATGGGTTCTGGCAATGGGGACAGAACTTGACGCCCATTCCGATCTGAGTCCATCTGCCACAAATTCCGCATTTTGCATGGTCTGGGTCCGTCCGAAAGGCTCCAAGAATCCTCTGTGGAAAAGCATCCCGGTCGATCTTTGTTTCCCATGAGATATCGAGTTGGGCGTCCTTCTTCGAAGGTTTCTCGTCAATGCGTCTGTTAAGAGAAATCTCCAATCTGACCGCGTTAGTCTCGGATTCGATCTTCTCCATGTCCTGCTTTGCGATTCCGTAGGCGTGAAAGATCGCGCCTTTCCCAATCACAAGTATCCTGTCATCTCTTGATAGCTTCAGTCCGTCCAGGTCCTTCGCCACTCGAATCAGATTTTCCAATCTATCAGCCTTCAATCGTTTCCCGCCGCAATTCATGGACAACTCGATAGTCATCGGATACCTCCCTGCGACAAATTACCACCAAATTTTGAGCCAACTATCATATACCCCGTCATGAACCAACTGTGATTTCACCCTGATGTTTCAATCTTCAATCCCAACTGTCGAGCAGCTTCTTGCATTGACTTGATCCTGGGATCTTTGTCATCCAGAGCGTTTTGATCGTCCATCTCGATCTCAAAAACGGCTCCGATCTTCAGACTTTTGGGTTGTAACCGGACGGCGGGGTTCACGAAGCAGGTGAACAGTTCGCTCCAATTCTCCACCGGGACGGTTCCGGCGACTCGGATATGCTTAATCCTTTTGCTGGTACTTGGCGGAACACTTGACCTATTGCCGGTTGAGGAATCCATCGTTTCCGGTTCCCCTGGCTCGATGGTGGTAGCGACACCCCCCGTTGGACTGATACCCGTTCCGGGTGTCTCCGCCTTGCCCTTTTCAACAGCAGGATCATAGGGTGGAATAATCCATACCCCATCTTCGCTCGGGTCAAGCATAACCTCCTGGCGACAGTATCTCGCCTGAAGATTCGAGTATGCGGCCCCTCGGCCAATCCCGACATAACCATCCTTGCAGGCTTGGACAAGTCCGCTTGTAACAGCGGATTTGGAAGCAACGGCGGGTTTGTCCGTGAACCTCAAGAAGGCATCGACCGCATCCTTGAGATTGATGCCACCCGATTCGGGAACAAGGCCCGTATCCCGCAGAGTGACATAGCCCACGCGCCGAAGGATCCACTCTTCGTCTTCGACAAGAGTGCCCCACAGGAATTTAAGATGATCCGAGAAGACAGGCCGACTATCGGCAAGGGGCGCTATCTCGATCTCCTGACCAGAGATCCTCAGCGCCACGGTATACGCGGGACCGAGGGCTTCTAGGCAGGCCTCCTCGGCCGCTTCAATCTTCTGTTTCAGTTCGGTTTTCTGTTCTTCATCTAATTGGCCCCCATAGTCGCGTTTAACTCCCTGTAAAGCGGCCCGCTCACGAAAGGCTTGTCGGAGTTTGTTCATACCTCTGGGAGTGGCGGCAAGAAACAAGAGGGTATTGCGATAGAGTCGGTCCTTTCGTCCACACCAGGCGCTCAATCGAAGAACGTGTTCCTTCGTCTCCTTCTGTCCGTCGTCTGTATCGCCCCATGCCAGACTCGGTGGAAGGAGAAGGAGTGTCAGGCTTTTCTGCTCCGGAAGTTCTTCGCCTGGATCAACTAGGATTCTCCATGTCGCTTCCGATCCTGAGTCGCTTGGAGTCTGATCCTTCAACGCTCCCAGAATTTCTTCTTCGAATCCTTCGCCTGCTACGCTTTGCCGGTACTGCACGATCAACTTGTTGAGAGTGGGTTTGGTTCCAAACCAATATCTTTTTCCGAGGGACCCCGCCGAAGTCCCGTGCAGGTAAAAAGACCTGGTCTCCAGCTCAAGTAGCGCGCCGTCTGTGTAGCTCCAGTTTAAACCGGGCCGAGAACAGGTCAACTTCAATTCCTTACTGCTGAAGCCTGATCTCTGTCCCTGACCTCCAAAGGAACCCAGAAGGATCGCTGAGGCCAATCCTTGCCCGATAGCCTCGCGACGGTAGTCATCTCCACGTTCTTCATCGAAAAGCCAAGCGTTCGATCTTTCGCCGACCACATCGGCGGCAGCCACCGATTGGTAGGCTGGCCCCCACAGCCTGGTGAGGGCTGCCTGCATGGCGTCGATGGACCAGCGGATATGACAGGGCTGAATGAGGTGTTGCGTTTGCGTATTGCTCCCCCGTCGATTCCACAGATCGCCGACCACACTGGCCAGGAGGCGCAACACTCCCCTGGTTCTTTGAAAGTCCGGATGTGAACCCCACCTCGTGTAGAGCGCATCGATCAAGACCGGATGGAAGGGGAAGGCATTCTCGATCTGGTCCCGGTAGGTTGTCCTGGTGGCTTCGGAGGGGACCTCATTTTGGTGCGCGAGGTACATGTTGAGATAAGCCTGGGCGGCTTTCCTCGGATAATCCTCATCGCCTTGAGGAGTGATTGTTTCGAAGAGACGTGAGCGTACGACCCCATAGATCTCCTCATCGGCCACTGGTTTCACGTCCGACCCGAGCCGCTGGAATCGCTTCTCCAAGGTCACAAATGCTTCTTGGCCCTTCTCGCTTTGGGCCACTTCGTACTTACTGGCGGGAAGTGTGGCGACCACAACAACCCCTGGAACCTGTTGAACCGCCTCGGTCAGGTGTTGGATAAAGGAGATGGTTTGATCGGCCAGTGTGGTGTCTCCCACTGGCACAGCCGCAGCGCCGACACAATAATCGGCCAGTTCATCAAGGAGAATCAGGCAGGGTGAAACCTTCTTCAGAAGTTCAACGAATAGTCCTTGGGGAACTCGCTGGGTTTCATCGTTCGCCCGGACGAGTTCATAGAGATCCTTGCCACCCAATTGTACGGCCAGTTCTCCCCAGAGAGTTCTCGTATGAACCCCTTCCGGGGTCCGACGACCCTGTGTCGCGTCGCAGGAGGCATTCGTAAAAACAGCGACCCCTTTGACTCCAGTAGGGATCTCTCCCCCCAAGGACTCTCGTATCCCGTCGAACTCGGAAGACTTCCGTATCCTCTCCGAGTTCCTTGCCAGGTGCCAAAGCGCCACCAACGTATGAGTCTTCCCGCCGCCGAAAGCAGTCTGAAGGCTGATGATCCGGTCGCCCGCCTCTCCGCCTTGAAGCGACTTGGCCACCCGACCGAGAACAGTTGAGAGCCCAACGGTCATATAGGATTTCTTGAAGAACTCTTCCGGGTCGAGATAGACCTGGGGGGCCGTTCCTTGGACAACCGCCCAGATGTTCGCGGCGAACACGGACTCTTCCAGTCTTCCGGCACGGATGTCTTCGTGCGGTGTCGCCACCGCATACCAGGGCTTGAGATCATTCATACAAAAACTCCCTCACGGCGAACATTCATAAAAAACAGGAAATCGTTGGCCCCATAGTCTTCACCGGTGGTGAACGTCAGGGAACGGAAAAAGACGCCCGAATCCATTTCGTCTCCGGGAATTACGCAGAGTTTTTCGCGATACTCAGTCAATACTCGCTCTAAACGGGATTGCGAGTCCATATTGACTCCTTTTCATCAAAACAGCCGTTTCTGAAATTCCACCGGAGGCACTGCCCGCTTAGCTTCGACTCTCAGTGTGTTTCTCTCCCCAAGTAACGCGTTCACAAGTTTCCAGTCTTCAACATCGCGTGGCAATACCTCGAAGAGGGCTTGGGCGAGTTTCCAGAAGGGGCCATCTTCGAGCAGGCTGCGCTCGTTCAGGTACAAAACCAGCTCCGCGCGCTTTTCCTGTTTCCAGTAGAGCATCGCCCGGTGGAGGCTGTCGATGAGAGGGGGATTCAGATCAACGCCGAGACCTCGGCGGTTGGCGCGGTCGTTCAGAAGGGACAAGCGGCACCTTGAGCCATCCACTTCGAAGATCCCCTGCCCGCGCGCGACCTCCATTGCATTTTCGGCGTCGCCGCCGATCTGGACGACCAGGCGGGCGTCATCCCAGGATTGCTCCGAGGCACCATAGAGGTTGGCCCAGACATAGTAGAGGGTGGAGAGATTGTCGCCGCGAAACTCGCCGGCGATGGCGTCCCGCGCGGCGATGCGGGCCAACTCCAGGAGTTCCGGGACGCTCACCGCCGTCCCATCCGCTTTCTCAACCCGCTCGTATTTCCCGAAGACGCCCACGGCCGGTCCATAACACGCCACGATCAAATCCGCCCCGCGAAACCCATAAGACCAGAAGCGCTTGACCGCATCGGCTACCGTCGTCTCGATCTCCTTCCGCACGTCTTTGAACGAGGCAGCGTGCCCGACGATCCGGGGCTGGCAGATGACCGTAATGCAAGTCTCGAGCGCCGCAGAGTTGATGCCCCTCGGTCTGTTCTTGCGCTCCATCTCGATCGGCCATGTAGCATCGATGGTCAGCCCAGCAGCGAACAGACTCCGGATTAGCGCGGTCCAAGCGTGCGTTTCCTGGTGCGCGAACACAATCGAGTAAAGGCCGCCCGGCTTGGTGACACGCTTTGCCTCCGAGAACACCTGGGCCATCTTGTCCGTGAAATGCTTGTCCGCCGCGGCACCATCCCCTCCATGGCGATGCTTGAGAGCGGTGGCTTCATCGAACTTGGGAGTGAGAGGCGTGGCAAGGGCTTCAGGAACGATTTCGCCCACCGTGCGCTTGAGCCAGACGTAAAAAAAATCCGAAAGATCCGCGTAGGCTGCCTCGTCGAAGTAGGGTGGATCGGTTGCAGTAGCAACCACGTTCGTGTCACTTAGTGTCAAGCGCGACCCATCGCCGACCAACACTTGCGCGGGAGTTCCACCTTCAGATTCATGTTGAATAACTCGAACCATCCAGTCGATTTGGCCCCAGGCCCCGCCAGATGTCTCGGCGAAGGGTGTCGTTTCTGGGTAGTCCCACGTCATTGGCAAGCGCGCCGCGTTGAACGGGTGCGTGACCGCCTCTAAATCCGGCAATAGGCGGCCCACATTTGATTGAAACATCGCGACACGACTCAGCCACAATCCCAGGTAAATCCCAACCGCTTTGAGGTATTCCGCATCATCCATCTCGCCCTTCATCAGAATGAGCGCTTCATGGAGGCAACCCACGAAGGTCTGCATAGCGAGGAGCTGGCGAGGATTGAAGAGAGAACCCCAGGTCTTCATGCCGTAAAGGTGAACCCTGATCCCCGTTGAGTTGGATACATCTTCCTCCGATTCTTCGGCGTTAATCTCTGGAAGGATTAGCTCGGATGGCCGTTCGACCTCGATTGAAGCAGCGTCCTCAAAGGCGCGAATGTCAACGGCTTCAACGGGGCGGTACTCTTTCCCGTCGCGGCCATCGACGATGACGGCAACTAGGCGGCCCCCCATCGTTCCATTTAGCCCTGCGGTCCTGAGGTCAGCAACTCTTGTGATTTGTTCGCAAAAGGGACAACGGACATTTCCCCGGCTCTGCATTGTCCCCTCGGTTTCTCGGATCAGCCTGCCAGACACAATACTGAACGATACAGCCTTATTCGCTTTGTCCACCTCCATTGCGAGGGCAACCTTCTTGTCGGGCTTGTCGCACACAAGGAGGCTCCGAAGGAGGGGGATTTCCCCACGGCAAGCGGGATTGGAACAGGGGGCTGTCCGCGCCCAGAAGTAGCCGACAACAAGTCGGCCATCCTTTCCGCTGGGATAGAGGTGTCCGATCTTCTTCCGTGCTCGCTCCAGAATCCAGTTCGCCCATTTCTCCAGATCGTGGACAAGGACATTGGGGACTTCGTCTAGGTGTTCGATCTTCCGACCGTTCTCCTCGAACACCACTTTCCGCTTCCCGGGCTTTCCGTACTTCTGGGGAAACTCGCAAGTGGCCCGAAGGATGAAATAGGCGACCGGGTTGTAGTCGTTGGCGATGGGCTGGCAACCGAGGCGGCCCGCCTCAAGTGGGATTGCTCCGCCTCCCGCAAACGGGTCCAGGACCGTTGGAATTTCGCCGCCATTTGCCGCTTTCACGAAATCACGGGCGATGCGAAGGATCTCCTGCCCCTGCAAGTTTTCAGGATCGGAGGTTTCCCACTTCACCAGGGAGCGGTCATCGAGCATCTCCTTCGGTTGAGGCTTTCTGCCCAACTTTCCACTCTCGAACTCCAGCCATTCCTTGGACCACTTGGCGATGAACATCAGAAGACGATTCCGAAGCGTGTCCGGGATCCCCTCATACGGGCGATAGGGATCCTCATCCAGAATCGAGTTGCGCCCTCGCCGATACGACTTGAGGAGTAAGGAAACCTTCGCCTTCAAATGTTGCTCGACCAGGTTCCGAAAATCCTGCGGGCATCGAGAATCATCGGGATCAGGAACCAGCGAGGCGAACACGACCGCTCTCGCAGCCGCGAGCGGTCGTCTCGCCCACCACAGATGCAGGGTCGAGATATGCCCATGCCGCAGCGACTTGTCGCGCACACTCTCTGCCGAAATCTCACGGATGGGGAGGGCGACTTCAATCAGGCGCGGGCAGGGGGATTGATCACCAACACTTTTCGTCATGTTGTTCGCCACTTTCTAATAGCCATAACGGTCCCGACGCAACCTGAACGCCTCCGCACTGCCTTCCATAATTACACTCACATGGTCCTTGATTTCAGGATGATCAATGCTTCCAGCGCAGAGGATAGAGCCCATTCTGTCTTCTACGCCGAGAGCCACAATGAGTTCTGCGTCCCCATTAACTGGAATGTTCGCGTTGTGCGTTGCAATTATTATCTGGCGGGAGAACTTTTTCTGGCGAAGTAAGTTGACAACCACATCGTAAACATAACGGTTGTCCAGATCATCCTCGGGTTGATCGATGACGAGAGGTTGGTCTCCTGCGGAGAGCAGTAGACTGAGTATGGCAGTGCTCCGCTGTCCCACGGACCCGGTCGTGATTGGTTTGAAATCCCCTTCTGGGGTTCGCACTCGTGCTTCGACGGCATCCTCGGGAAGGAATCGTTCCATTTCGTCCAGGCGCAAACGATCTGATCGTTCAAAGACCCGAAAGAAGTGGCCTGTAAGGCGGTTTTCTCCCTCCGATGTGAGGAGTTCAGCCACTGCGGATGTGTCATGATCTATGGGTCGCCCTTGTAAAGAACTCACCTGTAAGTCGTTCCGAAAGGCTTTTACAAGCGCAGCGATTCGATCAGAAACGGAGCCATTTGTCTTGAAGACATTTTCAACAAGGGTACTCCAATCGCGTTCTTGCAAGCCGGTTCCTGCGAACCATTCCTCTCTCCGACTCTCAAAGTCATTTCGGTCCCCAAAAGGGATCACTTCGATCCGAACATCGGCATCTACTTCCTCAAGCGTACTTGCCTGACCTCGCCGGAGAGCAAGTCGTTTCTCATGAATTTGGACAAGTTCACTCCGTGTTTTTTGAATCGTCGTCTCCAAGTTCTCGAGTTGGTTACTGAGAGATCGAAGTCCTGTCACCTCTCGCTCAAGTCGTGTCCGTTGCTGAAGGAGCTTTTCATGCTGCCCGAAATCCACTCCTCTCTCTTCCATCTCAGCGCGTAAAGTTTCATAGGCTGTACGGGCCTGATCGTATGCCGGTTGCCACTGCTTGGAACGCTGCTCGGATATCAAGCGAATTAGGTCTTGAATTGAGGTTGATTCAGCCTCGATTGATGCCGAAGTTTGTACGAAACGATCTGCGACCAGCTTTGCGATCTGAGTAAGCCATGTTGTGGATGGACTACCATCGGGAATAGCGGGGAGGCCGTCAGTGGCTGCTTTAATTGCTTCGTGTTGTTCTCTGAGATTTTTGGATCTCACCTGCAATTCTTTAATCGTGTTTTCCAACCACTCGCGTTCCAACTCGTACTTCTCGAATTGCGAGAGAACCTCTCTTCGTGACCCTTGCTCCAAGAATATGATTTGATCCTTTACCTTTTGCAATTCGGTTTCCCGGCCAGGAAGCGTCTTCATCTGATCGGAAAGTTGGGAGCGCCTTATCTGCAGCTGAGCCATGCTATTTTGAAGATCATGGCAAGACTTGGAGATCTCCGCCATTTCATCTTGGTCAATTAGCGCGTCGATCTCGTGACGTTGCGAGGAAGAGTCCTTAGCAATTCGAGCGATCTGTCGTTGCGAAAGAATCCGAGGGGTCACCAAACTTCTTGCGTCAAGTGGCACTGGTTCTTCGTCCGGAGTATCCGGGTCTTTCAGGATGCTGAGACCTCCGCTATCCCTCTTAAGTCTGTAGTGCCTTCCCGCCACAACAGCATCGAGATCGATGGTGAATGATGGGAGAAGCGTTCCCTCCGATTCCCCGAAGTCTCTCTCATCTTTCTGACCAAGGATTTGCTGAACAACACCTCGGATCTCTTTCATTCCCTCTCCGGTAAAATCCTCCTGACGAGCTCTATCGAGCGCGTGCCGTAAATACTCGATAACGGTGGACTTTCCTGAACCCCTTCCACCGATAAGCGTCGTGAGACAAGGGCTAAAGGGAATCTGGATGTCATCAAAGAAGTCTGTGTTTCGAATTCGCAAGGATTCAAGATGGGTATAGCGATGAGTAGGCGGACCATCAGCCATTCGCCGAAGTCGAGATTCCGGGTCCAGAAGCGAGAGGCGAATACCCTCCACATCAGGGATTTCCATTTTGAGCCATGTATATCGAGCGCCAATAGCTTCGTATTTGTGAGGATCCGAGCATTCGATCAGTGGCCAGTGACGTAGTTCGCGGAAGCGTTCCTTCTGCCCTTCGGTCAAAGTTTCCCATTTATCTCCACGTCTTGCGGCGGACCATTGAAAGAGCAGGTCTTTGTAGGGTTGGGGAAGCCGATCAAACGATGACGCTGTCTGGAATCCATTCCAGTCACGGCGCGTGATGACCCTCTGCCGCAAGTGACCCTTCATCTCATCCCACAAAGTTGTTGCAACAGTGATTTTACCGTCCCGGGACGTCAGCTCGCCGGTAGTTTCCCTGAGCGCCCCTTTCCGGTCATCCGCGTGGGCTGGAAGAACCACAAACTCCATGTGACGGTCTCCAGAAGGAGGACGACAGTACTCAAATAGGCGCTTCAGAAAGTCATCGACTGATTGACCAGTCGTTCGAGGATTACCGTTCCCTGGGTCAAACCGGTCACTTGGTCCGAAAACATGTGTGATCGCTCCATCGATTGCACCGGCATCTGTATTCGAGGAGAAAATCACAAGGAAATGAATCGGTCTCTCCCCACCAATGGAGAACTCGACACCCGGAAGTATTGAGGGCATTTGTAAACCTTGATCTTTGGCCTGCTGAGCTAAGGATTCAAATTGTGGTTTTAGATACCGATATCCGTCTATGCTATTGTGATCTGTCAAAGCCACGAGGTCCAATCCCTCACCGTTAGCGGCAGAACGACACGCCCCAACGAATCTCTCTGCAATCTCAGCAAATCTCTGGGTGTTCATCTTCTTGAAAGCGTCGATGGCACCTCGAATGTCTTCACCAAACTTTTTTTCGCCATCAAATGGTGTGTGGAC
Organism: uncultured bacterium; assembly: GCA_964481775.1. Taxonomy (GTDB): domain Bacteria; phylum Hinthialibacterota; class Hinthialibacteria; order OLB16; family OLB16; genus OLB16. Next base: position 32,009 of record CAYZUX010000011.1, on the reverse strand, counting down.
ATGGAGATCACACCGTAACCACCTCGCACCTGCTGAATCACATCCCGGCATTTTCACTCTCTCCCAACTCCACTTCCGCTCCCTGCTTGAACCAATCCTTTTCCTGGATCAAGAACTGCACCTGCCGATACAGCATCTCCGGATTCAGTTTCGGAATGGGATCCTGAATGACTTGAAGGCGTGGAGTGTCAGACTTGCAAAAGGTGACAATGTAGAGCCAGGCCCGGTTTCCAAGTTGCCTGAGCTTATCCAGTTCGGGACCGGTCAGGATGATCGCGCCGGATTGAGACCGACCTTTCACTTCAATGAACCGCTTTTCGCCGTCCGGACCCTCGGAGCGGATGTCGTAATGCTCGCCGTCATCATGGACGTCGAAGGGGGTCCAGCCCCGGCTGCGTTCGTAACGCATCGCCACATCCATCGCGATTGCCTCGACTTCGTCGTCGCGGCGCATCGGCACTCCAGAGGAAGGAGTGGGGGTCTCATTCTCGACAGCCGCCACAGGAGGAGGAACAACCAGGGCTTGGGTGAGCGCTTCGGGAAGGTCTGCCGTGAGATTCATCATCAGATCGAGTTCCTTCATCCTGTCCAGTTTTCGGCCTTTTAATTCCTCGATCCGCTGCTGTAGGCGCTCTCGTTCTTCAGCGTTGCTCTCGCCGAAGAGACTGGCTTGTTGGAGATCGTTCAGTTCTCCTTGCAGCTCCAGGATGAGGTCGGTGAAGGCCGTGTTCAGATAGTTCCTTCGCAGGTCGCATTCCTCTCGCCTGGTTTCCTGGACCGATTCCAGTTGCTTCTCTGTGATATGCTCGTAGGTCCATGCCTGGATCTCTTCGATGGGGCGATCCTGCAGTGATGGCTTGTCCTGTTCACCGACAGGCGGGAGACAGTTTAGCAAGTAAGACGGCGAAGTGGACCGTATGCCCATGTGGTCTTCCGCCACAACCACAAGGCGCTCATGGGCCAAACGCTTCTTCCTTTCGACTCTCCCATCCTGGATCTTGGAACGCACCAGCCAGATGCGCTGAGGCATGGCGAGGTTGGGATCCACTAAAACGGTTCCCTTGGCGAAATCATGGCGGGCCTCTCTGATGGCCCATTCAATGAGCGAGTCGAACAAGTTGTGCCCGGGGCCTAACAGTTTCGTGTTGTCGGGGACTGGAATCCGGCTGGCGACACTGACGAGTTGTTTGTCGAAAACAATGGGGAAATGGTAGTGCTCCGGGACCGAGACTCGACGTTCCCTCGCAAGGTCGGAGAGTGAGGCGGGAGTTGGTCCCAGGTGCCAGACCGGAAAGTGGTCGTCCTTGTTGATGGTTCCACCACAAGCCACCCAGGCACGTTCAAAAAATCTCTGGATGAAGAGAGGCTGAAGCCTTCGCTCATCCGATGCGTCGCGCAGCTCCCGGGCGGCTCGGAGATCAAGCCGAGAGGCGAGTGAAGATTTCTTTTGGAGGGATACAAGGGCGTCGGCCTTCTCTTGGGAGGCTTCCCGTAGCGCGTCTTCGGTTTCCTCGCCCACTTTCTCCGGGTCTTCGACATCAATCGCCTTCTCAATCAGCGTGACGAGGGGAACTCCCTCGAGCAAGTCGTCAATGACATCGTACACCCGGTCGGAGCCCATCTGGGCACGCATCACGTCCAGCTTGCTGAGGACTCGCTGAAGGACTACACCCTCGCGTGTGTTTTGCGCCACGAGGTTATAGACCCATACGTCATCCGTCTGACCATACCGATGGATTCTCCCCATCCTTTGTTCGAGACGGTTTGGGTTCCAAGGGATGTCCCAATTGATGAGATAGCGGCAAAACTGAAGGTTGATTCCTTCACCAGCAGCATCGGTGGCCACCATGATCTTTGCTTTTCGCCGGAATTCGCGTTGAGCATGCTTACGACTGTCCACATCCATCCCACCATGTATGGTCGCAACGGAGTAGCCCTTTTCCTCCAGCCTTCTGGTGAGACTGTCGAGAGTGTCCTTGTGCTCCGTAAAGATGAGGAGTTTTTCATTGTCCGATCGTATAACGTCAGATGAGTCAAGTACTTTCAGGAGTTCCAGGAATTTCGCTTCTCGATGATTCTTAAGGCTCTCAGCGAGCAGGTGCAGAGATTTGACCTCATCCAGTTCTTCCTCGACTTGTTCGGGATCGTCCGTTAGAACTTGTCGGAAAATCCTCTTGTCGATTCGGTCCCGCTCCTCTTCTGTCAGCTCCTCGTATTCAGAAATGTCGCGTGGATCGTCAGGAGTTTGAGTGGCTCCAATGAGGCGTCGCAGTTCAGCCTTGGTTCGGTTTGGATCGCGTAGAATTGAGAGGACTTCGCGAAGCGCCGAAAGCCTCGTTTCAAGCGTCCGGGTAATCGCATAAAGACTGCTCGCAAGACGTCTCTGCATGACCATGAGGGTAAGTTCGACATTGCGATTATTTTTTGCTTTGGCCTCTACCCTTTTTGTGCGGACATATTGGGTGACTGCGTCATAAAGCACCTTTTCTTCGGGAGTCAGTTCGTATCCAACCGTCTTCGTATGCCGCTCTCTGAAGAGGGGTTCGCTCTCCCAGTCAACCATCTCTTCCTTAAGCCGGCGAAGGAAGAAGCGGTTTCGAGCTTGAGCAATAGGTTTCTCATCAATAATAGAATTTCCAGTGACTTCGCCACTCGGCGCCTGTGCGCGCACCCTTTCAGATACGTGCTCGTCCTTTTGGAAAAGGTCCGCGTCCAAAAGCATCAGAAGTCTTCGGAACGTATCTTTTCGACCTCTGTGGGGGGTAGCAGTCAAGAAGAGGAGGTGATCGGTTTTCTGCGAAACCTTCTTTACGGCTGTGTATCGCTCGCTCTCTTCAATCTTGGTGCCGTATTCGTACGCGGAAAGTTTATGGGCCTCATCAACCACCACCAGATCCCACTGGGTTTCAGCCGCCGCTTTTTGACAACCTTCGTTACGCGCCAGGAAATCAATCGAGACAACAAAAATCCCGTCGTCATAGCGGGAGAATTGTCCTGGCTCGGCATCGAACGAGGCACGGTTCACTAGGCGAGCATAAAGGCCGAACTTCTCCTCAAGTTCTTCTTCCTTCCACTGCTTAGTGAGACCTCCTGGCGTGATGATCAACACTTTTTCGATGGTTCCTCGGAAAAGAAGCTCCTTGATGAGCAAGCCGGTCATGATTGTCTTTCCGGCACCAGTGTCATCCGCGAGGAGGAAGCGAATTCGGGGCAGGGGAAGGAGATAGCGATAGACGGCTTCCACCTGATGTGGGAGGGGGTCCACGATGCTGGAATTGACTGCGAAAAGCGGATCGAACTGGTAGGCGATCTTGATTCGTTCGGCTTCCGCCCCAAGAAGGAATCGTTCGGCATTCCCGTCGAACGAAATTGAAGCCCCACGAACCATCTTGAGTTTTCCAATCTCTTCGTCGGTAAGCGGCCTTTTGACAACGCGGGAATCGGACCCGAGAATGATTCCTTCGATCAACGTCCTAGTCCCGAACGGGACAACCTTTTGAACTTCGACCAGTTCGGAAGGTTCAAGGCCGGAGATGATGTCGCCAGGGTTGATCGGCATGGCTTCATCCACCAAGGAGGTCATTCCATTGTCTGCAGGAATTCATCCGATGACTCCCATCCTCACGCTGCTACGATTTCCCCGATGGCCGCGCCGACTTGGGAGGCAACCGAAGATCGGGAGCCTTCGCGGCAAGCTCCCTCTCGATCAGATCTGAGATCCAGGTCTGTTCCGTCGTTTCGTCGCGAACGCAGAACAGTTTTACAGCTTTCTTCAGTTCCGGGGTAACCCGAACATGTATCTGAGCCGTCTTCGAGGGAATCTTTGGCATCAGTGAGGTTCCTTGCAACGCCTGCTCTCAATGTGTGGTAGCTTTATACCAAATCACCAACCACTGTCAACGAGGGGGGGCGGTTGGTCGAGGAAATCGACTTGGATACTCCACACCAATCCTATGCCTCGGTCGCTGTGCTGGTAGCAAACAACGTCAGAAAGGGTATTTCTGCACGAGACCTAGCTTGCTTACCATAGGATCAGTGGGCATCGTACTGGTACACTTATATTCAAAACGGCCGACGAAGAACTTCAAACAGTGTCTTTATTTGAGTCTGCGTAACACCAAATGTGGAAGAATCTACACGTGCCTGCAAGATCGTTGGGTGCACATCAGCCCATAGGGGATGAACAACAAATTCTCCACGTGGACCTGAGCGTGCTCCTGGCAGCCCGCCCAGTCGAGTTTCTGTCCAGCCCAGCGACTGGAAATAGGACGGCGTCGCCGCCGCAACGAGCGAACGCCAATGTGGGATGCTGAAATCCACTAGCGCATTTCTATCAAGCGCAAGCCGCGCCACGTCGAGCGCCATGCGCCAATCTAGGATGTTGTGCCATGCAAGGTTGCTGTAGTCGCGCAGACAATCGTGACAGGAGGTTTGACACTCGTCTGCATGGCTTGCCGCCACAATCGGTGCGAGCAATGAACTTGTCGGGTCTGACACGAATCGAAGCAGTCGCTCCATCGCCGGGTTCGTGGCGAACTGCGAGCAATAGCCTGCACCGTTTTCCAAAGCGTCCGAAAGAAAAATCTGCCCCGTAACATTGCCTTGAGCGTTACGAATGACCCGCAGCCCGACTCTCATTTCCCACTCATTGATATCGAGCAACACCGCAGCCGCACGACGGAGCAAGAACCCGAGTGAGTACAGAGCCGCCCGACCTTCGACGCGGCGCGGATCGAAATTCAGGGTCGGAGGCACAGTGCGCAGTCCCAGCACAAGCAAGTCGGTTCTTTTGATTGAACCGAGTGCGCGGATATCCGGGTTCCCTGCGGCGTATTGTACTCCGACCGTTGGGAGATGATTCTCCAATCGCTGCGCATTGATTTGATCCACGGCATCCCGCGTGACCCAGGTTTCGCCTCGCGCGAGCTTCTCAAATTGGAACAGTTGACCGGAGTTGTCATTGACGATGCATACTTCACGGTCGCCAGCCCAAAATTCAAAATTGAGGTGGTGATTCATTTGGAGCGGGGCTGCATCGGTCTTTGGACGTGATGCTCTCGGTGTCCACTCGAACACCCCATCAAAATCACGACCGCCTTCGTAGAGCGTGCGGAATCCGCGCGGTTGCGCAAGTTGCACGATGCGAAAACCGGGCGCTCCGCTTCCACACACAGGACAAACGACCGTGGTTGCAGCAGGCGACAAATCCACCGCCTGACAGTTTTGGCACACACCAATCGGGACAGGTGGGCCGAGTGGATTCGGCTGTTCGCGCGCTTGCGTACCAATGCGGCGATAGTGAACCACTCCAGCAGCTGTATGGACGACACCGTCCTTCACGGTTTCTGCTCCTGGAGCAAATTGGCTGATTGCGATGTCCAGTTCTCGGTCCACCGCGTCTTCTGGCGGCCACTCGTGCGCACGGTTCGGGTCATCGTGGAACAGGAGGCGAACGCGAGTTGGAAAACCAAACATCGGAAGCAGTCCAGCATTCGCGAGCCGTTCGCTCAAAGAGTCTTGGGTGAAGCGTACATCATTTGCAACGCGCGTTACCTCATCGACGAGATTCTGCCGAATGTAATCAAGCATTGCTTGGCGCTGTGCCTGAAGCTGCGGTGCGAAAACAAGCAGTACGTCGCATGTTCGCTCGATCGGGGGCGTGTTCGCGGCAATCCAACCAGTTACCAACTCCCCAACTGTCGCCGTTGTCGTCGCGTTTGGCGGCTGATTCCAATCCGCCGCGTCCCCAAATTCCCCATGCACATTGTCACTGCCTATGCCGACAAAAAGTCCAAGGGCAACGAACGCTTGTCGCAGAACCTCCTTGTTCAACACTCGTTGAGCAATGGCGCGTCGGCGCAAGTCAACATACGGCTGTGGCGGACACTCACTCGTGATGCGGTCGGGTCGCTGGAAATAGTAGTCATCATGGCTGCGCCCTCGGCACAGCGTGAGTGCAACGGCGAGACCCGCGCTGCGCCGTCCGGCGCGACCGACCCGTTGCTGATAGTTAAAACGCATCGGAGGCATGTTTGCCATCATCACGGCGATCAATGAACCAATGTCCACGCCTGCTTCCATAGTAGTCGTGACACTGAGTAAATCCAGTTCGTCAGTTCGTGGTTCTTCTGTGGGGCGCGGAAGGCAAATGTCCTGAAAAAGCCGCTGCCGGTTTCGCGCCTCCGCTTTGTTTGTCTGACCGGTCAGCTCCTCGCAGTTCAGGCGGAACACGTCGCCCGCACGAGTCGCAAGAAAGCTGTAGTAGTCCGACTCAATCGGTGCGGCGTTCATGCGCTGCGGTGGGTTGAGGGGAACGAGGCAGTCGATGCAGATGCTGCCGGAGCGATGCAAATGGACTCGGCGACACTGAGGGCACGCGAAGAATTGTTCCTCTGGGCGTACCAAGCAAAGCCGTTCCGCAAAGAGAACTCCAATCTGTGCCGGCGAAAGAACTCCACACCGCTCCAAATACTCCATCACTTCACGCTCAAGCGATTGCGGGTCCTCCGTGTTCTGTCGAGCCACGGCGTGAATGTAAGCGACAACGTAGCGTGGGATATTCTGCAATGAGTTGGCATCGTGCGTCGAAAGTCGGCTCCGGCGAGAACCGAGTATTTGAATCACACCATCAGCCGTCTCCTGCACGAGTGGTCGCGATGCCGGGAAAGCCAGCCGGTCAATTGTCGTCAAGCCGATGCGTAATGCTTCCAAGCTACGTCTGCCGGACGCGAACACAATGTCCATGACTTCTTTGAACGCTGCCGCGCGAATTCGCCGCATGTGGTCTTCTTGTTCAGGCGAAAGGCCGAGTCGCGGCGCTGGCTGTCCCGATAGATTCCATTCGTAAAGGTCACGCCAAGGGCCACTTCGTTTCAACGGGTCTGTCCACAACACCTCTTGCGCGAAGCCGCCGGGATTCATTCCGCGCGCGAGCAACCGTGCGGCGATGTCCACTGTGAACTGAGGGATAGGAAATGGGCCACGTTCACCGCGCTGAAGAATCTGTTGCGCCGCTTGAGCATAGGTAAGATACACAAAACCTGGTGCGGGTAAGTTCGCAAGTGCCGACAAAGCTGCACCGGACAGGATAGCAACCTCAGCAGGATGCGTGGCGGCGAAATCCGCAGCGAGTTGGCGGCGTTCATCGTCGAGAGATTGTCCAGCGAGTTGAACTTGAAATGCAAGTGTGCCGCGTCCCGCTGTCCGGATGGCCTCTGCCAGACTCTGGCGTAGCGCATCGCGGTAATGGGCGAATCTCATTCCCGCCGAGAGTTTCGCGGCATCCTGTCGGCTGTCGGAAAAGACGACCAGCTTCCGATTCGAGCGCGGTGGTGTCTGGGGTATCTGACGCAGCAACGCATCGGAAAGGACTTGCGCAATCTTCTGAAATCCCGTTCGCATAACGCGAATCGGCGTATCAAGCCGACGGCGTCGCCGGTCTTCGTCGCAGCGTGGGCAGATCGCAGGATATGCCTGATGACTGCCATTTGTCGCCCCGCGAATATGGTAGAGAAACCCTCTGACGTTGCCGCTATTGTCCAGGGTGATTCTACCATCCTGTGTGCTAATGCTGCCGACTTCCCAGCGCCGGGGGATTCCATCCTGAATCCACTGGCCAGTGATTGGCTGCAATGCCCTCGTAGGCCAGAAGACGGCGTAGTTGCCATACTTACGGTCGAGAAACGCAATTTCAGGTGCTGCTTCGAGGTCGGGATGATCGGCACTCAAAAACCAAGCTCCTGGATTGTCAGGGTCATCGCGGCGATAGCCGCCAAGGAAGATTTCTCCGCAATCCTCGCACGCCAGTAGTTCGAGCACGCGCGAACCGCAGCGACAACTCAGCGTCGGCTGATAGTGGAGGGCGCCGATTGGACATGGATTGGCCCGGCCAGTGACTTCACTGCATTGCGGGTTCGTGCAAGCCCAGATGCCCTGCACATTGCGAAAGAACAAATGTGCCCGCAAAGGCAGTGGCGCAGTCCCCTGGTTGGAGTGCGCAGACGCAAGACACGCCAATACACCTGCGACGGCCTCGCGTCGTTCGTCCTCCGGTAGTGCGTCTCCAAAGAAGGAGGTCGCCAGGTGGTCTGGCGTCCGGGGAAGCAGCCCTTCGCTGCTATCATTCACAGCAGCCGCTCGCAGCGCTTCTGGCACTCGCGTTTGTTCTGCCGCTTCATACAAGAGCCGCTCTGGAGTGGCGTCTTGATCTGACGCTGCGCAACCGACGGCTTGATGCAACAGCTGGGCCTCGCCGACCGAATTTGCACCCGTTCCGAGCGTGCGAGCATAGTCACGAAATGCTGTGGCGTGCGCCCGCACGGTGCTGATGGCAGTTGCGTCCGGTGTCTGTGTCGTGCCGCGCTCGACATGGAATCGATTGCGGTCTCTGCCAAAGAATTGTTCAAGATAAACAAGCCCGCTCTCGTCCGGATCAAGCGACGCGCTGGAGGCAATTATGCGAAGCTGGTTCGCCTCTGGGGCGACGCCAATCCGGTCAAGGAAAATGCGCAGGAGATAGGCGACTTCTGTTCCAGGCGTTCCACGATAGGTGTGCAATTCGTCCACGATGAGATGAAATACACGGTTACGGTCGGCTTCCAACCACTGACGCGTTGAGTCGAAGATGCCTGACTCGATGTCGCGCATGAGCATGATGTTGAGCATCGAATAGTTGGTGATAAGCAAATCCGGCGGAGCATCCTGCATGTCCCAACGCGACCACATCTCCGCGCCGTCCATCGTTGGAAAGAATCGATGAGCATGTAGGTCATTAGCAACAAGGCGCGCGTCACGCTCCATCTCGCGCAATTCCGCTCTCAGTCGCACAGTGTTGCCCGCATTGCGATTGCCTGAAACCGGAGTCCGGCCAGTGTAGCGGCCAAAATAAAAACGGTTGCCGTGGCGATGTGTATTCATCCACGTACGTACGGACGCGCTGTCGAGCGCCTCGCGAAAACGAATGAGTTGGTCTTCGACGAGAGCATTGAGTGGGTAGAGCAGCAAGGCACGAATCGCAGCCGGTCGCACAGCCGGATCTTCGTTGGCACGCTGCGGAATGCGTGGCTGCCAGCTTCGACGGTTACCAGCCATCGTGTAGTGATTCCACCAATCCCAATTCGAGTCGAGTGCACCGGGCACGCCCCACGAAGCCGACTCTCGCACGAGCGCGGCGAGAATCGGCAAGAGAAAACACTCGGTTTTGCCTGAGCCAGTGCCCGTCGTCACGACCACATCGCGACCATGCACTACTGATTGCTCTAAGGCGCGGCGCTGATGTTCGTACGGTTGCATGGCAGGTGGGAACGCACCGCAGGCGATGAAATCCGCTAGTTCATCTGCCGCCGGAGCACCCCAAACGGCGTCCAGCAAATCGTGCGCAAGGGCGCGAAAATCTCGCCCACATGTTGGGTAGACTGGCACCGGTTCAAACAGCGGATGACGCCAAAGATAACGATCACGGTCGAGCAACGCCCGACGCTCGCGAACCAACTCGGGGTAGCGCAAATCGAACGGGCTATCCAGATAGCGCAAGTAAAGGTCGCGGAGGCTGTCGAAAAGTGCGAGTGGATTGTTCATGGGAGCGGTTGACGAAGAAGTTCGGTAGCAAGTCGTGCAATTTCGGATGGCACCTCGGGATATGTGAGTTGCCCATTGGCGTAGGCAGGCGGCAACCCGGAGCAAAGCACCAACGCCCGTTCCAAGAGGCGCGGCGGGCGGCAAATCGCGGGAAGGCTCAAAGCAGTGGCATCGAGGTTGTAGCGCAGAACACCATGCCGATGACGACGCAGCAAGGCATACATCGCGAGTGCGCGTGGCATTTCGGAAGTTTCGTTCTTCCATCGAAGGAAATAGCGAGGCCTCTGAAAGTGAATAAGAAACCGGAACAACCCAAAGCGGTGAGCTTGCGCCTCGCGCCGCTCGACCTTGCACCAAGCGAGTTTCGCAGTATCGAATTCGTAGATCGCCCAGTCGCGGCCTTGTGGAAATTCCGAAGCACTGCACGTTCGTGACGGTGGATCGCACGGCGGCAAGTGTGAAAGAATCGCGAGTGGGGCGTTATGCTGAAAACGGATGCCGATCTCCGTAGCCAGTTCCATGAGGGCGGCCACATCTCCGGCAAGTATGCGAATCACGTCCGGCACGTTGAAAGAACCAAGGATTTCGCAGTTAAACTTTTGAGCATCGCGAATCACTCGCTCACGCAACGCAGGAGAGCGAGCACCACAAAACACTCCTCGCACGCCACTCGCACTGGTATGAGTCGCCAGCGTCGGTGGTGCAATGCGCCAGCGGAATTTTGAATCGTCGCTGAAGAATTCGACGTGCGCCAACCGCTCAAGGTCGAGTCGGAGTTGTTGATGCAGAGGAAAATCGTCGTTACTTTGGGAATCGGCCTCTCCGTCAAACGAATGGAGTTCTTCAACAGCCTGACGAAACTGCTGCCACGAACCTTCGCGGCGTGCCGATAACCAGAGCAACAATTCGTTCGCCCTCATCACTTCTTCCTTTGAAGCTGTCTTGCAACGGCTCCATACCGGTTCCATAGATCCTCGGACTGCTCATCTTCCGGCGAGACCCGAAGTCGTTTACGCTTGGAATTCCGGATCGCAGCGATCCACGCAGCAAGTTTCCGATTAGCAACTCGGTTTCCCATCGGTACTCGAATTTCATTTTGTGGCTTGTTCGGGTGAAGCAACAAAACCCGCACGGATTCCTTGTCTGCGTGTGAAGGGTCAACTGGCAATGCCCAAACTGGTTCAAATGGAACCATTGTGAGAAGCGTCTTAAAGCGGATATCTCTCCGTACATGGGAGCGGAAGACTTCACCTGGGCGCGCACCGATAAGGAGAGGATTGGATACCGGCACGCGAACTTGTCTCCGGCAGGTCTTGTCAAGCGAACAAATACTCGATCCACAGATTGCCACTCCCGTGCCGAAATCGTATGCTGGCCATTCCTCCCACGATTCATCCATTGTGCAGAGGGAATACGTCTCCGCGCGATCTCCAAACCAGAGTCGATGCTCGCCTTCTGAATCCCAACCTGGTGCTTCAAACGAGCCATCGCATGTCCGCTGCGCCATTCGTCCGTCAATCTTCACTTCAAAGTCCTCCCAGAACGCGCCTGTTAATCGTATGCGTGGAGGATAACCAGCGAGCCATGTCTGTCGTTCCAGTCTGATGCCTCCGACAAAATGCAGCTCAATTTCGTGAGATGGACAGAGGGTGTTTAGGATATCGCGTGCGTCACGCATTGGCACAGCCCGTGTCGGAAACACGTTGCGGAAAAGTAGCCATCCATCGGGAACACCTGAATCAGTTTCGTCCCTGATTTCGGGATTGTAACATCCTGCTTGGGTAAGAGCCGCAATCACCTCGTCCCGCAACCGCTTTGTCGCCAAAATCGCATGAGGAGAGTTCAACAAAAGACGCGTTGTCGAAATAAAACCGTGCAAGCCAAACTCATCTCCAGGTGCGAGGACATAGAGTTCACGGCCGCCCAACACCCATCGCCATCGCCGCGCATCACCCATGCCGCGCCACACAATGCCTTTGAGCAGCGCGGTGCCCGAATCCGCAAGCGCGACTGGCTCGTAACAATCCTCGCGCAATTGATTTAACCGGAAATTGCCTTGTGTTCCAGTAACTTCAACCTCGGCTTGCATTCCCTCACGGCGATCCGGCACAATAGCCACACCACGCACAACCCCGCCCCGCCTGAATACAAGTTGTACACGCAAACGTAGGTCTGCGTTTGATGTCTGCATTGTGGGGGAACCTGTTGAGAGACGTGAGCGCGATGTTGCAATCGTCGGAGGCGGCGCGATTGGTTGATACATCGGTGGTGGTGACGGCGTTTCACGTCCCCCTGTGGATTTACCCGACGAAAAGGTCTCGATTGAGCATTCACCTGGCGTGATTTCCTTTTCGACCTCTGTATCAGTCTTACGATCCCCTTTTTCCTCTGCAGCTTTTGGTACTTGTTTGCACGCTTCCGAATCCTCTCTTGCCAGTTCTTCTGATGGGTGTAGTGTTTCGGTCCGTTGTTCTTCTTCTGCAGGCATACGCGCCTTTTCACGAGATTCCGTCTCAGCTCGCTGCTTGGTTTCGGCTTCCGCTTTCAACCGTGCATCTTCGCTCGCTTCCACCTCTGCGACCGCCTTTTCAACATGCTGTCGCTTTTCTTCGGCTTCCATAGCAAGTTCTTTGATGGCGGGACGTTGTTCCTCTGCCAAGTACACGGCTCCTGCTGATTGACCCATTTCCTGGCTCAGTTCTTCGCTCACTGACAATAAGCGCGCTTCATCGAATGCTCCAACTTCATTCACTTCTTTGCTTTCGGCCTTTCCTTCACCGGAAAGTCGCTCACTTTCCTTTCGCGTCTTTTGCTGAGCGAGGTTCCGTACACGGTTCTGGTGCACCCAAAGCCATGCTCCGCAAAAAGCGGTCATTAGGAGCAAGATCGTGGTGATGACGGAACTTGTCATGGTATGTGCTCAGTCGGAGTCAATCCGCCCTCTCCGAGTGGATTCATTACTTTATAGCTTTTCGGCTTCCTCAAATCATGCAGGATGCTGGGAACACAGTCGTCAAAGGAGGGTGTTGTGAGCGAGGTCGAGTCGTGTTTTGTAGATTCACTCTCGGTAGGAATGGCTCCTATGCTTGGCGATATGGAGCCGAACCAGGAATCGAGAACGGTGAGGGATTGGAGGTCTTTTGTACTAAGCGCGACCTTACGGAACCACTCGGTTTGAAAGCCAACCAGACCAAGGCTCCATGTCCCATCCTTATTTTGCAGGACGGTCTCCGCCCGCATCAGTTCATTGAAGAAGAGACCAGTGAGGATCTGGCCGTCTGAAAGAGTGGTTACGGTAGACATTTGTGGCAGTGAATCCAATTGATTACTCGGCCTGTTGATACACGACAGTACCATGAAGACACCTAGTCGAGTGTAGGACAAACAATCTGGTAGAAGAAGATCGAAAGTGGATCTGCGACAGTTTTCTTGGCGAGTTGCGCGGTCCCCCAGCCGTGCTCACTGTGAATCCGACTTGCTCTCATTCACCGATGCGAATCTGACCTTTTCCAAGAGGGGACGGAACTCATCCCAAATGCCCAGTGCAATTGCACAGATTGGTGCTGGCAACGGGACCCACGAGTTGCCATTCTGTTGCCATTTTTACGACCATGAACGTCCGGTGAGGGTACAATGAACGGAATGGGTGCTGCCGGAAGGTGTTAAATTTAGCCTGGAATCAGGCCTTTTTGCGGTTTATCATGGTCGGGGCGACTGGATTTGAACCAGCGACCACTTGACCCCCAGTCAGAAAAAGACCCCTCAGAACACTGAGGAAAACAGCAAAAACCTTAAGAAAATGACGATCGTGGCACGCGCGCAGTACTCTCCCGGAAGTATCCAGGGCGCAACCGGGGCGCAAAGGGCGATATTCGGACCTCCATAGTGGAGAGGAGGGAACGGCTTCATCTGGTGAATCAGATATTTTTGGGTGACTGGTCGAGGTGGGGATAGAGTGATGAGAGATGGTGTCCTGGGAGGCGCACCTGTTGAGCATAACGGCTGAAACCTTCAATGCGAACAAGAAAACGGCGCCCACCCGGCCATTCGGTCTCTCTCACATCTCAATACGAGGTCGGCGCCGCTTCAGACCTTCTTCCATGCTCAATCCTCGTTTCCAATCCACCAGAAACGGCTTATGTCGAAGAATAACAAGTCTCTCTCAGGCGGATCATTGCGTTTTTCGAAAAGCAGCAGGTCCATCAGATCACTCGTCTCGACCAGGCCATCATGGTTCATGTCCAGAATAGGAAGTCCGAAGCCGAGATTCTCAACGCGAACGGGAATCATGACGACAGGATCTAATCCTCTCCTAAGCATTCCGACTGTGGTCTCGGATTCGGACGTCGCAGATTCGGTCTCTCCTACCGCGATGACTCCAGCGAGCCCGATACCGCTCCTGACCTCCGCAATGACACGGAACGCAATACTGCAGAGGATACCTGTCCCATCCACGCCAAAGGGGTGACACCGGGTTGCGACAATCCGTCTTACCGCTCCACGAACAGAGGTATCGACGTTGAGTGTCACTAATTCCGATTCGCTTGATACGTCGCGCAGAAAAGTTCCAGAGCTCCAGTTATGGACCTCCAACTCATCAGATTCGTAATATAGATCAAACTGGTATCCCGTAAGCTGGCTCACATTCTCGATAAGAACTTCTACGACTAGCAGATCTGGACTCAGGGTCTCGGAGTTGGAAAACCGAGGCCGGACCACAGCGGCAGGGGAGGAGGAATACTCCTCGGCAGGACATCCGATCACAGATTCGCACTCTCTCCCAATAATTTCACCAAAGTGCTTCTCCACAATCTCCGCATCCAGGAGATCGACACCGCCGTCGTTATTGAGATCTGCCCTCGGGTCGTAGGCCGAATCGCCGGGAAGCCGGTCGAGACTTCTCGCAACGATCCTGAGATCAACAAGGTTCACGGAGGCATCGCCATTGAGGTCGCTCGCAAGACTGAGCGCTATAGCCGGGGTCGGTGTTCTTGTCGGAGTTGGTGTACGAGTCAGAGTTCTTGTACGAGTCGGTGTTTGTGTGCGGGTAGATGTGAAGGTTCTGGATGGTGTTCTTGTCAGAGTCTGTGTTCTTGTCAGAGTCTGTGTTCGAGTGGACGAATGTGTACGAGTCAGTGTTTGTGTACGGGTAGAGGTGAAGGTTCGGCTCAGCGTTCTGGTAAAGGAAAGTGTGTGAGTTCTTGTAGGTGTGCTTGTGCGTGTACCTGTTCGAGTGGCAGTCACAGTAGGTGTTGGGGTGTCAGTCGGATTCAAGGTGTCTGTTCGTGTTGCTGTGTAGGTCCGTGTCGATGTCCTGGTTCTTGTTACCGATGGTGTTCTGGTGGGAGTTCGGGTGCGTGTCAATGTTGGAGTTCTCGTTGGAGAAAACATGGCTGTGAATGTCCATGAAGGTTTCGGCGAGAAGGTGTGGGTGGCTGTTAATGTTGGTGTGCCGGTTGGCATGGGGGTTAATGTCGCAGTTGCTGTAGGCGGAGGAATCACCAGATTCAATAAGCCATCTTGAAATTCAGTAGCCAACGGCTGACCGAGGGAGTTGTCCAGCCGTCCCGGAATCAGGGACAGAATCGAAGTTCCGGCGGCAGCCGTTGATGCCACCTGAAAGCGAATGCTATACAGGACTCCATCTCCCGATACCGGGTAGATTCCAGCCACGGATAGGCGA
The DNA here is from genome assembly GCA_964481775.1 of uncultured bacterium. Classification (GTDB taxonomy): domain Bacteria; phylum Hinthialibacterota; class Hinthialibacteria; order OLB16; family OLB16; genus OLB16. The sequence goes on along the minus strand of CAYZUX010000011.1, from coordinate 16,750 downwards.
ACCTCGCCATTTGCAGGAGTTGAGTTGCTCCACGCAACCATCCCGGAGAGAAGAGGTCCGGCAGTGATCTCACTGACATTAGGTCCGGGAGGAAGTGTGAGAAGCGCTGGGTCGTATCCAACCCGGATATCAGTTATCGAGACTAGATCTGTGAGACCTTGGCTTGTGATCAAAACTAGGACCTCGGAGCCGGGCCGAACCTCCGCGGTTATGTCAGGAATGCGCACGATCGCGGTTTCTCCTTGGCCGAAGGTCTCCTTTGTGAACAGAAGCATTGGCAGAAGCCACCAAGACGCCCGGCGATATTCGTCCATTTTACACCCACCTTCACCAAACTACTGCATCCAATAGCGGGCAAATAGCATCAGGTCATTTGAAAAGCTGTCAGAGGCATCGGCTTTCGCCCCACGCATAAGAAGGATCAGGTCGGCGGCATCCAGTCGTCCATTGGCATTGGTATCCCACTCTTCAGGACCAGGCTTCCCACTCACGGCAAGTTCCAACACACTACCTGTGAGTAGAATGGGCTCCCCGTCTGACCGCTCCATGAAGTGGGGTGAGACCCGGATCAATGTCAGAGTCCTTGATCTTGCTCCATACGGATTCAGAGAGATTGACAGCAGTTCGCCACCCTTGGATGGAATCAGCCCTGCCGCCGAGAACCGAATCAAACCGGATTCACCATCAACGTTTACCACATGGAGGAATCCGGACAGCCCAGACCCCACTTCCACTGGGTCATCTCCTGACAAACCGAAAATGGAAGAGTCAAACTCGACTGTGAGGTTGGTGATTGCCTGGAGGTCTTCAACTTCCGAGAGGAACACATGAAGTTTGATGGGTTTACCCGGTAAGGCCTCCTCAACCTCAACCCACAGAGATGCCTCAGATGTCTGAAATCCTGTTCGCGATTTTGCAACACTTGGCGTCCAATTTCCGCTGACATCACCTTTGAGGACTCCTTCGAAGTCTTGGTTTACCAGGTCACTTGTCGGAATCGCTCCATAGGACCTGTTCTCAGGATTAAAGACCCATGAGAAAGGTTGTGGGATCAGTCCTACCGTGTATCGCAGAATTAACGTCGCATCATAGGCAAGGACTAAGGAGTCTTGGTTCACATCTGCTGCAACGACTTGACAGGTGTCCAGATTGATCACTCCTACCGTGTCCTGCAGTACCAGGGAGGCGTCGAAAGCTGTCACAAAAGAAGCATCATGCTCTGAGGTCTCTCGTGTCACATCAATAATATAAGGGTCACCTGAAACCAGGTTTGAGAAACGGTACGAGCCGGTAGCGCTGCTGAGTACTGAGGAGCCGGGATTACATGTCAGAGAGGCGTCCATGATGGCCTCGGAACCGGCTGAGGCGCAGGAGTAGATGTTTCCTGATAGATCGACCATTGGACGGTAGATCCCGGTGAATGTGACTTTTCCACCCAAGACAAGCCCTTGTGTGTCAGGCGAAGGGGTTGCGTAATCGGGAAGAAATCCGAAGACCACAGAGTACGTCCCGACAGGTGAGTTGAGGAATGTCTGGTCTCCTGAGCCGGCCTGAACTCCGAAACCGCTGGGTCCGGTCAGTGTCCAACTACCGGCGTCAGGATCGACTTCCACCTCGA
>CAYZUX010000011.1:0-15032 GCA_964481775.1 uncultured bacterium | reverse complement strand
CCCCGGCGGGTGAGTTGAAGAACGATTGGTCTCCTGTTCCGTTTTGGGTCCCGAAGCCGCTGGGTCCGGTCAGTGTCCAACTACCGGCGTCAGGATCGACTTCCACCTCGACTGTGCCACTGGGAATGAAGACTCCCGACAAGGTCAGTGTGTCACCGGCGCTGACCAGGTTGCCGGTCTGCGTGGCCGGTTCGATGTAGTTGGCCAGATCCTCGAAGGTGAGCGTATAAGCCCCGGCGGGTGAGTTGAAGAACGATTGGTCTCCTGTTCCGTTTTGGGTCCCGAAGCCGCTGGGTCCGGTCAGTGTCCAACTACCGGCGTCAGGATCGACTTCCACTTCGACTGTCCCCACCGGGATGTAGTCCCTGTGCAGGACCAGCGTCGAGGAAGCTTCCAGGTCTCCAGAAATCGGAATTGGAGTAACGTAGTTGGCCAATGAGTTACACGTGAGCAGATAAGTTCCCGCGGGTGCTCCAGTGATGGTCTGGTCCCCCGAGCCTGCAACCGGTGTGAAACCGGCTGGACCGGTCAGAGTCCAGGTGCCCGCGTTCGGTTCGATTTCCACCTGGATGGTCCCTTCCGCTGAAACGCAGAATTGCCCATCCTCAAGTACAGTGGTGATCTCGTTTCCCAAGGAGTTTTCCAGCAGCACTGTCTCGACATCGAGGCTCGAACAAGTGGCGGGGTCGCCCACTACATTGAAATCGAGGCTGAATAGCGTAACGATCCCGGAAGCTGGTGGTACAGTGACCGGAGCGACCCCGGTTGCCGAGATCCGGATCTCTCCGGGCGTGTCGGTATTCGCTACAACAGCCCAGTCTGAGATGAGATCACCTGGCTGGACACCTCCCGGTCCAACCGGACTGAGCACTGATGAATCGAAACTGACCATCAGGTTCGTGACCGCCATGAGGTCTTCGGCATCCGACAGCTTCACTTCGATCGTGTATGGGTTTCCTGAGGGAAAGGCAAGACCGTTCAGGATGGAAATTGTAGTCAGGGGGCCACCGATTCCATTCAAGGGGATCTCCAGAATGGGTTCGATTGGATCATTGGAGGTGATTTCCAGGGTTGCGGATTTCACACCGAGTGAAGAGGGATTGAAAGTGATTTCAACTTCCCTGGTTGCATCCGGTGCGAGCCGGCTCACGGAGGGTGAGTTTTGTATCGAGAACTCTGAGGCGTCAGGACCAGTCAGGGAAATACCAGCTCCGAGAAAGGTGAGGTATCCCACTCCATGGTTGTCCAGAATGACATCAAGCGGAGCTGTCGGGCCGTCGTTGATATTCTGTGATCCGAAATCGACCCGCATGGGCGAGGCAGTGATACGAGGCAGGTCAGAGAGGAAGAGATAGACAGTGCCCTCATTCACATAGGTGTCATCCTCGTTGTGTGCTGTAATCGCAATTTCCGGGTAACTGTCGCCATTGATATCAGGAATTCCGGACATGACGGCACCGAACCTCCCGGTGGCCTCTTCATCGGGTGAGGTAAATGATTGGATAAGACTGCCGGTTGATCCATCAAAGAGATGCGCACGGCCCGCCTGTTCGGGGCTCCCCCCTGGGTCTTCATAGGAACCCACCAGGACCTCTCCCAGCCCATCCCCATTTGTGTCGGCAAGGCCTTTGACATGAACACCGAAATAACCACTCTCCTCTTCAATCGGAGAGGAAAAAGTCCGTATGGCTGTTCCCGAGCTTCCATCATACAGATACACTCGACCCGCGTCGGTAGGCGAGGAGCCGGGGTCATCCCCGAAAGCGCCAACTACAAAGTCGTCAGTCCCATCTCCGCTGATGTCCGGAACCCTGGAGACAGTTGCTCCGAAATTACCACCCTCTTCCACATTCGGAGATGCTAAAGTGTTGAGCAAAGCCCCCGTCGCCCCGCTGAAAACATAGGCGTGACCACCGTTTCCGTGCCCGCCTGCGGTCTCATCCGGTGCGCCAATCAGGACATCCCCGTAGCCATCTCCATCCACGTCGCCCAGACCGGAAACCGACCACCCAAAGTGTCCCGTGGAAGCCTCGTTTGGTGATGCGAGTGTACGAAGCAGGGTTCCTGATGAACCATCAAAGATGTAGGCCCTGCCCGCCTCAGTTGGGCTCGCTCCAGGAGACTCAGAGCTTGCTCCCACCAGGATATCTCCGCGTCCGTCTCCATTCACATCGGGAACTCCATCGATTGAAAAGCCAAACTGACCTCCACTCTCTTCATTCGGTGAGTTCATCGTGCGAATCAGAAGTCCGGTAGCCCCATCAAAGAGATGAACCCGCCCGCTATCCGAGGGTGAACCGCCCGGATCCTCAAGTGGAGCAGAGACAAGAATGTCATCGTACCCGTTCCCATTCACATCCTGTGTGATAGCGACAGCATTTCCGAAACGTCCTCCTGTCTCGGGAGTGGGGGATTCCAGGGTCTGAACCAGTGAACCATCCTCGCCGCTGACCAGGTAGACCTTGCCAGCGCCACTGAAGCCACCTGCGGTAACTGACATGGCTCCGATGACAAGGTCTCCACCCCCTCCGCCATTCACATCCTCGATTCCGGCAACCGATCTGCCAAATAAGCCTGAGGCTTGTGGTTCCGGCAGGGAAATGGCTTGAAACCCTTCAGCGTTGCCTGAAAGGTCCACCTGCAGGCTGGGGTGTAGTGGGTCATCCGAGGATATCGTGAGAACAGCTGATTTACCCCCTGGACTGGTGGGAAGAAATGCCACCTCGATCACACGCGTGCTTCCTGAGGGAAGAGGAGCGGTTGATGGATTATCCCAGACTGCAAACTCGGAAAACTCAGCACCTGCGATGCTGAAGCCGTTCCCCACCAGGGTCACCGCGTGGTTTGTGTTGTTCGTGAGTGTCACACTCAGGACTTCCGGGTTGGCTGTTCCGGCCAGGGTTGACTGAAAGCCCAGTGTCGTGGGAGACACACTGAAGGTGGTGTCCAGTTCTCCCACATCGGGAATCCACCACAATTCAGAAGCGGTCGAGGCGTCCTGCGCGGCAAAGAAAAGGGAATCACCGATGGCCTTGAAACCACTCGGATCCCCGCTGAATGAACCTGGCCAGATATCCTGGACCAGTTGAGTTCCCTCTGCAGTCCCATCGCTCTTCCACACCTCAGTGCCAGTGGTTCCATCATTGGCACTGAAGAAGAGCATTCCTCCAGATACAATAAGATTGGTAGGATTACCCGAGTTGCTTCCCGGAAAAATGTCTTTGACCAGGAGTGTCCCGGCTTCAGTTCCGTCACTCTTCCAGAGTTCGGTACCATTGGTCCCATCGTTAGCCCGGAAAAACAGGGTGCCATTGACATTTGTTAGCAAATCTGGATTACCACTTCCTGAATTGGAGACAATATTCTTAACCAGTACTGTCCCACCTTCTGTCCCATCGCTCTTCCAGAGTTCCCACCCATTGGTTGGATCGTAGGCCCTGAAGTAGAGGGTACCGTTGACATTGGTCAGGTTTTCCGGATAGCTGTTTCCCGTACCTGAGACGATGTCCTTGATCAAGACTGTTCCAGCGGCGGTCCCGTCACTTTTCCAGAGCTCCCAACCGTTAGTGAGATCATAAGCCGTGAAGAACAGAGTTCCATTGACAGACATCAAATGATAGGGATTACTACTTCCCGTACCCGAGACGATGTCCTTGACCAGAACCGTCCCAGCGGCGGTCCCGTCACTTTTCCAAAGCTCATACCCATTGTCAGGATCAACGGCTTTGAAAAACAGGGTGCCGTTGACATTCGTTAGCGAATATGGATCACCATTTCCTGAACCGGAGACAATATTTTTAACCAGTACCGTCCCGCCTTCTGTCCCATCGCTCTTCCAGAGTTCGTACCCATTGGTTGGATCATAGGCCCGAAAGAACAGGGTGCCGTTAACATTGGTCAGGTTTTGGGGATAACTGCTTCCCGTGCCAGAGGCGATGTCCTTGACCAGAACTGTCCCCGCCTCGGTCCCGTCACTTTTCCAGATTTCTAGTCCGTGTGTTCCATCGTTGGCCCCGAAAAAGAGCGTTCCCCCCGCTTCCTTCATTGCACCATAATAGGATATTGAACTTCCATTTGGTCCGGGGTAGATGTCCTTCACCAAGGAAGTTCCCGCTTCGGTTCCGTCGCTCTTCCAGAGCTCCTGACCATTTGCCGGGTCAGAGGCAGCGAAATAAAGTTCCCCATTCAGCTCGTTGAGGGCCCCCGGGCTCGATGCAAGAGTCCTGGTGTTGATGTCCTTGACCAAGACTGTCCCGGTTTCCGTCCCGTCGCTCTTCCAAAGCTCGCCCCCATGGACGGGATCATAGGCCATGAGGAAAAGGGTGCCGTTGACAGATACCAAGTAATAGGGTTCACTACTACCTGTACCCGAGACGATGTCCTTGACCAGCACCGTACCAGTTTCGGTTCCATCGCTCTTCCAGAGTTCATATCCATTGGTTGGATCATAGGCCCTGAAAAACAGCGTGCTGTCGACATTGGTCAGGTACCCAGGTTCGCCGCTTTGCGGTCCAGAGACAATGTCCTTGACCAGTACCGTTCCGGTTTCGGTCCCATCACTCTTCCAAAGCTCGTAGCCGCTTGTGGGATTATAGGCCCTGAAGAACAGCGTGCCGTTTACGTTCGTGAGAAACTCCGGATAACTGTATCCCGATCCGGAGACAATATCCTTGACCAAGACTGTCCCGGTTTCAGTTCCATCACTCTTCCAAAGCTCCCGACCACTCCCCCCTTCGTTCACAACGAAATACAATACAGAACCAACGGCAGTGAGTTGCGAGGGATTACCCCAATGACCTGGGTAGATGTCTTTCACCATAACCGTTCCCGCTGTGGTACCATCACTCTTCCATAATTCCTCACCACTTAGGCCATCGTCTCCTCTGAGGTAGAGAGTGTTTCCGACAGCAACTAATTCGGAGGGCTTTCCCGAAGGCGCCCCAGGCCACATATCTTTTACAATGATCGTTCCATCTTCTGTCCCATCACTTTTCCATAGCTCGTAGCCGCTTGTGGGATTATAGGCCCGGAAGAACAGCGTGCCGTTGACATTGGTCAGATACCACGGATCGCTGCTTCCCGAACCGGAGGCAATGTCCTTGACCAGGACTGTCCCGGTTTCGGTCCCATCACTTTTCCATAGCTCGTAGCCGCTTGTGGGATTATAGGCCCGGAAGAACAGCGTGCCGTTGACATTGGTCAGATACCACGGACCGCTGCTTCCCGAACCGGAGGTAATGTCTTTGACCATGACTGTCCCGGCCTCAGTGCCATCGCTCTTCCAGAGTTCATAACCATGGACTCCATCAGATGCAGTAAAATATAGGGTTCCCCCCACATCTACGAGGTTGGAAGGTTGACTGTGATTAGGACCAGGCCAAATGTCCTTCACCAGATAGGTGCCAGAGTTTGTCCCATCACTACGCCACAACTCCTGTCCATGCAGTGGGTCATAGGCCATGAAGGATGTGATTCCATTGATGGTTACAAAGGAATTGGGATTCGAACTCTCGGTAGATGTGTTGATGTCCTCGACCAGGTAGGCTGGTTGGGCGACGGAAAGCGAGGTGGACAGCAGGAGAAGTGTTGGCAACAGTTTTCCAATCCAACATGAAATGAGGGGTCGCGCCATCGTAGACTGGGATTGGATCAGTTCTTGATTGTTAAGGCAGGACTTGGAAAAGAATATCATTGAACCCTCCTGACTGGTCCGAATGCTGATGCGAGCACCTCGTCGCTTTCCGCCAACAATGGCCCGGCGGACCCGCGTAACCACTGGCCCTCTTTGGTTCCTTAACCTCTCGATACAGCAGGCTTGACCATCCTGTTGCATCTTTTTTTGTCAGAAGTAGGATTTCTATTTTAGCGGTCGGTAAATCCTTGGAACTGTGGACAAGAATTAGGATAATGATTACTGGAATGTGCATCTGATGATGTCATCCACAGTATTTCAGCAACACTGTACGATCATAAGTGGTATGGATATGATAAGGATTTGTGCAGAACCATTATCTGAAAGAGGAGCGGGCGAAGGTGGATTCTGAGACGATGAACCGATTGGGTGCCTTGATTGCGGGGACTATCCCCGAGAGCGAAAGGGCAGCTCTGGCAGAAACGCTCAAACAGGATGAGGAAGCACTGAAGATCCTTTTGGCGGCGAAGACTGCTGGGGTGGAGGCCCTGATCCGTTATGACCACCCTTTCATGATCCCCCAAGGCGCGCTCATTGGTGTCCATGAGAAGCACTTTCAAATAATTAATCTTGATGGAGTATTGTTAAGGGGGTGGTACTCCGATTTGGCGACGATGGTAAGCCAACTTTCAGGCACTGCATTACCGCAGTGTATGTGCGGACCCATCGAGATACTGGTCCCTTCGGCAGGTTCAGGGGGTCAATTCCCCTTGAAGGTATCCATGGGTCAGGACGACTTCCTGTCGGTAAAAGCAATCGATGTACCGCAGGAGAGAGCGGTACTCGAAGCTTGGAAGGATGGAAATCTTTATCGAACCGCGTCGCTGAGTGAATTCGCCAGACGCGGTATCCCCGAAGTTACAACGGAAACCTTTCTTGCACTGCGATTCCAGAATGCAGTAGAGGGATTCTACCTCCAGTTTGTAAAAGCTGAGTTCGGCCTGAGGGAGTGGTGGTCGGCCTGTATTTATTCAGCCTTGAGTGGAGGTTTCTCAGACGCTCAGAGTCTCCTCAACGAAAAACTCGCCCCATGCTACCTGAGGAGGGACACGATCCAAAGAGTTGTAGCAAAGTTGATGAAGATTATGTATTTCTGTAAGGTAGAGAACCTCCATCTGGCCCCAGCGGGGAATTTTCGGTCTTCCACCAGCAGAGAAGAAAGGGTTGTTTCCAGTGAAGCCCATCCTGGCTGGAAGTACCTTGCCGAAAAGGACTATTTAAAGGCAGAGTCAGCTTTCCGTACGACGGGGTGTGAAAACCCTTATGTGAGTGAAACTCGGACAGGTTTGGCATTGGCCACACACCTCAAGTTGTTCTCCCAAGGGACTCCGGAAACCGACCTGCGAATCTCAACAAATCATGTCTGGAGATCCGTTTTCGAGGAGGCGATTAGCGGATTCGGAAACGGCTAGGTCTCACCCATTTTTGGGATTTCTTCATTCTTGACCCCAGATTCATACGCTGTCAAACTGAACACCAGAGCAATCCCGCTATTCACTACAATGACTTTCATGGCAGACCCCTGTGATGAGGCCCTGATCAACCACGTACTCACCGACCCGGATCAGGGCTGGCGGGAATTCCAATCGAAATATGGTGCTTTTATCAAAACACTAATCCGCCGTCATCGGTTATCGACCGAAGATAGTGAGGAGATCTACCAGGAGGTCTGTCTGCGGCTGGTCAAGCATGATCATAGAGTACTTAGAGCATGGGAACCGGCAAGGTGCCCACTCAAGGGATATCTGGTTGTTATCACCGAGAGTGTGTGTCTGAACTTCCTCAGGTCCAGTTTTCACAAATACAACCAACTTCGGATCTCCCCCGCCGGCAATGATTTAGACCTGGACACAGTCCTCAGTGAAAACGGACCACTTGCCCCCACGCCGGCCGATCGAATCCTGAGATTCGAAACGCTTCGCATTTTCAGAGATTGCCTCGATTCGTGGTGTGTAAGTGGTTTTCTCTCGGCCGATGATCGCCTGCTGATCGAGCTGCGAATAGGCGGTATGACTTGGGACCAAGTTTCTGAAGTGGTGGGGATTCCCTCGGCTACAGTACGAAGTCGTTTATCCCGCATGAAGAGGGAATTGCGCCAACGGCTTATTGTCAGGGGACTGGAAGTCTAGCAATGCTTGTGTCTTGGGATCCCTGGTTCTGGTTTCAAGATGTACTGACTTGCAGCTGTCTGCTGGAGGGTTTTCAATGACCTTACCGTTGTCCATTTCCACGGTATTGGAAGTGTCGACAATGGCAGACGAGCTTCATTTTAACCTTAAGACCACCACGGCGGAGCCTGGCGATGGACGAATATTCTTTAGATCCGTTGACCGTTCGGCTGTGTATCGCCTTTCATTTGAAGTCAGCCGATATCTCCAGCAAGAGGACCAGCGTGGACGGCCCGGTGAGGTCCTACCACGACTTAAACGGCTCGGTCAGGAGTTATTCGACCTTCTGATCCCTTCTCCCCTGCAGGGAGAGATCCATCTCTTGAAGTCTCCTTACCTCCTCTTACGTTTAGAAGAATCGCTTGTTTCCATCCCCTGGGAACTGATCCATGATGGGGCCGAATTTCTCTGCTGCAAATTTGGACTGGGAAGGGAAGTAATCAGTTGGAAACATCATGATATTGTTACGCGGCATCGGCCGGCCCAACGATTGTCATTCCTCATTCTCACGGATCCGACGAATGACCTTCCAGCTTCGCGGTTAGAGGGGGAAGCTCTGTTCAATCAACTCAGCATGGATCCGCGGTTCTCGGTCGAGTGGCTGAACGGGCCTATCAGTTCCAAAACAGCAAGCGAGTTCATGCTGCAATCGGACGCGGTCCACTTTTCAGGTCATGGGGAAACAGGAAAGAAAGCACCTGCCTCCTGGGCCTGGAAATTCAGTGATGATGGTCTGCAGGTTCCGGAATTCACAAAATGGTTCAAATCAGGGAGCGACTTCCCATTCTTTGTGTTCAGCAACGCGTGCCATGTTCACCAGCCCTTTCTATCAGACCCCGGAACCGCACGCGTTTGGGAATCTGAGGTTACCCACCTCTCGTTGCCTCGTGCCTTCAAAAGAATGGGATGCGAGCACCTTGTCGACACCATTGGAAAAGTGAGCGATGTGGAGGGCCGGCAATTTGGGAACACATTTTACCAGTTTATTCTTCAGGGATACACCATCGGGATGTCGCTTCAACTGGCCAGGCTTGAGCTACGCTCGACTAACCACCAGGACGACCTCACTTGGGCTCAGTACCAGCTTTATGGAGAACCATGGCTTGGTCTGTTCGGGGAGTCGCTTGTTGCCCCGGAGATGAGCGTATTGGTTCTTGCCGAGACCATGAGAAACGGACAGCTTTGCGATGAACCCGCACGCACAGGCTCTGTACGCGAGAAGATCCTGGAACTGGTTGCGGCATTTCCAGGAGCGGAACTGGTGGACCAGAAGGAGCCATACTTTCTCGTGGTTCTGAGGCGCCCCTCGGAAGCGGTCAGGTTTGCGGTCTTACTGCATTCATTTTGTGCCCAGGTTGGTGATGTCTCCTGCCGGGTGTCTGCTCATTCAGGCGAGCTGCTGATACGCCGTGAAGAAGGATCGGGAGCCTGTGTGACGGTCGAAGGATTGCCATTGGAGGTCGGGCGCCGGCTCTTGGAAATGAGCCAGCTTCATCAGACTCTGACTACCAGACCGGTTTTCGATTCCGCCCGGGCGGTTCTGAGAAACATCGATATTGCCGCAGAGAAAGAGGTGACATGGCTCGACCATGGAGCATACCGCCTACACGGGTTCGAAGAGCCCGTCGGTGTGTGTGAGATCGGCTTGAGCGGTTGGGCCCCACTTACAGCGCCAGCGAACTCCGAGATAGCAGTCCGGTATGTTACGACGGACCAGGAAACCGTCCTGGGATGGCGTCCGGCTCTTGACCAGGTAATCCCTACATCGCCGGACTGGGTTCTGACTGAAAAACTCGGTGAAGGAGGCTTTGGTGAAGTCTGGAGGGCACGCGGCAAGGATGGGGTTGAGACGCGCGTTTTCAAGTTCTGTTTCCGCGCGGATCGGGTACGCTCGCTGAAGCGCGAAGTGACACTGTTCCGAATGTTGCGGGAAGCGGTGGGCGATCATCCGCTGATTGTGCATATTTTCGGCGTCCAGCTGGAATCGCCGCCCTACTACATCGAAATGGAGGATGTCCAAGGGAATGATCTCGTCCATTGGTGCCAGCGCCATGGAGGAGTGGACAAGATTCCCTTGGAAGTGCGGCTCGATATCGTGGCGCAAACCGCAGAGGCGCTTCAAGCGGCTCACGATGCTGGCATCATCCATCGTGATGTTAAACCCTCGAATATTCTAGTTGTTGGAAAACCACATGCACCCTCGACGATCGCCATCAAGCTGGGCGACTTCGGAATCGGCCAAACTGTCACGAAGAACTCCATCTCGACCATATCTTACGGCGGATTCACCGAGACATTCACTCCCACGGAAATAGCTTCGCAATCCGGCACACGGCTCTACATGGCACCGGAGCTGATGTCTGGCCGGTCTGCTTCGATCCGCTCGGACATTTATTCCCTGGGAGTGGTGCTCTATCAACTGCTGATCGGTGACCTGTATCGAATACCGGCAACAGACTGGCAGAAAGATGTGGCCGACCCACTCCTGCAAGCCGATGTCGGAAAATGCTTGGCAGGAAGCCCAACCACCCGATTCATCGGCGCTGCGGAGCTAGCGATGAGTCTGCGAACCCTTGATGTGCGGAGGACTCAGCTCGAATACCAAATAAGGCAAGAAAAGCGTGCACACTTCAGACGCCGGACTCTCCTGGCTGGGGCAGCCGTATTGGGAATGCTGTTAGTATTTGTAGGAGCGTTGGCGTATGGGCTGATCGAGGCCAATCGGTCCCGCCGAGTGGCGGAGACAGAGAAGGAAAGGGCACAGGCCGAGGAGTATTTCTCTAAAGTGGCACTCGCGCAACGGGCTATCGAAGGAAACCAGCCGGAGTCTGCCAATCGGCTTCTTCTGGACTGTCCGCTGAACCTTCGCGGATGGGAATGGGGGCGGCTCCTACTCCTCTGTAATAAGGACATGATGGCCTACCGGGGACTTGCAGGTTACGGAAAGTGTCTCGCTCTTAGTCCCGATGGGAAGTGGATTGCGGCCGGAGCGGACGACGGCCAAGTGAAGATCTGGGACCTTGTGACTGGAGCCGAGGCTGCCCTGCTGGATTCATTGTCCACCCGTGTGGAATCTCTCGCATTTACCCCTGACAGCAGACTCCTGGCTGCCCAGTCGGGCAACCTTGTCCAGATCTACGATTCCAGCACGGGAACAAGAATAAGAGAGCTACGACTCCCTCACAAATCTGTTGCTGGTGTCGCGTTCAATCCAGTTTCAGGCCAGATGGCATACGATCAAGACAATACTCGAAACTTGGTGTTATTCGATCTCAAGTCCGACCAAGTAATAAGCGAATTCGAGGGGCATTATCAATGGATCACAGACTTTGCTTTCAGCCAAGACGGCAGGAAGGTCATCACAACCTCCTACGACAACACGGTGCGTCTGTGGGATGTGGAATCGGGGGGCGAGATCGCGCTCCACAAGACACCCTATGCTCCAAAGAGCGTTGCGTTTGGCAGGAACGGTGACATTGCATTAGTCGCCATAGAAAAGACGGGTGCAGTTATTCTAAATGTTGAGAATGGTCTTTCACAAGGTTGGGACTCCAAGGTGCCTGAAGGAGCGGCGTCAGTGGACATCAGTCCAGACGAGGAGTTTTTACTGGTCGTTCAACTGAACAACGTGACCAAAATCTGGGACTGGAAGCGGCCTGCTCCTCCCGTTTCCCTGGAGCATGAGTATGGTCCAGCCCTGTTTGATATGACTGGAGACAGCATAGTGACGGTGGAACCAGGGGGACCGGTCAAGCGTTGGTGTTTCCAGCTTGGTGATGGAGGGACACCGATTTATGGACACAACCTAGGGTACCTCTGTCATGCGATTGCCTTCAGTCCAAACGGCACTCGCGTGGCGACGGGCTCGGATGACCAGACGGCCTCGATCTGGGACGTGGAATCCGGTGAAGAGATAGCCATGCTTCAGCATTACCGTGAAGTCTCGTCCCTTGTTTTCTCACCGGATGGGAGCAACCTCATTACTGGCTGCAGGGATGGCACCATCTGGGTGTGGGATTCCGGGGGCGAACATCGGACCAGACGCATTAAAGCTCATGCCGACGAGATCTCCTCGATGGCAGTTACTCACGATTCAGCTCTCCTATTGACAGGTTCTTACGATGGGACGATCGGCGTGTGGGACTATAAGACTGGAACCGAGATGACAGAGTTGCTTCCTGAATGCGGCAAGGTACAGTCAATCTCCCTGTCTCCCGATGAAACACGCATCCTTGCTGCAGGAGGATCAGGAAATGTCGTGATTATGAGTCTGGATTCTGGGCAAATTACTGCTGTGCTTAAGGGGCATACATCGATTGTGAGAGATTGTGAGTGGGCTCCGGATGGAAGCTGGATTGTAACGGCGGGAGAGGATGGGACTTGCCGGAAATGGGATCCGATGACTGGAATGCAGACCGCCATTTACAGAGGAACCTCTGGTAATCTCCAAGCCCTAGAGGTGACATCCGATGGGCGTCGAGTTCTGACTTCAGGAAAGATCCTGGATTCGAGCACGTTTCGTGAAATCATTGGAATCAAAGACATCTGGGCCCCCATTGAACTCAGCGCTGATGGCCTCATGCTTGGCACGAATGTATTTGAAACCCCTGCCATCATCCGCTCTTTTCCCTGGAACTACGAATCTTTCCAGGCACTGTCCGCCGGTGATCTCGAAGGAAAGATCGAGCAATTCAAGAGAGATTTTTGGAAGAGACGGAAAGAGAACAAATGCAGATGGGGATATGATGACCGCTTTCGATCTCTTCCAAACACAATCACGGGACAGTGGGATTTCGATGAGGGCGACCTCCGCGCCACTAAAGGAAGGGATATGCTGTATTATGATTACGAAGAACTTGGCGCTATTGAATCAAATACCCGCTTCGGAACCACGAGGTCTTTCGGGATTCCTGATATTGCCGGTAAAGAAGCCAATATCATGTTCTTTCCGCCCTGCGGGACCAACGAAGGATACCGAATGTTTCATGGTGCCCTCGTGAGTGAGTCTGGTAAGAGGATCAACCAGTACACGATTATCCTGGACCTGCTGTACCCCTCGACCTCCTCCGGCACATGGCGATCAATCCTGAACACGGATGGCAATAATCAGAACCGAGCGGATCTCTACATCTCCGACCGTGATGGACTGGGAGTTGATGATGACTTTGCAGGGATGATCTCTCCAGACCAGTGGCATCGAATCGCCTGCGTCTTTGACCTATCCGCTACGCCTCCTATTCTGGGGAGGTATGTTGACGGAGTTCCCATCGGAACACAGATGTTGTCCGCGGGAGAGAATGGACGGTGGTCTGTACCACCAGCGGATAGAGGCCGGTGGATTCTTCTCTTTGCCGATCCCGAAGGAAGGACCAATAGCGGATACGTCAACAGTATCCAGTTCCGAAATTATGCCATGACAGCCGATGAAATTGCGGTGCTGCATGGGCCTTCAGCGGAAGGGATACCAGTAATGTCACCTGCCTTTGATGCAAATGGCTTTTCCGGGAAATGATGGATCGGTCCAATCCCCACCTTGAGTATCAGGTGAGAAGATAGACTATGTGACCTGTGTCCCCCCTTTACAGCATGGCACGAATTCAGAAGTGAGAGGTCCATGCTGTTCTCAGGACGGCGGTCCTTGTTTCATTTGTCTATGGCGGCCTTCGCAACTCTGAGTAGAATCAGTAAGTCCTGTCCAATCAAACCATCCTGTGTGATGCCCACGTCTCGTTGGAATGTTTTCACCGCATCAGCCGTCTGGGGACCATATTGACCATCTACCGGCCCCGGGTCATAGCCGAGATCCGTCAGAAGCTGTTGCGCTTCTCTTGTGTAACCGGTTTGTGGACGCCATCCCCTGTGGTCTGTGATCTGGGCAATCATCTTTACCAAGGAGAGAAGCCGCCGGTGGGCAGTTCCTCCTGGCAACCCGGAGAAGGAAGCGGGCAAATACACAAGAGTCGTGCTGAAATCTCTAAATGGCTGACGGGTGTAAAAAGAGAGACAATGTCAAAGGACGCAGATGGGCGTGCCCGACCTGACGTTATAAAGGGAAAAGAATGTGGCTTACACCTGTTCACAGGACGGATCGGCGGAAGAAGACAGGGGTGTCAGGTAGGAGCCGGGTCGGCGAAGAGTCTTTTCCAGTTGGCGGGGATCAGGTCATTGACCTTACGTGCAGGATAGACAAGGACACGTTGCAGCAAATCAGACAGGTAGGCCTGCGGGTCAATCGAATTGCGCTGGCAGGAAGCGATCAGGCTGTAAAGGATGGCGGTGCGGTCTCCACCTGCGTCACTTCCCGCAAAAAGAAAGTTTTTTCGGTTATGCAGAGCTCAGCATAACCGAAAAAATAAGGCGTTTTTCTGTTTCTGGATCGAGGAAGTGAATACGGCGTACTTTCTCGGGGTAATCTCTTTTGGTATAAAAACCATCGAGAGAGATCCTTTGGTCGCATTGTAGTCCAGTCGATCGGTCGACAGCATTTGAGTAGAGACGCCTGAAATCGAAATTCTTCTTGGCACGGGTAACGAAGAATGCCGAAGACTGGTGGATCCTGTAGAGGCGGGCGAAGTCGACATAACCACGATCCATAATGTAAATCGCCGCTGGCTCGAACCAGAGTTGATCGAGGATGTTGACATCGTGAACTTTCGCAGGAGTAATAATGACAAGGGTGGGAATGCTTCCCCGCAAATCCAGAAGGGTATGGAGTTTGATGCCGGCCTTGTGCTTGCGAAACTTGGCCCAGGGAAACAGAGACAGACAGAGATCAATGGTGGAGGCGTCCAGAGCGTAAACCGTTTGGTCGAGTTCCACAGCGAAATTGTCGTTGATGTAGAGTTTTCTGGCGATACCAATGAGTACCTGGGCGAAGTCGGCATAAATCTGCCACGAGCGTGTTTCGTTGGCATCGGCCAGGGTCCTGCGGGAAATTCTGCCACGAATCCCCGCATGATAAAGTTTTGACTCCATCACTCGCAGGCATGTTTCGATGTCGCGCAGGCTTTCCCGGTAAGTGAGTTGGGCAAAAGCCAGACAGAGAAATTGATCGTAACAGGAAAACTTGCGGGCACGGTGATTGCCACGATAACGGCGTACGCATTTGTCGAACTCGTGCTGCGGCAAGAAGTCCAACAATTGGGAGAAGATGGTTCGTCCAGAGAACATCT
>CAYZUX010000010.1:0-60496 GCA_964481775.1 uncultured bacterium | reverse complement strand
GAACCAGGGATCAATGCCGGTGAACTCGTAGATCTCCTCGACCGAAAGGCCGATCTGGAGGGCATATCGTAAATAAAAGAGCCGCTCGGAATTGGGACGCGAGATCTTCTGGATGATCTCCTGACGCGCCAGGGACCTTTCGGCTTCGGTCTTCACCATCGTGGGATCCCATTTATCTTTTCCATCCCCGCCAAATCCGAAGCGTCCGATCTCAAGCGAGGAGATCCCCTTCTGGAGCGCCTCCTTGAAGGTCCTTCCGATCGACATGGCTTCCCCGACTGACTTCATCTGGGTACCCAGGATATCCTCCGCGCCGGGGAACTTGCGGAAATCCCAACGCGGGATCTTGACCACGCAGTAGTCGATGGTCGGTTCGAAGCTGGCGGGTGTCTCGCGGGTGATGTCGTTGGGAAGCTCATCCAGCGTGTAACCTACCGCGAGCTTGGCGGCGATCTTGGCGATTGGAAAACCGGTCGCTTTCGAGGCCAGAGCGCTGGAACGGCTGACACGCGGATTCATCTCGATCACCACGATGTCCCCATTCTTGGGGTCGACCCCGAACTGGATGTTCGATCCGCCGGTTTCGACACCGATGGCCCGGATAATCGCAATGGAGGCATCCCGCAGCTTCTGATACTCCATGTCCGTGAGAGTTTGCGCGGGAGCGACCGTGATGCTGTCTCCAGTGTGGACACCCATCGGGTCGAAGTTCTCGATCGAGCAGATGATGACCACATTGTCCGCATGGTCGCGCATCACCTCGAGCTCGTATTCTTTCCAGCCCAGCACCGACTGCTCCACCAGGACCTCGCTGACCGGCGAAATGGAAAGACCCCAAGCGATCAGGTTCTTGTACTCCTCCAGGTTATAGGCGATTCCTCCGCCGCTCCCTCCCAAGGTGAAGGCGGGACGGATAATGGCGGGGTAGCCGACCTGCTGAACAATCTCCAGAGCCTGCTCCAGGGTGTGGGCCACGCCGCTCTTGGGAACCACCAGACCGATATCCTCCATGCACTGTTTGAAGAGGGCACGGTCTTCGGCTTTCTGAATCGCATCGATCTTGGCGCCAATGAGCTCGATGCCCAGTTCATCGAGAACTCCACTCTCGGCCAGACGGACCGAGGTGTTCAGCCCGGTCTGCCCCCCCAGTGTAGGGAGAAGGGCTTGCGGACGTTCACGGCGGAGCACCTGTTCGACATATTCGGGGGTGATCGGTTCGATATAGGTCCGGTCTCCCATGTTGGGATCGGTCATGATGGTGGCCGGATTCGAGTTGATCAGGACCACCTCGTAACCCTCCTCGCGCAGGGCCTTACACCCCTGTGTTCCGGAGTAATCAAATTCACAGGCCTGTCCGATGATGATCGGCCCAGCCCCGACAATCGCGATTTTCTTAAGATCTGTTCGTTTCGGCATGGATTTCTCCAGTACTATCGCATGGGAGATACCTCCTCCTCAAGCAGGGGACGGCGGGGATGGTTTCCGCACACCCCTACCCACACAGACCTCGGCCCTCTAAAATTAAGCTTAAGCGAGGGAACCTTGGGGCGTGTTCTTGGATTCCCGCCTTCGCGGGAATGACTAAATTGGCGTTTGGCAAAATCATGCAGAATCATCTCTTTCTGAATTCGGTCACACGTCCTTCGCGGTATGTCGCCGGCGAGTACAACCAGAAACCCATCAAGCCAACCGCTCCAGTCCGCTGGTGTTTCGCCTTCCCCGATGTCTACGAGATCGGGATGTCCTTCACCGGGCTGAGTATCCTTTACGGCCTGCTCAATGAAAGTGAGCTCAGTTCCTGCGAGCGGGTCTTCGCGCCCTGGGTGGATGCAGAGGCACGATTGGAAAAACTGGGTCTGCCGCTTGTCAGTCTTGAAACTGGCAGTCCTCTAGCCTCTTTCGATATCCTGGGATTCTCGCTCCAGCACGAAATGAACTACACCAATGTGCTCACCATCCTGCACAGCGGTGGGCTGCCCTTGCTTCAGAAAGAGCGGGATGAACACCACCCGCTCGTGCTCGCGGGTGGGGCTTGTGTCTACAACCCCGAACCAATGGCTGATTTCGTGGATGCCTTTGTCATTGGTGATGGTGAAGAGGTGATCCTGGAGATCAATCATCTTTTGGTGGAGATGCCTGTTCACCGTTGCGACCGGCAACAACTCCTTCGAGCTCTGGCGATGATCCGGGGTGTCTATGTCCCCTCGCTTTATGAGGTCTCCTATCACAGCGACGGAACCGTAGCCGGTTTCACTCCACGATATTCAGACCTGCCGTTGCCGGTCGAGGCGCGCAAGGTGAACCTGGCAGGAGCCTATTTCGACACTGCCCCGATGGTACCCTCCGCCGAGGTGGTACATGACCGGGCTTCTATCGAGGTGTTGCGCGGCTGTACCCGTGGCTGCCGTTTCTGCCAAGCGGGATACATCACACGCCCAATCCGGGAACGTCCCGGCGAGGAGGTCATCCGCCTTTCCAGTGCGATGATGAAAAACACCGGGTTGGACAATCTCTCCCTTCTGTCTCTCTCGACAGCTGATCACAAGAACCTTCCGGGTATCGTGGATGGCCTCCTTTCAGATTGGGACCGTTCAATCGGAATATCCCTGCCCTCCTTGAGGATTGATTACTTTGACCTGCGTGTGGCCACTCGGCTCGCGGAGTTGCATCAGACCGGATTCACCTTCGCTCCCGAGGCAGGCACTCGGCGTCTGCGAAAGGTGATCAGCAAAGATCTTGGTGAGCGGGAAATATTCGCCACTCTTGACGGCGTATTTCAGCGCGGTTGGCAGACCATCAAACTCTACTTCCAAATGGGCCTGCCGACCGAAACCTATGACGACCTGGATGGCTTGGCGGACCTTGTCCGGCGTGTTCGTGACCTGATCGTACGCAAGGTTCCCAAACGCCCCAAAATCAATGTTTCGGTCAATGCCCATGTCCCTACACCTTTTACCCCATTTCAATGGTTCGGGCAGGATGCCCTGGACACCCTGCGGGAAAACACCCGCTATCTCAAACGCATTCTCCCGCGCGGCCCAGTGAATTTCAGCTACCATGAGCCGGACTTATCCTTACTGGAGGGAGTCATGGCTCGCGGTGACCGGCGTGTGGGGAAAGCCATCCTGCGGGCCTGGGAGCTGGGGTGCCGTTTCGATGACTGGGGCGAGACTTTCCACTTCGACAAATGGATGCAGGCTTTCGCGGAAACCGGCATCGATCCAGCCTTTTATAACCAGAGAACTCGGAGCCAGGATGAAATCTTCCCTTGGGAAATCCTGTCTTGCGGAGTCACACGCGATTACCTGTGGCTCGAATGGAACCGTGCCCTCAAGGAAAAGGCCACCTACGATTGCCGTGATCGAAGGGGATGTACCCTGTGCGGTATATGCACTGAGGAATACCGCCATGACCTTTATCCCCCCACGGAGGTCAACCGCAGTCTCTCCCTCGTCGAAATCGCCAGGCAGCGGGCATCGAAAGAGGTGGATTTGCCAGCGGAGAACACACACCAGTCCGGCATGAATCCTGAAGGGGAGAACGATCTCTGCGCTGGGATGCTCCCGTTGAATTCCAATTCAGTCCAGGAAGATGAAACACCACATCCAACCCGGACCCTGCGTCTTCAATTCACCAAGCGAGGAGTGGCGCGTTGGCTTTCACAACTCGACCTGCAGAGGACACTCATTCAAACCTTCCGCCGTGCCGGATTGCCCCTCTCCGTCAGCCAGGGTTTCAATCCCCGTCCGAAACTCTCCTTTGCGATGGCTTTGCCCGTAGGAACAGAGTGTTTTGAGGAATGGGTGGATATCGAGGTGAAGTCTTGCAGTAGAGACTCACTTTCCCATGTACCCGATCCCTGGGCTGAAGCGGTAACCATCCCCTCTCGTTTGAATGCTGTATCACCCCCCGGAATCAGTTTCAATTGTGCGGAATGGATTCCAGCGGACACTCCGTCACTCGCGCAATCCGCCCGGCGCCTTGAGGGAACTGTCCGCTGGATTCCTGAAACTCCTGCCTCTGAGAGGATCAATGATCGCCTCTACAACGGTATCCAGCGTTTCCATGAGACAGGACACCTCCTCAGTCATCGTCCAGCCAGAGAAGGGAAACCAGCCAGGATTGTCGATCTGGCACCTTTTATCGACCAGGTGGAGCTGAGCGGGAATGAGGTTGCCCCATTTCTGAAGGTCTCATTACATGTGGATGCGGGCAGGACGGTCCGTCCCGATGAGGTGGCCTCTGCCTTGGCCGGTGAAGGTGGTCTTGATCCAGCCTACATGGATGTCCAGCGAATGGCACTGATACTCGATCCCCCTCCCACTCTGGCCCAGACCTGAACCATTCTTTCCTATCGACGGGTGTGATATTTTCCAATCTTGGGTTTTCCCGGTGGGCTTATTCCATGACTCAGATACCCGCGAGTCTGCCCCCATTTTTGGGAGGGCAGCGTGATGCTTTCGGATTGATACGGCGCATGGAGAGCGGGGCCCTCCTGACGGGACGCGTGTTGCGTTCAGGAACGGAGGGTTCGACTCCCATCCAGGTGGGCAATGCTGTCTTGACCCTCATCCTTTCAGAACCGGTCCCCCCTGGTACGTTGGTTGAGGTCCGTTCCGAGAAAGGGAGGATCCTGGTAGAACCCAAGGATCAACCCAGTACCACAGGGCAGTCTGTTCAACTTCCAGCCAAAAGCGGATCCCAATCGCCCTTGCTTCCGGGTGGAGTCGCACCGGGAGGCTCTCCTCCCGCACAAGTCCTTGCCAAGGTCCTTCAATCACACAACCTGCCAGCGACCCTGGAAAACCTGCAAACATTGCAAACCGCTCTGGGAAACTTTCCTCCTGAACAAGGCCCGGTGTTGGCGCTACTGCTTGCCCGGAATATTCCAATCACAGGGGAGAATCTGGCCCTGGTACGTGAGCGCTTGCGAACCCGTGGGAACCTGGGCAAAGAGCTGGGGAAGATTTTGGGGGAGATTAACGCCCTCCTCAGGCATGGTTCCATACGTGGTTCTGACCGTCTGGCTACACTGCTTGTGGATCTGCAAACCCTTCTGTCCTGGGATCAGACCGGGGAATTGGGAGAACGAGTAGCTCATCTGAAAGACTTCCTGACCTCACTCGAGGAGAAACTGCTGGGTAATTTTCCTGGTAGATCGCGCGATGACTTCAAAGGGAAGCTGTTGGAACTGGACTTCCTTCTCTCCCAAGCTGATCTGGACCGGAATGATCCCTTACGTTCCTCGATCTGCAAGGTGGTGTATCTGCTCGAAGGTGCTCATTTGACAGGTCTGACACAACTGGGGGAACCCGACCGAAGTGCCTGGGTTTTCTGGAGATTCCCTTTCCCTGGAGATCCCTCGCCCACCTCAGTCGAATTGGCACTGCGTGGCGACCGGGATCCCGAACACCCGGAGCGATATGATCCCAGGAACCTTGAAATTCTCATCCAGATTGACTTATCGGTATTGGGACCCTTGCGTGTGCGTCTGCGATCCCTGAATGAGGAGCTACGAATCACCCTCTCGGTCATCGAAAAAAGGTTCAGGGAGTTTCTATTGAAGGAAATCCCCCTGTTGACCGCAACATTGAATAGTCATGGATTCACGAACGTGCTGACTGACATCCGCGTGGAGCCGATTGCGCCCGGTTCCTTGGCGGATGAAATTGATCCACTGAAAGATTGGGAAAGAAGATTCGAGGAACCGTCCCCAACTGTCGATATTCGTCTGTAGACTCTTTTGGTTTGCTTCCCGGATATGGGAATGCCAGCGTTATGTGCCTATAAATCCAATGGTAACAATCTCATCTTCTCCTGTGGAATCGATGACGGCCCCCCAAATCATTGTGGTGGAAGATGATCCCCATGCGGCAGATCTGGCAAGTGCCCTGTTACGGCGTGCCGGATATGATGTGGTCCTTGTCGGTGATGGCGAGGGTGCCATCAAGGCAGTCCGCGAAATCCGCCCCCAACTGATCCTATTGGACATTCACCTCCCGGGCATGGATGGTTGCGAAGTCTGCCGCCGGGTCAAATCAGATGAGGAAATCTGCCATATCCCCGTGGTTGTCATCTCCGCGGACCGTACCCGCGAGAGTGTCCTACGCGCTTTGGAGGCAGGAGCGGATGATTTCCTGATCAAACCCATTGATCCTCAGATTCTCACCCACAAGCTCTCCTCGTTCCCTTCCCTTCAGCCCTCCCTGGGAGAATCGGTTGATGATCCCTCCAGGGAAATTGACAATCGCCGGCGATATGTCCGCTTTCATGTGGAGGCAGAGGCGGTCCTGCACCTGGATCTGCATGTTGTGGATATCGGTGAGGGAGGGGTAGGCTTCTGGGCCAGCACCCCAGTTTTCCCTGGCAGTGTTCTTAAAATGAGAACCCCGTTGTTCGAGGAGATCCTTGGCTTGCCAGAGGTTCAGGTGCGTGTCAGGTACTGCCGGCTTCCGCGCTCCAAGTCAAAATATCGGCTGGGGGGTGAGTTCATCGGATTGGGAGAGGGAGAACGTAAAAAGATCCGTCAGTATGTGTATCGCCGTCAGCTGGCTCGGGCTCGTCCCCGCGATGATCAGGACTGAGGTTGGTACCAGATCGACAGGTAGTTCAGAAACGGCCGGAAACCCACCTTACGATAGACCCTAACGGCGGGAAGGTTGCGTTTTTGAACGCGGAGTAGTATCCGGTCGGAAATGTCGAAAGAACGTCGGCACATTTCGGCGGTACAACGGGTCGCAATCCCAAGCCCCCGGTATTCTCGTGGTACCCAGACCCCCTGAATCAATGCCACTTCCGAAAGCAAAGTACTGAGAAAAGCCTGGAATAGAATCCGTCCCCCTATCCGTAAAACATAGTACCGGTCACGTCCAATCAAATCGATCTTGGAACGGATCAGCCTCTCCATTTCCACCTCATCCGTCTTCAGGTTCAATTCTTCAAGCATGGCTGCGGCGGCATGATGAGCAATTTCAGTGGCCTCCCGCGGGTGTGCGAGACGCAAGTCTGGTTCGTCAAAGGGAGCCAGGGCATCCTGAGACAGAACCATTCCATGTTCTTCGAAAACCTGGAGCTTCTTCCACCGGGTAACATTTCGCTGATGGAGGTATTCATCCAGACTGCGAGCCAGTTTCTCCTCGGAGATGATCCGCGTCAGGTTCAGGTCTTCCTCAACCACAAAAGTGGCGAAGGCCGACAGGGCTTCTGGTGAGGAAGGACTGATAACTGCAAGCCCTGTGGTATCAAGGTAGAAAACCCCATCAATTCCTTTATGTGATTGGTACCAGAAGAACCAGCCCCATTGCATTCGTGAGAGCTCAGCCACAGAGTAATCTTTTATCAATCCCAGAAGATAGGCGTTCTCCTCGATGGAACGGCTCAAAAATTGAATCAGACGCTTCTCTTCCACCCCGGTGACTCTCCGAACCTGGTACAAATCAGCCATTGGTTGTGTTTCCAGCCGTGGAGTGTTGGAGGATCCAAGAGGATATGACATGAGCAATTCCAGGTTTGCCTTGGACCGGACCTGTCCAGGAAGCACTTTTGCTCTCCCAGAACCAGGCACTGTGGACGGAAGGGTTTCCGAACGGAGGAGGATTGGCAACCACCAGGTCGCAACTCGCTGACTTGGCAAGCTCTATGGCCGCTTGACGGAGGATTTGGGGGTCATCGGTGGAGGAGAGTTTGAATCCAATCAGTCCAGCACGAGGAAAAAGAATCTTCAGATGCTGGATGATCTTGGGTGTGGGTTTTAGAGACAGAGACCATTCTCCCAGATCCGAGGAAATCTTTGTGGTTTCTGTCACAGCGGGAATGTAATCGAGAACCGCCATCGCATGGATCCAGCAGGACAGAGCCCTCCCCTCTTCGGAGGAGGCCAGTTGTTGGAGAGTGCCCAGGAGATCATCCGGAGTTTCGATGTGGATCAGGCGGATGGAGGAGTGGCTTGGCGGGACAGCCCCCGGTCCAAGGATCGCAGTTACAGCAGCTCCCATTGAGGCCAGCTGATCAGCAATAAGCGCACCCAGCACACCCGTGGAGGCGTTAGCCAGATAGCGGACCGGGTCGATCCAGGCCCGGGTGGGACCAGCAGTCAGACCGATCGAGACTCCCGCAAGTGGGGGCTCCGGCTGGCCTTCATCCACCATGTTTTGCGAGGGATCCTCTCCCTTCATAAAGTGAAGAGGCTGTCATCCAGGCCCAGATTGAGATGGATATCCCACCACACCACCTCATTCACGAGAGTCTGGCCTTCATATTGTCTGCGGCAGAGGATGAGAGAACTGGCTTTGTCAATATAGATCACATCCTTCGTGACTGGAGACCTGGAATCCCTGCCCTCCATTTGCAGGACATAGCAATCGGATTCGTTGAACCTTTCATCAGGAAGCTGGGTGAGTTTCCAACCCTTATTGGCAGCATCGAAATATTCCTTGATGACTGATCCCCAGTCCGCCAGGTAGAACTTCCTGCCACGCAGATTGGTGACTCTTTCATCATCCTCACTGAGGGTAATGGCCACAATGCCGAGGACTCCGCCTTTTTTCCCGCGGATTTTCCCAGTGGCATCACGCGTGAGCACACTGCCTTTTTTGTCTCCATCTGTCACTTCGGTACGAACCTGGTGAGGTTTCTTGAAAGAGAACTGAAACTTTTTTTCATCTTTCAGATCACCCAGACGGTTCCGGGATCGCATCATGCACTGGTAGTCTTGAATTGCTGTCCATTTGGTTTTCAGGCTGTTGAGCAAACTCTCAGGAGTAGGGGTCTGACCATAGGCAACACTTGTAGCAAGGACCAGTGCAGTCACCAGGAATTTTCTTGCAAGCATCATGGTTTCACCTCCAGCGGCGCGAACTCGATTGTAGGAATCCCCCCTTGGAGGCGTCAAGCACATTTCGTGTTTGACAAAGGCAGAGATCGCACCATACTAAACCACAAATCCGGTGAGCCATCTTTTTATCCAGTCATTGGGCGGCTCTTGTAAAAAACCGAAGAACTGATGAACACGCTCAACCGCACACTGGCCATGGTCTTTTTCGCTCACATTTTGCTATGTGGCTGCGGGCAAGGGATCCCTTCAGATAAAAAGGTATTGCGGTATTCCTTCTGGGGAGGATACCTCGAGCTCAGCATGTGGGAGGAAATCAGGCAATCGTTCGAGGAAAAGAATCCCGATGTCCATGTGAAACTGGAATATGCGCCGGGTTCGGATAAACCGGGCGCTCTGGTGACCAGGATGCTGGCGGGCAGTGCAGCTGACTGCATGATGATCGACGACGATGGATTACCCTGGCTTGCCAGTAAGAACTTTATCCAACCTCTTAACGAATGGATCGAGCGCGACAGGGAGGAGCTGAGGATCAACGAGATCTTTCCTGTCGCCATGGAAACCGCCCAATACGAGGGAACTTACTGGGTGCTTCCCTGGGATGGTTTCTGCGAGTTGATCTACGCCAATCTCAATCTTTTTGAACAGGCCGGGATACCAGAACCCACCAAAGACTGGACCTGGGAGGACTTCGGCAGGATTGCCAAACAACTCACACGCGACACCAATGGAGATGGAATTCCAGACCAATACGGGACATTTCTGCCACTGAATTCTCTTCATAACAAGAAAGTATTCTGGGCCTTCGGCGCCAGCTGGATGAATCCGGAAATGACTCGCGTCACGATCAACTCACCCCAGGCAGTGCAGGCGCTGGAGTTTTATGCCGACTTGCTCTTCCGTAAACGGTGTGTCGCATCCGTGACTGATCTTTCAATGGTTGAGGAGGTGATGCTCTTTACCAACCGTGTGGGAATGGTGGCCCTCCCAGCGTATGTCATGTTGAATCTCCGCCAGCTTTCCGGGAAAAAGTGGGATGTGTTTCACATCCCCAAAGGCCCGGCAGGCCGCGCGGCCCGTGTCAGTTTCGATTGTATCGGGATTTACAGCCGGACCACCCCGGAGAAAAAGGAGTTAGCATGGCGCTGGATCAAGCATGTCCTTTCCTCCGAATCCCAAAGGGTGGTTGGCAGGAGCGGAAGAGCCATGCCCGTACGTCCCGTGGATGTGGAAGCATCCTTTGTGCGTCCGGACACACCCCAGCATGAGGAACGGTTTCTGGAAGCCATGCTGGAGTACGGACGGATTTCATCGAGCATGCTGGCATCCCAGGCGATGTGGACAGTGGCCGATGGCATCACCGGGAGATTTGGAAGGGAAACCACCAATGCGTGGGGAAAGGCCCTGATGCGTGGGGAAGATCCCCCGGATCGCAGCCGGTACAGAGGAGACCCCTCACGCTGGTTGTCTCCCGAGGTGACTGTTGCTGAGCTGCAGACCAAGTGCCAGGCTGTCATCGACCAGTTCGATCGGAGGGGATACTAGGTCATGGGATGGGTCCGCGGTGTCTACAACCGCCGTGATGTGCTGGATGGATACCTCTTCCTCTCCCCCTGGCTTTTGTCTTTTCTGATTCTGACCCTGGGGCCGTTGGTATTCTCTTTCTTTCTATCGTTTTGCAACTGGGATGGCGGTCCGCTCGAACGGCTCCAATGGGCGGGACTGGACAACTACAAACGTCTCCTTTTTGAAGATGAAAAGATAGTCAAAAGCCTTTACAACACCGCTTTCTATGCCTTCATCTCGGTTCCTTTGGGGGTTGTTCTAGCCCTCCTGCTGGCAGTCGCACTCAACCAGGAGGTGCGTGGGATCATCTTCTTCAGAACCATTTTTTACCTTCCCAAGGTGGTGGGGGGGCCAGCAACCGCAATCCTCTGGATCTGGCTCCTTAACCCGGCTTTTGGTCCGTTTAATACAATCCTCGGGATGCTGGGGGTTCCCAGGGAATGGCAGCCCGGCTGGCTCACCAGTGAGACCTGGAGCAAGCCCGCCCTGATCCTCATGTCATTGTGGGGAGTCGGTGGTTCAATGCTGATCTATCTGGCTGGATTACAGAATGTCCCCCGGCAACTTTATGAAGCCGCCGAGATTGATGGAGCCGGGGAAATAAGGAAATTCCTGACCGTCACAGTACCGATGATGACCCCTACCATCTTCTTCAACCTGGTCATGAGCATCATCGGAAGCTTCCAGGTCTTTTCCAACGCTTACATCATGACCAACCGGACCCTTGGTGATCCCAATGAATCTGCCTTGTTCTACATGCTTTACCTCTTCCGTAAAGCCTTCGAGGAATTCGACATGGGTTATGCCTGCGCGATGGCCTGGGTTCTGTTCGCAATCATTCTTTTCTTCACCATGCTGGTGCTTAAAAGTACACCTTTCTGGGTTCATTACGAGGGAGAGCGTCAATGAAAACCCACCCTCATGAATACACGGGGACCAGGCCCAAAACCAAGCGGAAGATTTTCGCTTATGTCACCCTGATCGTCCTTTCAATCCCTTTCGGATTCCCTCTTTTGTGGAGTGTCTCTACCTCTCTGCAAACCCTGGATGAGGTTTATTCATCTTCTCTGATTCAGCTTCCAGAAGATCCTCAATGGAGCAACTACGAAAAAGTGTTCGAGTTCCTGCCACTCGGGCGGTTTCTATTCAACACAGGCTGTATCACCAGCCTGGCGCTTCTGGGAGAGTTGCTCACCGCTCCTTTGGTGGCCTTTGCTTTTGCCCGCTTAAGGTTTCCTTTCCGGGACACCCTTTTTGTGGTGATGTTATCGACTCTGATGCTCCCCCCAATTGTCACCATGATCCCGACCTACATCATGTACAGCAAGCTCGGCTTTGTGGACACCTGGCTTCCGCTGATCCTGCCTGGCTGGCTGGGGGGAAGCGCCTTCAGCATATTCATCTTCCGCCAGTTTTTTCTCACTGTTCCTGTTGATCTGGAGGATGCAGCCAAAATCGATGGATGCTCCAATTTTGGAATCTATTTGCGGATCTTCCTGCCACTCGCCTTCCCGGCCCTGGCCACGATTGGGGTGCTCTCCTTTGTGGGACGCTGGAATGATTTCGAGGGTCCTCTGATCTACATCCAGACGATCAACAAGTTCCCCATCGCGTTGGGTATTAACTTATACAAAGATGCCTATTCGGTCATGGCCCCACATTACCTGATGGCGGCCTCGGTGATCTCCCTGATACCATTACTGATCCTTTTCTTTGCAATTCAGCGAGTGTTTGTGGAGGGGATTATCTTGTCTGGGATCAAGGGGTAAAACACTCCTCTGGATGGCGGTCTTCAACCAGACTGATCCTTTCCCTAGAATACGTGGATGCAACCAATACGGGCAGGAATTATGCGCCAGCCCCTATCAATTCCAAAGGTGGATTTCACAGGCTAAAGAATGAGCGCAACCGTCAAGCGTGACTACTATGAAGTACTGGGAGTGAGTAAAACGGCCACTCCGGAGGAGCTGAAAAAGGCTTACCGGAAGCTGGCACTGCAATTTCATCCCGATCGAAACAGTGGTGATCCGGAGGCGGAGGACAAGTTCAAAGAGGCCACTGAGGCATACGAGGTCCTCAGCGATCCCAAAAAACGTGAGGCCTATGACCGTTTTGGGCATCAAGGGGTTCAGGGGGGTTTTGGGGGCGGATTCAATCCGGAAACATTCGCCGACTTCTCGGATATTTTTGGAGACTTTTCAGATTTCTTCGAAGGTCTTTTCGGTGGGGGACGCCGTGCGCGCCGTCCGGGTGGCGCCGCCCGTGGCGAAGATCTCCGTTACGACCTTGAGCTCACGCTGGAAGAGGTGGCGCATGGGATCGAAAAAAAGATCGATGTTCCCCGCCATGAGTCCTGCGAGGCCTGTAATGGGAGTGGCTGTGCACCCGGCACCAGCCCAGCCACTTGCGCAACCTGCAACGGTATGGGACAGGTACGTTTCTCACAAGGTTTCTTCAGCGTCAGCCGTCCCTGCCCCCGTTGCAGCGGACGCGGCGTGATCATCGAATCACCCTGCACCACCTGCAATGGGGCCGGCCGTACTCTCAAACGTAAGAAACTGTCCATCAAGGTTCCCCCTGGGGCTGAAACAGGATTACGTCTCAAAGTCACAGGTGAAGGTGAACGCGGGGTACGTGGCGGCCCGCCAGGCGATCTCTATATCTTTATTACTGTCAGTCCCCATGAGCTTTTCGAACGTGATGGGGATGACATCGTGTGCGAGGTTCCAGTGAGCTTTGTTCAAGCTGCCCTGGGTGCGGATATCGATGTTCCCACTCTCTTCGGAAAAGCACGGATGAAGATCCCCGCGGGAACCCAAACCCACAAGATGTTCCGATTGCGCGGCAAGGGACTGCCGAATCTGCGTCAGCATGGTCAAGGGGACCAGTTTGTCCGTGTGGTGGTTGAAACCCCCACCAAGCTCACTCAAAGGCAAAAAGAGCTGCTCGAGGAATTCGCCAAGATTTCCGGAGAACAACACAACCCGATCACCCAGGGTTTCTTTGACAAAGTCAAAGAGATCTTTGGGGGGTGATTGAACTCAAACCGGCATCAGGAGGTGGCATCATGGAGAAGGTGTATTACGGGGGTTGGCCGAATTGTGTCCGCCTGACCAATGGGAAGGTGGAGTTGATCGCGACCACGGATGTGGGTCCGAGAATAATCCGCTTCGGTTTTGTGGGCGGGCAGAATCTATTCAGGGAATACAAGGAGTCCGCCGGGTTGATCGGCGGAGAGGAATGGCGGCTCTATGGCGGACATCGTCTCTGGCATGCCCCGGAGGCGATGCCCAGGACCTATGCGCCCGATAACTCGACTGTGGCATATAAATTCGAGAATAACACTCTGAAGCTCAGTCAGACCGTCGAAGCCAGCACGGGCATTGAAAAACAGATCGAGGTGACGCTGGATGACAAGGAGGATCGGGTCAGTCTCGTTCATCGTTTAATCAACAGGAACCTCTGGGAGGTTGAACTGGCCCCCTGGTGCCTGTCAGTCATGGCTCAGGGCGGACGTGCGATCCTTCCCCAGGAGCGCTTTATCCCCCATACAGAGGAATTGCTCCCCGCACGTCCTTTGGTGCTGTGGTACTATACAAACATGGCCGATCCACGCTGGAAATGGAGCACCAGGTACATCCAGCTTCAACAGGACCCCAGCAATTCCAAACCTCAGAAGATCGGCATCAGAAACACCCTCGGTTGGGCGGCCTATCAACTCGGCGAGGACCTGTTTATCAAGCGGTTTCCTTTCGACGACAAGGCCAGCTACATCGACTATGGCAGCAACAACGAAATCTTTACCAATGAGGCCATGCTCGAGGTGGAGAGTGTCGGTCCAGTGACACGCCTGGCCCCGGGTGCTCAAGTGGAACAGAAGGAAACCTGGTACCTTTTCAAAGCCAAGGTGGGCGAGGATGACGCTTCAATCGACACGGTGTTGCTGCCGCTGGTGGGGAAGACGGAGTTGTAGCGAGAATACATACAAAAGTGAGGGGGAATTCCCCCTCAGTTTTCTTTTTGTGCACTCATCCTTTAACTCCTTTCAGGTTCAGGAATCGGCTGGCCAGTGATTTTGTAATAAAGCACATCCGGATCGAGATCCGCTCCATTTGGCCAACAGATAGTGCCATATTCGGATCGAACCTGAACCTTCTCGAAGAAGGACCTTTCCTTGAGGGATTCGAAAATCCCCTTCAGCTCCAATAATTCCGCTAGATCAACAGTTCCTTCAATCCCATCTTCGAATCGAAGGTGCAGACGGTATCCATCCAAGGGGCGGGCTTCAAGGATGTCAACAAGCATCTTCTCACTCCAGTCCTACAATCTGCCATGTTCTTCATTGATACAACGGCTTCAGAAACTCCACGATCTCCTTCTTCGCGTCCTCCTGGTCATAGTCCCACAGGATGTGGTGATTCGACTCCTCATACCATTTGATACGTTTATCCTGGGAACCGATGGCCTCGAAAGCTTTCTCTGAGCGGGAAGGTGAAGCCGCCCGGTCACCATGGGAGTGCAGGACCAGGACTGGACAGGTTACCCGGGCCAGGAGGTCTGGATCCCTGGCTTGCTTTCCCAGGTTGATTAGGTTCCTGGCAGCCTTATTGGAGATGACACGATAAGAATAGAGTTTTTCTTTTGCCTCAACACGATTCACACAGGTGAAATAGTTGTTCTTGACCACATAAGGGAAAGCCCAGCCCCACATCCCATTCCAGAACTCCGCCGGGAGGATGTAATACCAACGATGGGTGACTCCAAAGTAAGGGGCGATCAACACCATCCGGTCAACCGGTTCTTGTGATGCAAGGATCACCGAGAGGGCTCCCCCCATCGAAAATCCAACCAGCGCCACCTGGGAATGGTTGGCTTTGAGAGCATGGTACTCGGAACGGACCGCCTGCAGGAGCTGCTCATTCGTGGTGTTGGCATGATCTACCGGGAAGGTACCATGACCGGGAAGCCTCATCAGGCGAACAGTCAGCCCCTGCTTCTGGAGAATCTCACCCAGATCGTTGTAGTCGATACGTGAACCGACAAAGCCATGCACAAGCAGGGCGGCATTGGGACCGGATCCCTGGAGGGTGACTGCCTCGGTGCCCCTGATCACCTGGGTATCGGGATCACGCGGGAGCCTTGTCACCTCACGATCCATCGCACGGTTGGCCATCAGGTTGTAGGCGCAACCGGTTGACATGAAGAGGAGGACAAGCAGGAAGGTTCCCTTGAGAGTCCACTTGACCCCCGGTCTCATGACCTCGATCTCCGTACAACCAAATCTGCGAGGATGCCCATCATGAAAATAAGAAGGGTCACAATCGAAGCGAGAACCCCTGTATCTGAAACACCGCCATCCTTCCAGAAGTAATACACCAACAGGTAGAGCGAAATCAGTCCGGAAAGAAAGGTGGCTGGAAGGAACACTCTTAATGGATTGAAATAGGCTGCCACACGGATGATGAGCACCAGGAAATTGAAAGTATCCCGCAGGGGATGAATCTTGGATTTACCCGGCCGCCTCATGTAGTCGATGGGGATGTAACGGACTTCGCTGCCATCCGAAAGCAACGCCAGAGTGAGCGTGGTCGTAAAGGAGAAGCCTTCGGGATACAGGTGGAAATAACGTAGGGCGAGGTCCTTCCTGAAGGCCCTCAATCCGGAGTTCAGATCCGGGATCTTTCTACCCGCCACCCGGTTGGCCAGGAACTGCAAGACCCATTTGGCCGGACGGCGCAGCCAGGGGATATGGACACTGGCCCCTGTCCGCGCACCGACCGCCATGTCACAGGTGTCAAGCTCCTTGACCAGATCAGGGATGCGTTGCGGCGGGTAAGTGAGGTCCGCATCGATGATGACAATTCTCTCCCCTTGAGCCAGACGCAGTCCGGTCTTGAGGGCGGCGCCATAACCCCGGTTGGTGTCGTGACGGATCAACACCGCACCGGCGATGACCGCGAGCTGTGCCGTTGAGTCGGTGGAGCCATCATCGATGACAATCACCTCAGTCCGGTAAGGGAGCCGTCCACAGACCTCCATGATCTGACGGAGTGTTTCGCCGAGTGTCCCAGCCTCGTTATAGACAGGCACCAGGATGGAAACATCTACCATCCGAACCACCTCCAGGGTCGGTCAAAGCCATCGGTATAACCGGGTGGAAGAGCCAACCACCATTCCACAATTTCATCGGCCCAATAGAGCGAAAGATAACTCGCCAAACAGAGGAATGGCCCGAAGGGAACCTCGGTATGACGCTCGATCTTGAACCTTGATAACAAACGGAGAATCAGGACGGTTACCAAGGCCAGCAAGGGTCCCAGTCCCATGATAACGAATAAAGAACGCCACCATCCCAGGAGCGCTCCATTCATTGCCATCAGTTTAACATCACCCAGACCCATGGCTTCGCGCCCGAAGGCGATGGTTCCAATGAATCGGATCATGTAAATGAAACCGGCAGCGAAAAAGGCTCCAAAGAAGGCTTCATCCCAGTTCGGGACCACCAACCCCCTGGTCTGGTCGGCAATATCCAGGATGAGGACTGCGAGGGGAAAGACGACGGCTCCGGATAACGTGATCCGGTCGGGTAAGAGACAGGTGTCCATATCGATAAAACTGCCTGCCACCTGGAGCGCCACCCACAGGAGGTAAAGTCCGGTTGCATAGGTTAACCCAAAAACCACAAAGACATGAAGAAAGAGGAGGGCATTCAGCAGCTCCACCAGTGAGTAGCGGATACTGAAAGATTCACCACAGGCACGGCACTTACCGCCAAGCAGGAACCAGCTGATAATTGGCAAGTTATCCTGCCAGCGGATGGGATTCTGACAGGAAAAACAGATGGAACGGCGGGGATTGTGGGTCGACATCCCACGCGGCCAGCGGTAAATGAACACATTCAGGTAGGATCCGATGCAGGCGCCCGTGATGAAACAGAAAACCGCCCCCATCACCCATTCGGCCGTAGTCAATTCCATGGGATGGAAGGTTAGGGGATGTTCCGGGGGAGAGCAATGTCTTCGCGGTTGGTAATCAACCGGTGGCGGGTCCTTGAGGTGGCCCTCTTCCTGGTGCTGGTTCCAGTCATCTTTTTCCTGTTAAGGGAAATGGCCTTCCCCGGTGGGGATTCCGGAGAAATGGCCAACCGCATCCGTTATCCCTGGCAGTTTTTCATGCGCGCCCCGTTGGTCATCCTTCTCAATAAAACAATCTGGGTGGTTCTCAGTCAAAGGGGCTGGTCTGCCGAGGACTGCATCGCCCTTTCCAGCTCACTCGCTGGGGGAGTGTACTTCCTTTCCCTGTGGTGGCTTTCACGGGATCCCTGGGTGTGGGGGGTGTGCCTCTTGAGCAAGACCACTTTTATCTTCACGGGTCATATCGAGAATTACGCCTGGCCTTATGCCCTGTCGGTGTTCTGTTTCGCACTGCTGAAGAAACATCGTGAGGGATTCCTCCCAAGCTGGCTGGTCTGGGCTACCGCGGGAATCACCTTCTTCTTCCACCCCATGACTCTCATGATCTGGCCCGGGCTGGCCTGGGGACTGGAACGATGGAACCGCTCCAAACTGGCTGAGATCATCGGAGCCCTGGTTCTGGTCGTTGCGGTCTTTGATTTTTTCCTGGTGGTGGGGAATGTGGATGGTTTTTTCACACGTTCCTGGTTTCTGACTCTTGGTGAGGGGCAACTTTGTCCTTACAGTATTCTGTCCTGGGAACACTGGAGGCTCTTGTTTGGATTCCACATTTTCACTTTACCCCTGGGGGTGATTCTGCTTGTCTGGAGATGGAGATGGCTTCAGCCAGGCTGGCCACAAGGAGCCGGTCTGACAGCGGTGATTGCCCTGGTGTGGTCGGCATGTTGGTGTCCCTCCATGGGGGCAGAAGACTGGGACCTGTTCGCTTATCCGGCATTGTTTGTGAACCTGGCGGGTGGGTTGGGATTTGTGTCAGCAAAAGGCCATGGTGCGGACACCCATGGGGAAGAAAGAGCTCAAGCGTACTCGGACAATGATCGATGAGGTTATCACGAACGGGTAGTTGGATAATCTTTTCAACGTGATGGGCCTCCATCACCAATAACAAGGACATTCCAACATTAAAAAAAACTAGCCACCACTTTCTGGCCTGCCCTGAAGATTAGGTTCTCTGGCCTATGCAGGAGAACAACAGAGGTTTCTCAGACTCCCCAAACCTTTGCGATGAAAAGGAGATGAAATCTTGCTTCGATCTGTTGAAGATCTTCGCTTAGAAGAATGGCTACTCGCCAATCGCCCTCCATTCTCTTCGTTTCTTACCCCTCCAACTTGTCGGTTTTGCAAGGAAGTAGTAGCCCGCATTGATGTTGTGTGTCCCCATTGCAAGAAACAAGATCCTCTCTTGTATGAGGAAAGGTGCTCGCATTCTGCAAAACATGTATCCTTAAAAGCATCATCCATAGGGATCAGAAAAGGAGACTCTTCACCTGAGCGCTTTTTTCTTCGTGATATCCATAACTGTATGAAAGCAATGGATTTGGAGACTCTTCACTTTGCACTCGCTAATGCAATGGAGTTCTATTATCGAAACCGCGAGTATTACGGAATAGGTCCCACGGAGAGAATCTGCCAGTTTCTGATTCTGATTGCCCCGGATGTTAAAGTTTCGATGGAAAACACTTATGGCCCCGATGCTCCGAATCCGGGTCATTTTGGATATCATCAGCTTGCAATTATCCGTGAAAGACAAGGGGACTTCCTTGAGGCGATCCGGCTTTGTGAAGAAGCCATATCGGCAGGTTGGTCAGGTGATTGGTACGAAAGAATCGCCAGGATCCGCTCGAAACTTGCTAAGAAGGCCATCATCTAACCCACATTCTCCCCCAACATGGATCTGCCTTGAATGGCCTGCATACCTTCCCCATAGTTCACAAACCCTTTGAAATCTTTACCTTTAAGGAAATTCACCATGCTCAGATTGACTTTTTTTCCGCCCAGGACGATACTTTTATCAGATTTCGCCCCATAGCTTCGGCGATTGGGATCGGTGGCCCCCTTCGGGGGGCCATCTATGTTTTCGGACACCCATGAAGCGAGCCTGCGTCTACATCGATGGGTTCAATCTCTATTATGGTGTTCGAAATACGCCATACCGATGGCTCAACCTCTCGCTCCTTGCACACACGTTGCTTCCCCGTTGCCATGTAATTGGCGTGAAATACTTCACAGCACAGGTCTTTTCCTTCCCAGGCGATCCCGCAGCCCCCAGTCGCCAACAGGTTTATTGGCGCGCCCTCTCAACCCTCTCCGATCTCGAAATCATCCAAGGCCGATTCCAGATAAAGCCCATCACTCTCCCTCTCGTTTCCGATTCTTCACGAATGGCAACCGTGATGAAATCCGAAGAGAAAGGCTCGGATGTCAATCTAGCCTCCCATCTTCTCCTGGATGCTTTCAAACATGAAATCGATGAGGCTGCGGTCATTTCTGGAGATTCCGATCTGGCAACACCTATTCAAATGGTCCGTGGCTTGGGAATCGATGTCCGGATATTTGATCCTCGACCACCGGAGAGAACTTGTCTTGATTTGAAAAAAGTGGGGTCCACGTATTCGCACATTTATATGTCGGTTTACAAGAAATGTCAGTTCCCAGATTCCTTAACTGACGCGGCCGGAAAGACCATCCAGAGACCAGTTGAATGGAATACTGGGAAGAATCTGAATCGGATAGCTCCTCATTCTCCCACCTAAGAAGCCACCGGGCCTTCCTGAAGTGCACTTACTGGCATATCGGTTGACTTTTCTTGATTCGGAGTGAGCTCATAAAGAATACATCTAATGAGGAGATATCCCATGTTTCAAATACCACGCGGTTTTTGGAACGGTTTCGTGTCCGTCTTTCAGCTTTTCTCCACAAGGGGGTACACACCCCCTCCACCTCGTCCTTCAGATGCCGAGGGGATCCGGAGGCTATTGGATGCGTGTTGGCGGCTACATCTCCCACACCATGAATAACGACCCTCAAATCAAACGGCACGATGCCCCATTATCATAACCTCCAAGTGAGAACCTCCTGCCGGGGACAAACAGAAATCCCCCGCCAGGAACTATCCCAGCGGGGGACTGAATCTTGATCGGGCAACCGGCTTGGATCAGTTGCAGGTACCACAACCCGGAAGGGCCGGGCCCGCGGCAAATCCAACCGGTCCACAGGGCGGACAGCAGGGAACGCACGGAACACAACAGGGCTGAGGACAGACCTCAACCTCATAGGGTTCCATTTCACAGTATTGCTGGGTGCAGGTGAACTCCTCGGTGTCCCAATAGGGAACCTGGACAGTGTACTCACGCTCTTCCCAGTTGCAGACACACACGGTGTAGGGCTGTTCAACCTCATACGGCACACGCTTGGGGACCTGGACAGGAACCTCGCAGGTCACCATTTGCGGACAGCACCGGCCACACTCATCGATGACATTCTGGCAGGTCGTCACAGTGTGCATCTCAGTAACGCATTCAGTTTTCCAGCAGATGACTGTCCGGGAACGCTGCTCCTGGGTGTAAACGGGTACCTTGCAGGTGCGAACCTCATCACGATACTTGCACACCCGGCGTGTGCAGTTGACCTCCCGGGTTTTCCATACCGGGCGATAACAGGTGACCGTACATTTCCCGCCACTTACCGGTTGTTCCTCACTCACCATCGGAATCGGCGATTCTGGCGCCGCTTGGGGAGCAGGAGCCGGGGCGGGTGCTTCCACGGTCTTTTGTTGAATTGTGGGGGATTCATCTGATCCAGGCTCTCCCGCCTGGATTCCCCCCGCCATTAAGAGAGTGATAACCCATATCCAGCCTAGTAATGCTCTTTTACGCATAAGAATTTCCCTCCTCAGAAAACGTCGAGCCTCGTCTAAACAATAGCTCCACGTCGTGTTTATCGGCCAAAAAATCTCCCGGATTAGGCCTAATAATCACTGTCCTCCACCTTCTACTTTACACCAGATTTTGGGAGCGAAGGAAGCAGGGACACATCAGAGGCTTCCTAGGTTGTCTGCTCCCTTTCATTTCCTCCTGCAGCCAAAGTGGTTCTCATCACCTCCATGAGCAGAATCAGGACCGCCAGCACTCCCATGGCTAGAACTGCTGTGGCCACCACGAAAAGCGGCCTTGGCAGTCCAGCGGGTTTGAGGGGAGGTGTGGCCCGGATCCAGGACAGGAGATCCTGCCGTTCGGAGGCAATGGACATCACCGCCACCTCACGGCGTTTGGTCACTTCCTGGAAACCCAGCAACGCTGCCTCCAGCCGTCCCTCCCAGAACTTCACTTCAGCCTCGCTGGCTCCCATGACTTTTTCGGCTTCCTGGATTTGACGTGAGTAATCCTGAATATATTCAGGCAGGATCGATAACGCCGCGGAGGCTCCGGCCGCATCCGAGGCTGTCCCATCCAGGAGTTTCCGGATCTCGACATGCACCAGGTTGATATCTCTGACCGTGGAAGTCACATTGTATAATTCCGCGGTAGCCTTACCGGTCCGTGCCGAGTACAACCCCAACAGCGAGGGTTCCTCTTCCAATGCACGGACCAGTTCAATATAGGGTTTCTCGCTTTCCAGGGAATGTTTCAGGTCATCTCGTTTCGCGGACTTTTGGATGTAATCGGATTGTGCGGTGGACAAGGCGATCGCCAGGGTACTCTGGGCATTGCCCAGCGAATCGATCAACTTCCGTTTTTCCTCGACTGGAGCATTCCTTCGAACCTCCCGGTACTGGTCTCGAATGCTATTCAAGTCCTTTACGGCACGTTGATACTCTCTGTCAAAAATCTCCATCGACCGGCGGATATCCTCATCCATCAGTTTCTTGGCGATCCGGTCCGCTTCCTGCCCCATGAAGTTGGCAATGTCGGCAACCAGCTGTGGGGTATTGTCAGCCAGATTCTTTAAATGAACCTGGATCTGCACCGAGTTCTGATTCCGTATCGCCCAGACACCAATGGCGCGTCCCATGGCCTCGACATCAAATTCATAAGGAGGCTGATCGAGTTTGAACTCGTGGAGGACCTTCTCCATCAGTTCCCCACTCATCAGGACAGCCGCAAATGAATCGGTATCGACCAGGGTCCGTTCAGTATAAGAAGGTTCTGAATTACTTCTTGTGCGTGAAACAAGGACAGTTGCCGTGGATTCGTAAGTAAAAGGGGTCAGGGTGAAAAGAAGGGCATTCAATAACGCGGCGATCACACCCACCAAGAGAACCAATCTCCACCGGCTCTGGAGAACCTCCAGTAAAGCCAGTAAAGAGATTTCACGCTCCACGGCAGCAGTTGTCATCGGTTGTGAATCATCCTCCGGTTGTGGTGTTTATCCCCTGGTAAAGCGTATCCTCCCAGATCTCAACTTTGTACTCGTTTCGGAGCCGTTCGAGAAGAGCTTTCCTTAAAGATTCCATTTTTTCCCTGGTCAGGTCCGCACGGATCAGCCTTTCAGCACGATCAAGGGGAGTATACATCCCTTCTTTTTTCTGGAAGACCAGGAAGAAACATGCTCCCACTGTCTTATCATCTCCCGCAAGGTCAAAAACAGGGCTCAGCTCGCCAAGGGTGGCCGTCTTGACTCTTTTGACAAATTCGGGATCGAACTCGACTTCGGGGGTGTCATAGATGTAGGCATAGCCGGTCTTGGCATCCGGTGCATGACTGTGCTCCTGGACCATTGGAGCGAACAAATCCGCTTTCGCCTGGGGGGTGGTGGCGGATTCGATCAGACGGGAGGCCTGGGTGCGCAGTTGTTCGAGCCTCTCGCGGATTGAAGGCAATTCCGAAGCCTTCTCACGCGGTAAGATCTGGTCAATATGGTAGACAGCCCAACTTTCGGGACGATAAAAGGATTTCTCGCGAACTTTTTCATAGCGTTGACGGATCTCCTCATCTGTAACAACTGCCGGAATCTCGATTTCACGGTGCAGGATCTCCCGCTTCATCAACTCTTCCTTGATGAACCGGCGGAACTGCCCCATGAAATCATCCTTGGAGACACCCGCGAGTTTCCGCCGCCGTTCCACTTCTTCCGGACCAAGGGAGGTCAGTTGTTTCTGAACTTCACGTTCACAAGAGGCTTCTGAAATCCACTCGGGGTGTTGCAGCGCACCAAGTACCAGAAGCCGGCGGACAACCATTTCGTCCAGGTATGCCTTACGGATGTTTCTTCTGATGGTGGTGATGGGAGTCGCTGGGTCGATGGAGCGGGCAACCTTTTCCTTTTCCGCACTTAAGCGCAGAACATCATCGAGCGAGATACGGTAAGGGCCCACTTTGGCCACCAGAGATGAGGACGCTTTGGAGGTTTCTACAGCGGTTGGCGAGGGAGAACCGGTATTCCCCTTGGGAGAGTTTTGAGGGGATGGTGGTGAGGAACACCCCGTCAGAACCACAATCAGAAGGACAACAAGTGAGACCTTGATGACGGAGGTCCTGGGAAGTCTCGGATTCATTGCCCGGAAGGATCCTCACCGGCAGCCGATTCCGGGGATGCTTCTTCCTCAGTGGTTACTTCAACCTGACCGGGCCAATGGGTTTCAAAATACTTTCTGACAGTCTCATCGAAGTTCAATTCGGGATTGGGTACATCTCGAAGATCAATGGTTGGGTCTCCCTCACTCATTCGTTTGAAAAGCAAACCGTATGTTTCGATGTACTTCTGCTGGGCTTGTTTTTCCTCGGCCGGGGATGGCATCCGAAGAGTACTAACCTGGCCGGTTGGGTTCTCATCCTGCGCGGCAATACGGAAACGGTTTCCGAACAGTTCCTGATACCGAAGCGCGCGAGCTTTCTGATCCTCGGCGGTCAGAACCGCTCCGGGATCATTCTTGATGTCAAACTCAATCCTCGGCTTACGGATGGGTCCCGACTTGCCATAGGAGAGAAGGACATGATCCTCTTCAACCGCATCCAGACGGAGTCCATGGATGAAGCCCCCTTCGAGGGTTTTCTCCTTCTCGCCGGTCAGGTTGTTATGAAAAGTGGCCATTTTCCTGGTTGAAAGCCACCCGAATTCAATATAAGCAAACTCCGCATACCTCCTGTCCAAGAGAGCCCTGTCCACTAATGTTTGAGGATCTTCCGTGGATTCGCTGGCGGAGAGTACAGGCGAAGCGGACTCATCTCCTTCGGTTACCTCGATTGAGGTGGTTGCGGGGATCACAGCGGCCACAGCGGCTGTCGGGGTTGGAGGAACCAGAGCCTGATTCTCATTTTCAACAAGGCTGGCGATCTGGGTTTCCAGAGTTTTCGGAAGCGGGACCTCCACCCGGATGGACAGGGGTTCCTTTTGAAGGGGGAGGACCCCTCTTAACGGATCAAGCAGCCAGAGGAATGAACCCGCAGCGATGAGCCCGATAAAAAGTGCCAGAAAAAAAACAATTTTTGTGGACATGGTACAATCAGGGGAGAGTGACTATTCAGACCCGCTACCACCCGCACCATCCGCTGCCTGCCGTTGACGTAGTTTTTCACGTTGCTCTTCGATGGCTGCCTTGATTTCCTCCGGGGTTCTCTTGACCATATTCAAGTAGGTCTCATAAAGCTCCCTCTGCTTGGGAGTGAGGGTCTCCGGATCCACAATGGCTTCCTGGGGAACCTCCACAGGAGCCGAGTTTTCGATCCGCTCTTCCATCAGATCAAGGTAGTCCAGACCCTGCTGGATCTGCTCCTGGCGTGAAGGAACCACCATATCCCTGGGACGCCCCGCGAGTTCGTTGTACTTCCGTCCCATAACCACTGAGGGTTTGTAGACCGTTTCGTAATAGTACCTTTGGGCCAAGGCAATCTGCTCAGGAGTTCTGGGCACGGAGGGATCTATCGGAGGAAGTTTGGAGGGAATGTAAAACAGGTCTTGGGTGGCATCTCCCAAGCTGATGGTTGCCCGGTCAGAATCGAGCTTGACAATTTTGGCACTGTCCAAAGTTCCTCCGACCCTGATATAGGGAGTGACCTTTCTAGTTGTCAGATTACGGAATTGAGCCTCTTCGAGTTGATTGACTTTGCGATATTTAACATAGTTCCAGTTCGCCATCAGTTCAAAGAGGATGTCCTTATCGCTGCGTACCTCCTCGGCTGCTGTGACAGTTTCCGTCACAGCTGGTACGTTCACAGTTCCACTTA
The DNA here is from genome assembly GCA_964481775.1 of uncultured bacterium. Classification (GTDB taxonomy): domain Bacteria; phylum Hinthialibacterota; class Hinthialibacteria; order OLB16; family OLB16; genus OLB16. Next base: position 34,964 of record CAYZUX010000010.1, on the reverse strand, counting down.
AAGCAGCTTGGATGGCTGGGTCCTCGGCAATGAAGCGGGACACGAGCCGGTCACTGATCTCGGTATCGAGGGGAGCCGGTTCGGGGGAAATGGTGATCCCCGGCACACTCTCAATAGTGTGATCCTGACGGAGAAAATAGAAAGTCAGGGTCGCCGCAAGTGCGATAGTCAGGCCAATGCCTGCAGCGAGTATTTTGTTGAGCATAATGGTTGTGGTCTCCTCCCCCCGTGAGGTGACCTCGCGGAAAGGATAAACGAGGTCAGGGGGAGGATCATTCCTCCCCCTGTAAAAACGGTTTTCGGTATCAGCGTGTAACGGACAACCCGGGCATTGAAAACTGTTTTCCTTTACTTCTTAAAGGCATTGAAGTTCGGGATGAAATCAGTGGCTGGCATGTACCTCCAGGTGAATGCCAGGTTTGTGTAGGAGTTGTTATTCGAGGCGCCATTCACCGCCAGGATATGAATGACCGCATAGAACAGACGGTCAGTGACACCCCCCTGCTCATCGGCCCGGAAAGTCACCACCACGTAATCACCCGGTCGAACGGTGGTTGTCCGGTTCCAGAAGCTGAAATCAGGGAGAATCAGATTCCCCTGTGCATCCCGAATATCAAGATCCTCATCCAACGGCAGGCTGCCGAAGGGGATTTCTTCCGCATCTGAGGCTTCTCTCAGGTTGATGAGATAAGCGGAGCTGCTGACATCAGGAACATTCAGGACAACCGTATCCGTAGCCCCACCTCCCGGTGCCGCAGTCAGGTGACTGTCATAAACCAGATCACGATCCGCCTCCACCGTGACGCCGAGCCTGTTAAAGAACCGCCAGCCCACCGGATTTTCCACCTGGGCATCAATGGAGCCGGTTTGATCAACCGCTCCCAAGCTTCCCTGCAGGGTGGAGAGAAAAGCCCAGACGGCTATTTCTCCCCCAGAAATTGATGGGATCTGGGTCACAGGGTCTACAAAGACATTGAATTCCACCCGGTTGCGGAAAATCGAGGTTGGGATGGTACCTCCCACTCCCCCCTCCCCTGTATCACCCGCCGTGTTGAACCAGAGGAGATACAGGACTGGATGGAACCAACCCCCAATCGGGCCGCCACCAACACCCGCGTGGCCTTCCACCTGCTCCAGGAACTGGAACAGATAGGTGCTGTTCTGGCTGCTTCCTTTGGAGGCCTGATCTTCTTCATTCAGGAAGATCACCCCTTCACCCTCCCGTTTGGTTTGGGCACGAGTCTTAGTGTAATAACGTTCATCAAGGACAGGATCGGCTCGGTCGATGACACCATCTTCATAATCATCATCAATGATCCGGAGACGCCAGCCACGGCCATCGTCGGTCTCCCAGAATCGAGCCACCTGATCGATCTGGACTGGACCGACAGTGAAGATCTCACCGAGATTCAATCCACCGCCGGTGGTATCACCTCCATCAAGTGTTACTGGATCATCCGCTGGAGCCATGACCTGCAAGATGGGATCCATGGTAAAGAGGCTCATGCTGGCTGACACGATGTAGGTGTTGGCAGCTGTGTTGCTTTGAGTGATCACCACCGAATCTTTGTTGATGGAACAGGAGAGGACGCGATAATGGTTGAAGAAGGCCTGCCAGACCGCGGCGAAATCTGCCTTCGTGTGTCCCTGGTCATCCAGGAAATCCGGTCTCAGGTAAGTCAACATGGCGTTCAAGTCTTCCCGTGCAGCCGCACGGCAGAGGCCTTCGAGCGGATTCATGATGTTGTTTTGAACCTGCTCCGAGATTTCGCCGGCTTGAGCGAATTCCAGATCGATAAAGGCTCCGGGAGACTCACCCGTAACCACATTGAGTGGGGGGACAAAGACGATCGGGTCGCCTGGGTTGAGAGCATCGGGCAATGCGATGGTCCCGGGCGGAACCGGGTTGGGGCCCAGAAGAATGTCACCGATGGCAAATACCTGGCCTTCACGATCCATCACGAGGAGTCCCACACCACCCGTCAGATACTCAATGGCACGGTAGACATCCGAACCCGGATACATGGTGATCGCTGAGGTATCAATCGCAGGAGCCCCACCGACATTGTAAATCCCGCCATAGCCATCCAGGATGTAGGCGCCGGTTGGTGTAAGGGCCATATCCCGCGCGATATCCATCCCGAAAGAGGGAACATTGGTGAAGCGTGCTCCATCTCCCAGGGGATAGACACCCCCAAACCCACTGAGGATTTCCAGACCCTCCCTGGTGGCTGTCAGCTCCATATCCCGGTAGATGTCATTGAGGGAAACAGGGATGCCTGTCAGCGCAAACGGAGCGGGTGCCCCGACATTATGAACGCCCCCCATGCCATCGAGGACATAATAGCGTTTCCCTTCCCAATCCGCTTCGACATCACGGGCGATATCCATTCCAAAGTTGATCGAACCACCCTGTGGGAAAACCACCGACTCGGAGGTCTTAACAAAATCGGCCCAGATTCCGGGATCGCCGCGAAGCACCACATCTCCATATCCATGCAGGAAGAGTGCGCCCAGCTCGGAAGGTGTCAATTCGACATCGCGGATGGAGTTCGTGGACTGACGGTATTCGGGGATATTGATATTGGCCCCACCGGTTCCGAATATCTGCCCCAGGTTATCGGCAATCAGGAAGTCAACCACACCGGGGGCTTCCAACCGGCTGGTGGCATCCAGGATGATCGCGGCTGGAGCGTATATCGCCTGGGCGGGATTCACTCCATCCCGCACAATACCGTAAATGTAGGCCTCCCCAATCGTTCTGCGGGCCAGCTCTTCGGGGAACCGGAAGGTAAAGGTGTAAGGACGCCGTCCATCATTATCAATGATGTTAGTCGTGGTTTCACCCTCGACAGGGGGAATCGGTTCACCATCCAGACCGATCTTGTCAGTCGCCCAATAGAAGTCCACTGAGGCTGAGTTGTCGGGGTCACTGAACAGAAAACGCACATCAAACTCATACTCCACCCGGCCATCAACAATTTGTGCCTCCGCACGCGAATCGCCACCGACTGGCCGCAGGAAGGTCAGGCTGGGAGGCACATTATCACCCCCCACAATGATCTTACTTGAGGAAAAGGCACTCAGAGGAGTACTGGCCGCCCGGATGTTCTCGGTGTAGGGGTTGGCACTCCGGTAAAATGAATAACCCAGCCCATTGGCCGGAATCCTCAGGCGGAAGGAGTCTCCGATATTCGCTCCCGCTCCCGCACGCGCGGTGATGAAGAAATCCGGCCCCTGAAGGAATGACAAGGTGTTATTGTTTGGCACCTCTGTCAGGTAGTAATAGTTCAGATCTATCCATGGTGGATCTGCAAAGAGCCATGCAAGACCTGGGGGTGGCCCGTTAACTATTACTCCATGAGAATAAATTGGAAGGGCAATCGCACCCTTACTAGGAACAGGAACCGCCGGATCTATCGTCAGGACGTTGTGGTCAATCCGGAAAAAGACCGCGGTAGTAAAAATCGAAAGCGGGTCCGCGATCAACTCAAATGCGGTTAACCGTTCGGCGATGACATGGGACCGCAGATCGGGGAAGTCCACACGCAGACCCCCGTCGGCTTGTTGGGTAACAACCGGAGCCACCGCAAACTCGGAATGAGGGACAATCGGATTGAAGGTCCGGTAATCATTGGGCTGCAGGTATGGCATCGTATCATCATTGCCATCAAACTGGCCATTCAGACCGACCGCATCCTCATCTCCAAAATCATTTTCATCGGTGATTCCATCCAGGTCATCATCCTGTCCATTACGCAGCTCTTCATCGATGAGGGTGTCGGTAATGCCAAAGATGGTGGGACCATCCGCATCATCATCAGCGTCTCCGGGGGATGTATACACGTTGCCCGCTGCCGTATCGTCATCCAGGATGATATCAATGCCCCTGATGGAGAGATCAATGAGATCGGGGTCAATCAAGCTGACCTGAGTGACTGGACGCAGGAAATCAATTGGAAGCTGGGCAGGTGAGCCGGCGGGATCGATGAACAACGACAGCCTGTTCAAGACCACACCTGTATTGAGCACATGATTGCCAGTCGGGACATCACCTGTTCCGACACCGTTATGGGTGACCAGTGCGCTTGCATTGTAGTCGTGGGCATCAATTCCGATGGCCGCCAAGGGCGGAGATCCTTGTTGCGATGTTCCGATCACATTTCCTCGGCTAGTCGGATCAGCGGGGTTCACCAAGTCCCTGAACTGAATAAATGGTTCAGGCCTTATCTCGACAATACTCATGGATGGATTGGTAAAATTATCAATGGAACGTAGCGACCCCCCATTGACTAATGTTGAACGGCTGGGATCCTGATAACGAATCACCTCGGAGAGATTGTTGGAAACACGGATTCCATCGATTTGGACAAAGGGGAGGAAGACATCCAATGCATCGACGGTATTGCTGGTTCGCAGGGTGATGAACATGTCAGAACCCAACGTTCCTTGGGCAAGATTATCGGTATTTGGAACAAGGCGATCAGTCTGGGGTAATACGGGTAAGACCGCTTTGAAAGAGAAAATATCCAAGTCATCCCTGGCAAGCAGGAAATCACCCACATCCAAATGGGCTTGCATCGAGTGAGGAAGCAGGGCCAGGACAAGATCATTGGTAATATCACTGAAGGGTATGACCTCATAATGCTGAGTCCCATTCAGGGCGATGAGGAAATCTCCATTCAAACCGAAATTAGGAACACCATCGTTTGTTGTTCCGAGATTGTCGTTATCGGCGTACAAATTGAAACCACCGCTGCTTGTAACGCCATTGGTGAGCGGCAGGAAGTCGGTTAAATCGAGCAGACGGATAATCGTGTTCGGTCTTTGAAACCAATCGTACAGGAAGTCCCAGCCCAGCGATGTGATGGCTAGATCTCGGATGTTGTGGTAGTTGTAACCGAGAATCGAGATCTCTACCTGGGACACCCAGTATCCTTCCGCGGGATCCCCAATCAGGTTGATTCCAACTACCGGGTAATCAATCGATCTGGCCCCGATGGTTCCTCCCCCTGTGGGTGTGAAAGGCTGCAATTCAACAATGTCACCGGTGTATTTGTTTCTGTAGGGAAGGGCCGGATAGGCTTGCGAGAAGAGAGTGGCTTGCTGCAAGACTCCCGAGTTGTTGTTGCGGACCTTGATTCCATCCTTGGGGACGATGACCTGGAAGTCATCTCCATGGTGAAGCAATAACGAAGGTTGAACAACCACATGGAAATCGGGGATGGCATCCACCACCTCAAGTCTTTCGGCGGGGATGATGAGCGGTTCAGCGGGGGTGAAGGTGACTTCGAAACCAAACCCGAAGGAAGTGATGGTGGGCACTGTCGCCATGGTGATGGGAACATCCTGCGCGGGACTTGGCGCGACAGGATCGAAATCCAGCTTCCCAAGCGTGGGTCCGTTATCATTAAAAATCGCGAACCCACCCACGAAACCTCCCACACTGGCATTGGGTTCACGTGAAGGGGGCAGGAAGTCCGCGCCATCGGTATTGAGACCGCCATCTCCATCCACATCCAGGAACTGAACCTTGAACTCGGTGATCTCGATGTGGCCATAGGTCGGATTCGTAAAGCCGGCCGCCTCAAGAGAGGCATCAGTGATCGGAACTGACAACACGGCGGTGGGGCCACCCAGGGGTGTCACAGGGACACGTCCGGATATCTTCTGGATCAGCAGGTGATAAAAGTGGTCTGCTCCACCTGTATTCGAAGCACTGAAAATCTCGACATAGTAAGTATCCGTCTGGGGAACCGAGAAGATGACCTGGGGATCAAGTCCAAAGCCGGGGGTGTTATCGGCAACAGCGAATGGCACGGCCTGAGCGCCCGGACCATACACTTGCAGGACTGGATCCAAGGCGGAACCCAGCATATATGCCTGGACATTGATGAGGTAGACATCATCCCGCTGCGCACGGAAGGAGTAGAAGTCATGGTCACCGACGGATTGAATCAAGCTGTCCACCTCGATCAGGCCATCACGGTCATCATCACTGAGGCGGTCAGCGAGATCGATACTGTTGTCGGGTTCAACCTTGATCACCACGGGACGTCCATCATTGTCAGTCAGCCCGCCCAAGGCATAAGTGATCTCTTTGTTAGCGACTGAATTGACAACCTCCACATCAATCCCATCAGTATCCACACCGGGGGCAACAGAAATCAGGGTTGCTTTGGAAATCTGGGAGAAATAGGCGTTATTATAGAATTCCGGAATGAAGTCCAACGCAGTTTCAGTCAAGTTTTCATAGGTGGACTGGTAATCCAATGGCGAAGAAGGCTCGACATAGACGAGATAATTTCCAGCGGGGAGGCCATCGATACGATAGGATCCATCGGCCTTGGTGAGAGTGCTGGCGACTGGTTCTGTGGCGCCTGGCCGGGTTGCGATGACATGTGCGCCACACAGAGCGCCTGTGACACCGGTCGCGAGATTCCTGAGGGTGATCACACCGCTGAGGCTGCCAAGCTGGTTTACCGCATCACCGCTGGGATAAAGGGCCGAACAGGCCGAGACCTCATCCTGAGTCAGAAACCCAGCTCCCACTGCACCATTCAGAACAGGTGACTGGTTCAGTGCATAGGGGTACATCAACGCGGTGGAAGAGAACACATCAAAGCGGTGGTCGAGGATGATCACCCCCTCCTGCAGGTTGAATAGGGGCGTCGAGAACGGGGTGCGTACAAAGGAGGCATCCAGACCAATGAAATGACCAATTTCCCGGCTGGCGGTCTCCTGGAGATTGAGTTGAATCGGGGTGGCGGGAGTGGAAGGAATACTGTTCCGTCCTGAAGTCCTCCAAAGCACCAGGCCGGCATCATAGAAGATGATATCTGCTTCAGCGATCTCACCAGGAGTCGTTCCCTCTCCGGAGGAACGGTAAGTGGGGAGAGTGAGTGCAAGGACACCCGCCCGGGAGAGGAGACTGTCAGTGGAGTCAAAGGAAATGACATTGACCCCATCCAGCGAACCTGCTTTCACATTTTTTGAGATACCGGCTTCCTGGAATGCGATCCGTGAGGTGGAGACATCCTGCCATGCTTTGAATGCCTGACGTATCAGATCGAATTCCTGGGTACCCTCGATGTCCTGCGTCCCATCACCCATTGAATTGGTGCGTAACACATAAGGAACCCCGGATGGATAACGGTCGAGATTCCAGGAGAGGGTCAGATTCTCCGTGGAGGGACCGGGACCTCCGGTGATACGGACGAAGGCATCTCCCACGAGAGGAAATACCATCGTCACAACGAGGCCTGCCGTGAGAGCCAGCCAGCCCCCCGAGAAAGACCTCTTAAGTTGCGTGACCTGCATGAATACCAGGACCCCCCATCTCTACATTATCAAATGAGAAGGGTCAGGAGTCTGAATGAATCCCCTGACCAGTCATGCTCTCAGCCCGAATAACCTCCCGAACGTGCCCAAGCTCCGCCGGGAGACAATGACATCTCTCCGTTTTACTGCTCTTTGACCTGAACCGCGAGCTGACGTAGTTGGATTGTAAAGTCAGTGAGCGGAACCTTGGTTTTATTGGTGTTCTTTTCGGCAATCGGGTTGTCCTCAACATCGATCACCGACAGGTCGCGTGACTGGTTGAGGACATAGGATTGCTTGGTTTCGGAATCGTATTTGATTCTATAAACACCTTGTTCGGCGCCTACCGGGAAAGACACGCCACGGTCCTTGTCTTTCACCAGAAAGAGGATGGCTCTTTCATCGACTTTGAATCGAGGCATTCCCGGAACGATGGTTACCAGGCCATTACCCGCAGGTCCTCCTGGTACCGCCACGACCACCTCGGAGGATTTGTCATCACCGAAGACGGGATTCTCAACCGTGATGGTTGTGCGTGTCTCCGGGTACCCCGTGGCTTCGTTCTTGGAATAGGTAATGCTTTTAACTTTCCCCACCAGGATCGAATCACTGCGGCGAGTGAGTTCCTCCAGGGACATGGGCAGGATCGTGGTAGACTGAGCCGTCCATGCGGTGAGCAGTCCGGCAAGAACGATTAGGTTGCATTTCTTCATGATATTCATGACCTCCCCCGCTGTTTCTAGCGGCGCATGTCTTCGAGGACCCGCAACAGGTAGCGTGGCGGTTCCATCGTGGTTCCATAATCGGCCTGGGATTGCGGGGCTAAAGCTCCGCTTCTCAGCACGAAGGCGCCAGGCTCTCCCCAGGACTTGGAGACACTGAAGAGGTCGTTTTCATCGACAACGCCATCGCGATTGATATCGCCTGCTAGGAATGGCTCAAACGGAGCGACTGTGCCCGAGGCGGAACCAGTCCGCGTGACATCATGCTTGTAGCTGGGCCACGGGAATTCTGCTGGAAGGAACTTTCGCCCGAAACTGGCGGGGGCCTCGAGACGGTTGATATAACCGCGTTCATTCGTATAAATAATATCCATCTGGCCGTTCCCATCGAGATCGGCCATTTCCGGCGACCCGAGGATGCTGGAAGCGTAGTATTCTCCCTCGAGCACCGGTTCCACATGATTACCAAAACCAGCCGCATCGATCAGGGAACCAGAAGTGGAACCCGAGTTCACAAACGACCAGCCATGGAGGTTTCCATGGCTATCACGTCCACCCCCCAAGACAATTTCGAATGAGGCGCGAGCCGGATCCACTTGGCCCACAATCGGTGAAGAGGAACCAAAATAATAGTCCACTCCACCAGGGGCGAAATTAAACACCTGGAGACCATCTCCTGTGATCGAGTCGGCCTTGGCCAGGTTGATCCCTGTGAAGGTATTCCTTGTTACAAAGAGAGCCAAAAGGTCATTCGAGTACCCCGCGGGTACTGCATCCGTGGGAAACAGTCGTGAAACCACGGGTGTCGACAGGGAATCATAAACCAGGCTTGGCCGGAAAATGCGTGTCTTGGTGAAAGGAGTAACCGGTGAGCCATCGCCTTTCAAGTAGTGCAGCTCTGTCCGTGTCGAACTGGCACGGTCGCGCTGAGAGATGGCGATCAGAATCTCCTCAAGTCCATCTCCATCGGAATCGACCAGAGCAGGAGGACGGAGCGTGGGACCGGACAGAGTGAGAACCGGAGCACCGATCGCTCCCGCATAGGGATTAAAGACATAAATCTTACCGGATTCACTTCCTAAAGCGACTTCAAGCGAGGATTTCTCACCCACAAGGTTACCGGCCGCTGGTTCGCCCAGGTATCCAGTTCCAGCAGCGGGATTGATCGATGCCTCGACTATGGGTGCGATCGCCGGGTTGGGGCTGAACGACAGAACCCGGATCACCGAACTGCCATTTGAGGTTAAAGGCCGGGTGACAATCAGAACTTCTTTTTTATTGTCTCCATCGATGTCCCGGATGGTGGGAGTGGCGAAGACTCCCTGGCCGGCGGGGACGAAATAAATGGAGTTTGTCAGGCTATATTGTGCGATCAGGCTTTCAATGACGGCCTGGGATGGACTGACCAAATCCATGACAGCGGAGGAGAGAGCTTCATACCGGCCTTTGAATTGGGAATCCACCACGATCACCGCATTCTGATTGCGGAAAATGGGATTCTCATCGGAAATCAGCTGGTCGGTTCCGAGAACGATCTCAACCTCCCCATCATTATCGATGTCTCCACAGGCGGGCGCGGTATCAATCGTTACATTCAGATCGAAGGTATAGGATCCCCAAGTTCTTCCGAGATAATCAAAGATCCGGAACAGCCCGGACTGCGCAACCGCGACCACATCGAGTTCGGAGGCTGATTGGACGATATCATGGATGGCTACACCATGGACGAAACGGTCATCGACACCTGTTCCGATGAACACCGGCCAACGCTGCTCGATGGCCTGTGAGGAACCAGGAGCGTAATCGATCACACGAGTTCCATCGCCACTGGTCAACACACCATACACATAGAGGCGCCCGGCAGGGAAATCACCATAATCCCAGCGGAAAGTTGCACTCGGGTAAGTGGTGGGATTGATGTGTCCCGTGGGGGGTGGGGGTGGGAAACGCACATCTCCCGAAAGGTCAATGAGTCCATAGTCAAGACCGGCAACCCCATTATTGGAAATCAGTTCACCTCCGGAAAGGACCACGCTCGCATTATTGATCTCATCGGCCACAATCGTGCGGAGATAGGTTCCATCCGGGGCGAGAATATCCAGAGTGTTATCCCGGTCGAAATAGAGAAGCAGGTTGGATTCCCCAACGAATGCAGCCGCTGTCCAGGTGATGTCCAATTCTTCCGGGGAGGGTTCTCCCACGCCCGCTGTTACTTCCTGGCTTTGAACCTCGAGCGAAATCTGGATATCCCCTTCAGAGAACACGAAGGTTCCGGGAGAGGCGGCCCCAAACAGACGCGGGCCATCTCCCTCCACCACACTGTCGGTGTAGACCCCAAGAATCACATAGGGAGTATTCACCAGAACCCCACTGGGATCCGGAATCGAATTGCAGGGTATCAGAATGGATTGAATACCCGATGGGGCCGCGAGAACAAGACCCGTTCTCAACACAAGTGTCCTGTTGGCGGGAATCTCCTGAGTGTTGGCTGCATCCTCCCGGATTCGTACCGGATCGGTCGCGCTTTCGGGGGGAAGAGCCAGAAACTTGCTTAATGGCTCCATGTACAACTCGAGAACGATGTCGTTTTCAGAGTCGAGGTAGTCAACCGTCACATTCACCACGCACTCCTGGGCTTGCCCCATCCCGCAGAAAGCCAGACAGAGTCCAAGGAAAACTATCCCCCGGAGGCGGTAGAGTCGATTATATGCTTCTCTCATCATGGGTAGGCTCTGCCTCTCTTAGGGTTCCGTAATCACAAGTGTGGGACGGTCATTGGAAATCACGACCTTTCCGCCAATCGCGATGACTCGCGGATTATCAAAATCATTCAATATGGCCCCGACACGGTAAGTTCCAGAGGGGACCAGACGTGCATCCCAGGTCAGAATGTCAGTCCCATATCCCGTATCCGGGACCACATTTTCATTGTCAGCAGCAATCAACCGGTTCTGGTAGGGCTGGATGTTATAATTATCGATGTCGTCACCAGCGAGCAGGGAAACCTCCGCACCTCTGATAACCGTGAAGGTGAACCGGGAATCACCTGGCGTTACCGGCAGGATTTCACCCAGCACGGGATCCTCGACAATGGGGAAATACACCAGCGTGACCGTGGCGGCCGGGCTGTCTTCATCAATGTCACTCCAACGCAGGAACACAGTACCCGGATCAAGGTCACTGTTGGGAGTAATCGAAACATCCTGAGTTGGCACCAGAAATGTGAGGGATGGTAAATCACTTCCATTCTCTGTATTGGAAATCAACGCCGAGGTGGTTCGCTTGTACGACTCGTAAAGGTTGAAAGGCTCCTCGATCTGAATCAACTCGCTTTCGAAATCAATCCCCAATCCCAAGAGCCGTGGATCATCGGCATAGTCTTTAATTCCAGGCAAACGAAGGTAACCGGCGGAAAGTGGTTCCTCGGCGATCCGCAGGCTTGAGTCAACCAATCTGGCATTGGTCAGAGGATCAAAATTGTAAGGTTGACGATTCGGGAAGACCGGACCAAAACCAGTGGTGGCTCCCGGCATAAATCCAAAGGAGGTTCCGACAACGATCTGAAGCAATCCACTCGCAGAGTTCGGTGAATGAATGATGGTCCGATAGGTGCCCGTACGCACACGGAAGTCATCACCCGCACTGATGGTCTTGGATGTCCTTATGACCACGAAGTAGTCTGTACCCAGGTTTACCCCAAGTTCACTATTCGGAATCTTCTCAAAGGGATCGGGATCCACAGGATCACCTTTGCCGGGGGTGTTCGGTGAAACCGGATCATGATCCAGAGCAATTGAGAGGTAAGGGGTTGCACCAATTGGAAAAATGAACTCCTCCTCACCCGAAAGGAAGACTGGAACATCAGGGTTCTTCACGGATGGGTCGAGGGGATCATCAAAAAGCCCATTCCGGTCGCTGTTGGGCATGTCACGGAAGATCGCCACACCAGAAAGCGTGGTGTAACGATTCAGGTTGAAATCCAGGGTATTGTTAACCCCCTCATCGGTTAAACCGTCATTGTCGTTATCAATTCCATCGGGCAGGGGGAAGGTGCGGGAATCCCCGTCATTGTCTTCAGCGGGGTCCAAGGGAATGTTGCGCAGAATCTTATTGGTAATTGGGAGCAGATCCGAAGGAGTAAAGGAAGTGTCACTAGTCGGGTTATTCTCAAACAGAAGATTGACAAGTGACCACCTGGCCGGGGTCCCAGAAAAAGTGTTGTTCGCATCCAGCATATTAAATCCCAGGACAGGGATCGAGTCAGAGAGGGGGATAACTCGACGGTCGCTGCCCAGATCGGTTGAAACGAAAATGGGGATGTTGTTGACATAAGTGTGGCTAATGACACTCGAGCCGACCACATTTTTTCCATTATTGAAGCTGATGTCTCCGGGACGGATGAAGGCTCTGAAGGTGTTCCTGGCTCGCGCGAACTCATGGGTGCGGATGCAGACAAAGAAATCGTATCCCCGGTTCGGATCGAGATTTCCCAGATCGGGATTATTGGGGATTTCCCAGTAATCTGAGCCGGGAATTTCCACACCCGCCTGGGGCTTGAGGACCACGTAATATCCACCCGCGCGAACGACGGGATCACTTTTATCTTCGTTCCAGGAGAGGGACTCCAGGTTCAACAGAATGGGTGTGTCGTTGAAGTCGAAGGCCCCCTGTTCCCCAAGTGTCTTGTTATCCAGGTAAAGAGAAACCCCCGAGTCAGCGAAGGTTTGCCCTGTTTCGTTATCGCTAAAGAGGTTGTTGCCAAGGGGACGCAGGTCTACACGCGGGTCGAATAATCCCCCATCCAGCTGAACAGGATCGAAGTTGATCCGGATGGAGTTGAGGATCGTATCGGCTTCGGAGACCTGATCTGATGTGGCCGAGGCTTTGGCGGCATCCGCGATGTTCAGTGCGAGCACAGGGAAAGGACGCGAAAGTGAGTCCAAGTACGGCAAACCATAAAATCCGCCCTGAACCTCGAGAGGGCTCTGGAACCCCAGACCATCGGCCATCTGGAGATGTGAGAACTGGCGCTTGGTGACCTGGTAGGCCTGTGACTGAGCAGGAGTGGATAAAGGCAGAGTATCTCCATTTCCCGGAAGTGAGGCTAAATCCACGAAACGATCTGTAAGCGGCTTGAGTCCAGTAATGGGATAAATCAAGGAAGCCCCGGAGAATCCTGAACGGGTGTCAAAGACGAGACGAACACTGCCCGGCACAACCGAAACCTGGAAATCCGCCCCGATGGGCATATTCTCCGGGATCTGGAATCCCACGAAGAAGTCATAGTCTCCCTGATCCGTATAGTATGGGATGTTGGTCCCCGGAGCAGCATCACTGGGATTGAATGTCAGATTGATGAAATACCGGTCCGGATTCTCCGCAACTCTTGTGACACCCACATAAGGCACAGGTAAAGGTGAACCTGAAAATACATCATACGGCGGGAGTGGCTGATCTCCACCTGCGGTCATGTCTGACAGCGTTCCGGGGTCCAAACGAAGATTGTCGTTGAGGTCTTCATACATCCATGCGTTCTGGATCAGGCCACTCCTAAGGCCATACAGGTTCAGAATCACATCCCGGATATCTTCGTTCGCTCCCTCATCGGTAAGCCCATCCCCATCATCATCAAGCCCATTGATTCCGGCGACTCCCGGGGTCAGAGGATTGCCATCCTCCAATTCCATATCCAGGTCATCATCGATGGGGAAGACGATCGGTGGTGAGTAGGGATCGCCGTTGGTCAAAGGTGAAGAGGTGCCAGGTCCCTGGAACTCATCGAGATTGGGTGTGCTCTGGTCATTCCTTCCGTTGTCATAGATCCCGTTGTTGTTGTAATCAATGAAAACAAAGTCTCCCTCCGCCACCGTGTCCGCGGGATTGGGATCCGGGTCATAGACATTGGCGATCCCACCCGCACGATCAACGAAGAAGTTATTCAGCTCCTCATCATTATTCACAAAGAGAGGGATAAAGTTGACATCCTCGTCAATCAGTCCATCACCATCATCATCAATTCCGTTTTGAGGTTCTTCATCAATACCCTCATCGGTGAGTCCATTTCCATCGTTGTCCTCACCATCGGCGATCTTGTATCCAAGGACCGTGGGAGATCCTTCCTCGCCGTCTCCATCCTCATCGATCCCCCGGCTTTGCAGGGCGCCGATCTTGAAGAGAGACGCCATGTACTGTGCCCGGCGGGGGTTCTCTTTCAGCAGGGCCTCAAGACGGATACACAATTCAGGCTGGGCACGTCCGATCAGGCTACCGAAGGGCTGGAAGATGTCACGATAGATCTTGGGGGGAAGATTATAGGCCTCAGGGTCAAAACCACCGGGACCAGCCGAATCATCCAGCAGGTGCAAAATGGTGAAGACGGGGTCCCAACCTTTATCAAAGGAGTTCAGAACGATTCCACGGCGTGGATTGCCAGACGCCGAATCATACTGGGCCATGATTGCGGCGGAGAGTTCCTCTTCGGTCGCACTCAACAGGATACCGTTCACACCTGTAGCGGAAGCCACTGTTGGATAACGGACATCGGTCCAAAAATCAAAATCATCATTCCTGCCAGGCAGCTGACGATCCTGAGGGGTATCTTCAACTCCGACCTCATCTGTCAGGCCATCCAGATCGTTATCGATACTATCGCGAGGAATCTCCCCGAGTTCTCCCAAGCCTTGTACTTCCAGGGTCAGACCTGCTATCCGCCAGTCATACCCTCCAGCCCATCCTCCAGCGAAATCAAACCCAAACCAGGAATAAGTCTGCCCGCCACTGGTCAACACCTCAGGCGAAGGATATGTAGTCGAGAAGATGTCGGCATCGGGATGGGTCCGGCCAAAGAGGGTCGTGTAAGTTACGTTGTGATCCGCATCCTCCGAGCGGCTGACCAGACTGACTGGAGGAAAATCTGGCGGATAGGTCTGATAGGACAAGGCTTGCCTGGAGGAGAGTAGCCTTTCCGGGACCTGATCACCAGCCATATCGGTACACACCAGCCGCCCTGCGATTCCACCTCTCAGGACAGGAGATGTGGTGGTGTAATCCCCGAGGACATTATAGGTCGGACTTCCCTCCTCCTCTTCGGGTTCCACTTCCTCCACGGCAGGACTACCAACCCCTACCAACAGACCTCCTTCGCTCCAGTTATAGAAGACATAAGTTTCAGTGGCTTTGGCGGCACCATCTTCACTGGTTTTGATTTCGGGACTACCGGAAGCATCCAGCTCTACCTGGATCTGGGAGCCGTTTTCCAGGGAAAGGCTCGGAGCTACCAGAACATAAAAGGTGGCAAAGCGGGTGTCATTGCCACTCAGTGCAATAACATTTCCACCATTGGCTTTGACCGCTGTCGCCAGGGTCATGGCATTGAGGTTGGAATAAGGGTCTTTGGTGGAATTGACCAGAAACGGTGGGACAACCGTTTTGTTATTGTTCACAAAATTGAGGGTGACCGTGAAATTCGTGGAATAGGGATTCAGGCCTTCGAAATCCCCGTCTTCACCTGGTGCCAGAGCGAGCAACTTGGCCATGGGAACATAGGCGATGATGGTATCCACATCGGGGGTGTACTGCCCGGTGGAATCCCCATCGCCCTGACGTCCATTCATGGTGTCAGGATCCTCGAGGAGGTTGGATTGACCGTTCGCGGGATCGACCGCGATCGCAAAAGGCTCGGACCCGGGCGAAAGTCCGGTATCCCCTCCTTCACGTGCTATGGCAATGGCCGCCACATCCTTGGCCCGTGTGTTGGTGAACCTCAAACGGAGCGACATGAGGATTGAGGAGTTGTCTACAGGAAGCCCCTCGGATTCACCGGTACTCTCCTTAAATTCACAATTAAGGTCCAACCGGATCATCGGGGTGAGCAAAGCACCCGGCAGAGTTCCCTGCGGAAACTGGGTCCCGGTTTCGACTGATGTCCCGGGTCCTGAGTTCCCTGTACTGGTCACAGCAGCCTGGACAGGATCCTGGATGACCAGAAACCCAGTCAAGAGTGAGACCACGAACAGCGGAAAAGCGGATCGGGTGATACGGCGGGAGGCCCTGACGAGATCCCGCAATGCGGCTGGTTTATAAGAACTCACAGGCAATTCACACTCCCTGGGCGCAATCTCAGAAGAACAAACCATCGAAGGGTCCATGGCAACCGCACTGATTGCCCTGGCGATTCCATGGACAGAGGGCCCTTCCCTATAATGTTCAAAGGGAAAAGTATCAATGCATGCCGTAGAGTGTCAAGATGATCTTGCCATTTTCAGAAAGGACCTGTTACACCTAGGCCGTTCCTGAAAGTTATTCACAGGGGGCTTTGATAGGATCAGGCAACCCAAAAGGTACGCGTCTTCCGGCAGGTGGATCAATGTCCTCGACGAGATTTGAAATGGACTCCCGCAGAGGCATCAGCAAACTGCAACCAGAATCATCGCTTCCGGTCTAGTGGATCTCACGCCAGACCGCGTCCTCATACCCGTCACCGGAATTCCTGGCGGAATAAAGCGGGGTGGAAGCTCGGAAGATTCTCCAAGCGCCTCCCAGCAGAACAGCGGCCATGATAAAACAGACAGCCGCTACAATGGATGCCACAATCATCGGGAAGACCAGTACAAACAGTCCCACGGCAATCAGGAAAATTCCGCCGGCCAGAAGCCTTCCGGCAAGCATCCTGGTGAGACCATTTCGCGCTGTGAAAAAAGAAAAAAACACCTGGGTTCCTTTCATTCGCTTTCTGTTCCTGATAGTTGAACGTACGACCAGGCATGACTGTCACTCATCCTGGATGCTTTCGCGGTATTGGGCCGCATCCTCAAGGGCTTCCAGTTCGGTGGGATCACTGGGAGCCAGGATATAAAGCCATCCTTTCTCATAAGGAGACTCGTTGATCCATTCTGGATGATTGGATAAATCGAGATTGACTGCTTTGACTTCCCCCGAAATGGGGGCATACACATCCGCGGCCACCTTGGTGGATTCAATCACACAACAGGCTTCCTGGGCAGCGACAACCCGTCCGACTTCGGGCAGTTCGACAAAAACGATATCCGTGAGTTCCTGTTGCGCGAAATCGGTTACTCCCACCCTCGCAAGTCCATTTTCCAGACGTACCCATTCATGGGTCTCGGAGTATTTCAGGTCTTCCGGAAAATTCATGATCTTTGCCCCCTCCAAAGGAATACCCTAACCCGGTCTATTGTGGCCAGTCATGGCCATGCGTCAAGTGTAAGTTTTTTATTTCCGGGGAATCCTCACGACAGGAAAAGAATGAATGCCAACGGATTTTTATTTTCGCAAGGCTTTTGAAATAAAGGTGTTAGCATCCATTGGCCGGGATTGGGAATGATAGGAAAAAGCGAGACTGGAAAGTGAGAAATGGATCTTCATCTTCTGGAAGTCACTGGTCGAGAAGGTATTCGGATCTCCTGAGGTGGCCTGTTCATAGATGGGAAGATTTAGAAGGTGAGGGATCTTGGCGCGCAGATCCGCTTCGCTGACAAAAGATCCTGTGCTGGGATCCAATCCCGCCCTGCACACCCCCTGAAGCGTTCTGCCGGATGGCTCAAAACGGATCGTGAAGGAGATCCCTCGTTCCAGGCTATCCCATTCCGCCTGGATCACACTCCCCACCTGTTTTTTCTGGAAACCTGGAATCAAGTCACGGAAACGCATGGATTTCTACTGTTTGGGGTTTTGGATTTCATCCAGACCACCCGCAGCGATGGTGGCGGTGACTTCTATGGAAAGATTCTCCACATCAGGGGCAATATCATCGCTGCTCTCGACCCCATCAGGACCCAGCGATCGCAATCTGAACCCAGGCAGTCCATTCGGAAAACTGACCGGCTGGTATTGAACTTTCCTTTGCCAGCCATCCACCAGTAAGACATCCCGCGCAAAGGGTTCATAAACCTTCCCGGAAGGTGCGGGGGGTGGAGCCAGAAGGATATCCAGCCCCTCCTCGGCGGTGGGATATTGATTGTAAACACTGTAGTAGAACAACAAGGTAAACGAGAGGAATCTCAACACAACCTCTGTCCGTTCCTGAGGAGACATGCCCGCCAGCGTTTCATTCACTTCCTCCGGGCCCATGCCACGCAGGCTCCGTTCAATCTGAAGACCCTTCGATGAAACCGAAGGGACAGGTGGAGCCTGGACAGTGGATGAAGACTGAGGAGCCTGGGTCTCCACTTTGGTTTCGGGTGAGGCCACATCGGGCGAACAACCCTTCAGGAGCAGCAGTCCAGGGACAGCCATGAGAGCAATGATTCTGCGCATGTCGGTAAGCACCCTCCGCTTGAGGTTACGCCGCAAAAAAACGGTCTGAAATCAAACCATACTATCACGAGAAAAAGTTGTCTGCATGGTCCCAATCCATAAAAGAATCTTCATCAGCCTGTTGTTCCACAGGCCGGGGGTTGCTATACTTTCATTAAAACCAAGGGACACAGGAATCGACCCCTGCCCTTCTCGTGTCGGCGGTCTTGTGAGGCTACAGAATGAATGAAGGGCTTCACTTTCCGGGAACCGAGCAGGCCCTCCATGTAGAGGGAAGCCAAAAGATCCCGGTCGAGGCCCGAGTTGTTGAGAGGTAGGTCTCAGCAACGACCGACAACCGCACGGCCGTGGTGGGGGTTGATTTTTTGTCAATCCCCGGAAACCTTGACCAAAGGTCCGGGTAAGGTTAAGTTTCCTTCAGTTCCGCCTCCAAGGGCTGGTTGTATGGGCATCATAGAGACGGAAGCAGATACCTTGAATTCTTGAAAAATGGGCCTGTAGCTCAGACGTGGTTAGAGCGCGCGCCTGATAAGCGCGAGGTCAGAGGTTCGACTCCTCTCAGGCCCACCATGAATATCCGCCGCATTACAACCGTCCTACTTTTTAAGATCATTCCATACGTCTGTTTTTTTGCCGATAATCCTGGGTGGGATGGGTTTCAGCTGGAACCCTGTTCACAGATACAAGCACAGATGGACAGAGGGTACACGTCATGAACACCGTAAGGGTTCTTGCAATCTTTGTGGTCATTTTCAGCCTGTCAGGGTGTGCAAGTCTCACAGGGAAAAATGATGATTACGCCGTTGTGACGGATCCTGCCTCCGTTCCCCTGGCCTCGGCGGAACAGTCCGGGGCGAATACATCGGAAACCGCGACAGTGGTTCCCAGCGCACCCTCAGCACTCCCTGAACAGAGCCGGGTGTATGAATCTGAGGCGGTCAAGTCGGATCCCACACTGAAGTCAGGTTCGGGATCGAAAGAGTGGAGTGTCCCCGCAGAACCGTCCCCTTCCGAGACAATCGGAATCCCCGCTCCGAGCCTGCAACCCTCGAATGCCCAGCCTGACCTGGGAATTGTCAGAGTGGATAGTGAGTCCGGGGCGGGAGAAGCTGGGGGTATTGTGGGCGGTGAAATCAGTGGAGCCAATGAGATAAACGGGCAGGGAGTCGAACAGGGCCTTTCATCCGCTAGGAAGTATATCGAGGATCCTTTCGCTCCCGCCGGGAACCCATCCGGGATCCATTTGAAGAGTACTTTCCCGGAACTGGGTTCAACGCAAACCAATCCCAGCCAGACTCAAGTGGCCTCTCCCGGACCACAACCGATGAACCCGGGGCCTGGTACTGTCCGTGGGGGACAACCCGCCCCGGCCTTCTCCGTAACCACATTGGATGGAAGATCATTCGACCTTGCCAGCCAGAGGGGCAAGGTGGTAGTCCTGGATTTCTGGCGGAAGACCTGCGGCCCATGCCTGAAGGCCATGCCGCGTCTCGCGGAGATCCGCAGCTCCTTTCCGGAAGCGCAGTTGACAATTCTCGGAATGAACACGGATGAAACACGATCTGAGGCAGAGAGTTTTTTAAGGACGCATCCACACCATTGGCCGAATGTGCATGTTCTGTCACAACGGACCAATGTGCTCTCCCCCTATGGGGTACGTCTCCTGCCAACTTTCGTTGTCATCGACCAGTTGGGAAATATCCAGTACCGTGGCAACGATGTGAACCAGGTGGCCTCCAAGGTTTCCGAGCTGGTTTCGAACCCTTCCATCCCCAATACCAGTTATATGGCCGCGTTGCGCTAAAGACGCACAGTTGAACCTGGGAGTTGTGAATATCCGCCGATCCCTTTTTTCATTTCCGCTGGGTGTTGCATTTTCTGCTTTCCCAAAGTAAGAAAAACGATGCGGATCCAGACAGGGGTCCCCTATTCCATCAGCAACCAAGGAGCTGCCTGTGTCTAAGAAACTGATACCACTTCTCCCGATCACCGCACTCATACTTGCCGGAATCATCCTCGGTTGGTCCACCCGCTCGCAGGGGGATTCCCAATTCAAGAATGTTCAGGTCCTGACCGACCTCAATCCGGAACAGTTGCAGGATTATATGGCGGCTGTAGTGGAAAGCCTGGGAGTCAAGAAATGTTCCTTCTGCCATGCCCAGGACAAATCCTCTGATGAAAAGGAACACAAGGTCATCGCCCGCAAGTTCATGAAGATGACCAAGGAACTCAACGAGGGATTTTTCAAAGACAAGGAAAAGAAGGTGACCTGCTATACCTGCCACCGTGGACAGGAGAAGCCGGTGAACAGCCCCGAGGAGGCAGAGGAGAAAAAATAAGGAGTCCAGGTAAGTGGTATGTCAGCCGGGGATGAACGTCAAAGACGATTCTCCCCGGCTGACAGATGGAGTTTAAGAAAGATTCATTCCGGTTAAGCGTAGCTGATCGCCGAGAACACCTTCACATCCCCCAGTTGATCCCGCCCCTTCAAGCCGGCCAGCTCGATCAGGAAGCCCGCCTCGACAATCTCAACTTCCTTGAAGTTCCTGAGCAGGTTGACTGCCGCACGCATGGTCCCTCCCGTGGCCAGCAGATCATCGATGAGGACCACACGTTCACCCGGCTGGAGTGCATCCTGGTGAATCTGGATCTTGTCCTCACCATATTCGAGGGCATACGTGGCGGTGAAAGTGGCGGCGGGCAGTTTTCCCGCTTTACGGATCGGAACAATCCCGCAACCGAGACGATAGGCCAGAGCCGAACCGATCAGAAAACCACGTGATTCAATCCCCGCAATCGCACTGATTCCCCTGCAGGCATAACGGTCAAAGAAGATGTCGACAGCCTGCCGGAACAGACTGCCGTTTTTCAGCAGGGTGGTGATATCCCGGAACAGAATCCCGGGTTTGGGGAAATCGGGGATCTCCCGGATGGCCTCGCGCAGTTGGTTCATGATCAGCCTCCTCATCTCATTTCATAGCAAACCCCCTTTCCCCATGGGAGAAGGGGGATGGGGGGTGAGGTAGTATTTAACACCCCTCACCCCAACCCTCCCCCGCGAGGGGGAGGGGAAATTGATCCATCAACTCTCCCCCCAGAAGAGGGGAGAGAGAAAGTCACTTCAGCGCAGCGATGGCCTTATCATAGTCAGGTTCCTGGGTGATTTCAGGGACCTGTTCCGAGTAGAGCACCTTGTTGTTCTCAT
Source organism: uncultured bacterium (assembly GCA_964481775.1). Lineage (GTDB taxonomy): Bacteria > Hinthialibacterota > Hinthialibacteria > OLB16 > OLB16 > OLB16. Next base: position 13,442 of record CAYZUX010000010.1, on the reverse strand, counting down.
CCAGCACGATAATGGCCCGCGAACAGAGACCCGCGAGAGGACCATCGGTAATCTCCAGGCCGTAATCCCGCGCAAAGCTGGAACGGAACACCGAGAGGGTTTCAACCCCAGTGATCCCCTCGGCCGCGCAGAATCGTTTCTGTGCAAAGGGCAGGTCGGCGGATATGTTAAGAACCACCGTATTGGCCAGTGTGGCGGCACGTTCATTGAACTTCCTCACCGAGGTGGCACAGACAGGAGTATCCACGCTGGGAAAGACACTGAGCACTTTCCTCTTGCCCGCATAGGCCGCAAGATTTGCGGTGGAGAGATCATTCTTTATCAATGTGAAATCGGGTGCGGTGGAACCCGCCTTGGGAAGATCACCACAGGTGTGGATGGGATTGCCTTTCAATGTGATCGAAGCCATCTGTTTTCCTTTCGAAATGTGTGGAGTAATCGCGCGGCCAAGTGGCCGCTGTGCGCGTTCATTCTTGCGGATCCTCCACAAAGATCAAGGTTCACCAAAGATCAGACCCCATTGCGGATCCGGCATTTCACCCGGATGGTCCCATCTTTGGGGCCCACCCAAACCAGGTCACCGATGCTGTTGGTTCCATTGGTGGGGCTGTAAGTGAATAACGGGTAGCCATTCGGACACCCCTGAGGTTTGCCGATATCCCGAAGCCCTCCCCAACCGTTAACACCATCGGGTCCCCAGCTGTTCAACCGCCATAAATACCCCCAGCAGCTGGTGTCATCCTTCCCACCCTGGCAATCAATGTAGTCATAGGCCCAACCCCATTGCCTCATGTCCGCAGCATTCATGATGGTGGCGAAGGGATCATCCGGGATCGTCTTAAGAAATCTGATAGGAGTGGTAAGCCGGTAGTAACGAATCTGGTTGGGATGGGCCCCATCGAGACCATAGACCAGGTTCTTGGTCCAGTAGGGATACTTGGTGAATTGGATCCGGTAAGACTCCAGTGCGGTTTCCAGAGTTCTCAAGTCTCCAATCGCATTGGTCACCTTCGCGCGGATCTGAGCTGAGAGGAAGTTGGGAAGCGCAATGGCAATCAGGATGAGAATGATAGCGATGACAATAAGGAGTTCGATCAAGGTGAAACCGTAACCTTTTCTCTTCGCCAAACCGTTAACACAAACAGTAAACACCATACAGATTACCCCCTTTCGATCAATAATCGGAAGGAGTTTAGGTCAATGGATTCGCATATTCCACATAAAAAAACAAAATTTTTAATCATGGAAGCCACTCCCGGGTGGCCGTGGGGAATCCTGACCCGGCCCCGGTGGCGGGTATCACCCTTCCGTAAGAAATTTCACTGCTGCCTCCCGGTCACGATGAATGGGAAACATGGTATCAAACCCGGCAAAGAGGAAGATTTCTTCAACCTGAACATTCATGGCACAGAGAGCAATCCTGCTCCCGGCTGGGTGGAGCTTCTTGACAGCCGCCACAAAAACCCGCAACCCCGCTGAGCTGATGTAATCAACGTTCTGGAAATTGACAAGCACCTTGCGTCCTTCCAGACCTTTTTCATCCAGAAAAGACTTAAAGAAGTCTTCAACCACATTGGCCCCTGAAGCATCCATGCGGCCAGCGAGGAAAACTTCTTCGAGATCCTGATGTTCCTGAACTGTCACTTCCATGATAAAGCCTCCTTCATTCATCTCCCCAGCAATACTGTCCTGTATATGGCTGTATACAGGAGGATCATCCTCCAGTGTACAGAAATGCAAGCATGGTGATGTCATCCGACTGTTCGCAATCCCGGGCGTAATCCTTAAGCCTTTCGCGGACTCTGTAAACCAGTTCCCTGCAATTGGGGGTATGCTGGCTGCCCAGGGTTTCCAGGGTACGGTTTTCGCCGAAGACCTCGCCCGCGGGATTCATGGCTTCGGTCACACCATCCGTGAAAAGGAATAACATGTCACCGGCATCCAGGGTCACTTCCCCCTCTTCCAACTGGGTTCCTTCGATCACCCCGATAATGGCACCCTTGACCCAGGGGAGCCGTTCGACATGCCCCTGAGGCGAGATGCGGAAGGGAGGATTATGCCCCCCGCGTGCAAACCGGCAGTGGCCAGTGGACAACTGGATTCTGGCGCACAACAGTGTCACAAACATGTTGGAGTCATTGTCCTTGGCCAGTTCATCGTTGAGTTTGGACAGCACCTGCGCGGGGCCGTCACCCTCGCGCCAGAGGGCTTTGAGAAAAGTCCGGGTCACCGCCATGAAGAGCGCGGCGGGTACTCCCTTACCGGAAACATCTCCGATCACCAGGCACAGGGTATCTTCATTCGGCATGAAGAAATCATAAAAGTCGCCACCGATTTCCCGGGCCGGATCCAGCACCGCATAGATTTCGAAATCCTTCCGTTCGGGAAAGGGCGGGAAAGTCTTGGGCACCAGGCTCATCTGGATCGAATGGGCAATCCGTAACTCACCTTCAATCCGTTCTTTGGCTACCGTGGTGTCCTGCAGGCGTGCCATGTATTCCTTGAGGTCATCCCTCATGCAGATGAATGAGGATGCGAGCCGGGCAACTTCATCATTTCCCGGGATCCTTGGGATATTCACTTCCAGGTTTCCGGCGGAAAGCGAGCGGGTGGCGTTTTCCAGAGTCATAAGGGGAGTAACAATCGAGCGGGCGATCAGGTGCCCGGTAACCAGCAGGAGGGCGAAGCCGATGATTCCGAGGACAAGCATCGACTGGGTCAGCCCTTTTACCCGCTCGAGCAGCTCCGCTTTGGGAAACACAAGACCCACACTCCAGCCCGCCGAGGGTACTGAGGCGTAAGCCAGCCAGGAGGGTTGATCCGTGGTCAGATTGGTATAAGGCACAAAACCGACTTCACCCTGGATCATCGACTGGCCCAGTCTTCGGAGGACGAGATCATTACGCTCCTCAGCCAGGCTGAATACCGACTCATTCATGATGTATTCAGCTCTCGGGTGGGAAATGAAACTGCCATTATTCGAAATGAGGGAGGCATATCCCTCTTTACCAAGGCGCAGGGTTCCCAGAAACCTGGTCACCCAATCCAGCGTGACATCACAGGTGACCACCGCCCAAAGATCTTTTTTCTCTTCATCACGGAACACCGGAATCGCATAGGTGACCATGAGCGCGTTTCCGCCACCCTCATCGAAGAAAGGCTCGGTCCAGACGGGGCGTTTCAGGTCTCGTGGGAGGGCATACCAGTCCCACACATCATACTGGTAGTTGTGAGCGGCCAGGTCGATGGAAACCAGCTCCTCCCCGTTACGATAAACATAGGGTGCCTTGTAGGTCCTGGTGGCACCCTCACCTGCAGGAGGCATCGCCACACAGGAGCCATAAATCTCCTCATTTCCCTTGAGCATTTCACGCAGGACAGGGTAGATTCTCTCCTCGGACCGGTCGGTCTGGGCCAGCGCAAGAACCACCCCTTCACAGGATCTCTCGACCCCTTTGACGACTGTTTCGATTCGATTGGCGGTTGCCAGCGCCATGTAACGTCCCTTGGATTCGAGCTCTTCCTCGAGCAGGCGGCGTGCGGTCACATAGCTGTAACCGATGATTGTGGCAAGAATGACCCCCGCGCCAAGAATGATCATACCGGCCATACGCGGGCCGATGTTGATCCTATTGAGCACGGATACGGCCTCCACAGAATTCGACCAGGTTGGGGGCTTCGGCAAGCTTGATCTGCGCTTTCATCGCCTCCAGGCCTCTGCGGTAACCCTCCTCGGAAAGGTGGCCTGGCAACCAATTCTCACTATGAGAGGGGATGATGGTGGGAAGAATTTTTTCAAGCATCCATTTCATGTGCATCCGGTTGGTGGGGAGGTGGGCCTTCTGGACCTCTTCCATGACAATATCCAAGGCTTCCCCCTGGTGATCCTGGGCATACAGCCATCCCTCCAGGGAAGCCTCCGCGAAAGACCGGCAGACTTCAGGTTTCTCACGGAGAGTGGTTTCGAGGCAATAGATCCCATCTTCGGGTATGTCGAACCCATGATCACGCAGAAGGAAAATCGAGAGCTGATCCAGGTCGACACCCGCCTGATAAATCATATGGTATTCGTTGTAATACATGGCGCAGCAGGCATCGATGCCACGGCGCAGGAACAGATTCACGGAATAGTTTTGCGGAACGATAATGGGTTTGATTCCCAACGAGAGGAACATCCCAAGAAAGGCTCCGCGGAAGGGGCCCTCCCAGATACTCAACCGGCGGTCATACAGGTCGGTCACATGGAGGATGTTGTGGTCCTTCCAGGCCACGACCATCAGGTTGGAGTGATTGACAATCTGGCTGATATTCACAAGAGGTATACCCTGGTCCCGGGCCGCTATGGCCCCCGTAAGAAAAAACGTTCCGAAAGTGGCCCGTCCATCGTGAAGCAGCTTGCCGGAATCCACTTCGGGACCGCCTCGCAGGATTCGCACATCCAGACCTTTTTGACGGTATATGCCTTTCGAGAGGGCCACATAATAGCCCGCAAACTGAGACTGGGGGGTCCACTGAACAACCAGGGTGACAGAAGCAATCCGGGGGTCTCCACTTGTTGGGATCAGCAGATCCTCTGTCCAGCCCACCTGGGGGAGCAGCATGATCCGGGCAGCGATGAGAAGGATAACGGGTTTCATGATTCCAAATTCACAATCAGCGTGAGAATGTTCTTCTTCCCTTCCCTGAAATAATGAACCTCATCCATGACTCGTCTCATCAGGTAGACTCCCAGACCACCAACCTGCCGTTCCTCGATGCCGGCCTTGAGATCGGGGGCCTCCAGTGTCATCGGGTCGAAGGGAACTCCCTCATCCTGGACCTTGACCACAAAACGGTTGGATTCATGCGAGATTGAGATCTGGACCTCTCCAGGAGGAACCTGGTATGCGTAGTTACAGACATTCACCACGGCTTCCTCGACCGCCAGTTGCAGGTGCATCACCCGTTTGGGGTGCATCCCCACAGACTCGGCCATATCCGCGACATAGGCCACAATGGCAGGAACTTCCTCGATCTTGGCGGTAAAAGTCTTCTCGCAGGATTGAAGGCTCATGGCACCCCCTAAATGTACACCGCTCTCAGCAGATCAGCCGCGCTCTGATCCAGTTGTTCCATCCGGCGGATCTCCTCAAATAAAGACAGCAAGTCTTCGGGACGCAGGCGGCGTTTTTCGGCGCCCTGGAAATCGTGAAGAATTTCCCCCTGGTTCATCATGATCAGCCGGTCACCCAGGTGGGCCGCCTGGTGCATGGAGTGGGTTACCATCAGGGTGGTGAGTTTATCTTTTTCGATGACTTCCTGGGTCAGGTGGATCACCCGGTCGGCAGTCTTGGGATCGAGAGCCGCAGTGTGTTCATCAAGCAACAGCAACCTCGGTTTCAACCAGCTTGCCATGAGCAAAGTCAAGGCTTGACGCTGGCCACCGGAGAGGGTTCCGATTTCATTGTTCAAACGATCTTCGAGTCCCATGTTGAGGTTGCGGACCCGCTCGCGGAACTGGCTGGTCAAGTGGCGCTTGAGAGCCCAGCCCAAGCCACGGAAGAGTCCACGGCGTGCGGCCAGGACCAGGTTCTCGATGATACTCAGGCGCGGGGCGGTGCCGCTGAAGGGATTCTGGAAAACCCGGCCGATAAATTTGGCCCGGCGGTGCTCGGGCCACCGGGTGATGTCAGTGTGGTCGAGATGGATCCTGCCGGCATCCGGAAGGAAAGTTCCCGCAATGGCATTGAGGAGGGTCGATTTCCCGGAGCCATTGGTTCCGATGACCACCACAAAGGAACCTTCCCCGATGGAGAGAGAGACATTCCTGAGAGAACGAACCTCGCTGGGAGTGCCGGCGTGGAAGGTCTTGGAGAGGCCGGTAATCTCAAGCATTCTGTACCGCACCTCCACTCTTTTTCAGTTTACCGATCAAACCAGGAAGGACCAGCGCGCAGAAAACGAAAATGGCGGTAATCAGCTTGAGGTCATTGGGATTGAGCCCAAAACGCAAAGCAATCGCCACAAGCAGACGAAAGAGGACCGACCCCATCACCGCTCCCATGATCGTCAGACCCAGCATCCGTGTTCTCACCAGCGCCTCGCCGATGATCACGCTGGCCAGGCCCCACACCACCATGCCGATCCCCATCTGGACATCGGCAAACCCCTGGTATTGAGCCAGCAATGCCCCTGACAGTGCGATCAAAGCATTGGAAAGGCCCAGGCCAATCACGATCATGTTTCCCGTGTTGACTCCCAGCGCACGGATCATCTGCGGATTGTCCCCTGTCGCCCGCATCGCTGTTCCCAGGTTGGTCAGTAAAAAGAGAAAAAGGAGAAACGCCATCAGGGAGATGATCAGAATGGCGAAAACGAGCATCGAGAGATCGCGAACGGTCACCATCCACCCGAAAACATTTACCTCACTGGCTCCACCAAGGAGCGATAACCCGGCTTTCTCGATGAGCGTTCCCACGCATTCCGTGGAAAGCAATGGCACATTGCTGCGCCCCATGATCCGCAGGTTGATGGAATAGAGCGCGGTCATCACAAGAATACCGGAGAGCAGACCATGGATGTGGAAGCGGGTGTGGAGAATGCCTGTCATCATGCCTGCCAGGCCACCCGCACAGGCTCCCGCGAGTGTGGCCAGCAGGGGATGATATCCCTGAACCAGCAACACCGCACTGACCGCCGCCCCCAGCGTGATGGAACCATCCGCGGTGATGTCGGGAAACTCGAAGATCCGGAATGAGATATAAACCCCCAGCGCCAGCAGCGAGAGGATCAACCCGATCGTCATCGACCCAATCAACAGGGTCATGGAAAGCTCCTTATCCTGGTCGTATTCATCTCATCGTCAAGGACCGCTCGATCGGCCCCACCCACATCGACCCGCGCACGAATTCACTCTCACCAGCTCCCTGGAGGTCCCGGTTGTCAGTGAGCAGGTGAAGAATTCCCTGAAGGGTTTCCGCATCAAAGAGCGAGATGACCATTTGTTCAAGGTTCACCTCTTCGCCATGCAGGGCCCGGTAGGAAAAGGTCGCGGCATGAAAGTGCCCGGCGGGAAATTTCTTTTCCATCAGGGGACGAACCATCGGCCGCAGGGAAGGAACATCTTCGAACAGGGCAATCCCGGCCACCAAAGCCAGGGATTTCCGGTAAAGCCGTTCAGAAGAATAAGAAATCCAACGGCGGATCTCCGGGAAGCCAAATGGATTCTTCCTGGTTTCATCCAGGGCCGGAGAACATTTCAGGGAGGCTCCGACCAATCCCGCTGATTCGGCCATCATCACCAGGCCAAACACAGGTGCATTCACCGCCTGATGAGCAAGTCCCACCAGCCTGGAGAGAGGAATGACTCCTTCCAGTCCACTGGGCTGGAACCGCAGCAAGTGGGAGGGTTCACCATCACAGAGAACCGAATAGAGCACTTTCACCTGAGGGATATAATCACCACGCGAGAGAAGAAAATCGGGAGTATTCGAAGAGTCCGAGGGAAAACAGGCCGCCGCTCCCCCCGCCACTATGAACTCCCCAAAGCGGGTACGGACATCCTCAAACCCTCCGCCGAAGGCACCCACTCCCACTCCAAACACACCCGGTGGGAGGGAAAGTGAATGCACACCAGAGGGAGCATAGTCCATCGTCTCAATCTGGCCGGGATCTCCCACCACACGGCACCGCAGGGAACTCCCGGGTGAAACCTCCTGAACACTGACTGACATGTCTTCGCACTCGAGCTTCTCCAGTGAAGCCTGTGCACCGGGTAATCCTGAGAGGTCTTCTTCAGAAGGGGCACGGAGTTCCTGCAGTCCTGAAACTTCAATGACCTCCTCTACAAAATCAGAACGTCTGGTCAGGTAAAAAGACCCATTCAATTTCCTGAGGTCCTTGAAACATTTGATCAGCACCCGGATGCCCGCCGAGCTCAGGAAAGGAACTGCCGCAAGATCGATCCGGATGTGGCGCTCACCCTTGCGGATCCACTCCTGGATTTCATCCTCAAGCTGGCCCGACCAGAGGCCATCCAGGCGCCCTTCCAGCACCAACTCCAGGATATCTCCCTGTTTATTCCTGGTGATTTCCATTATTCCTTGATCACCTCGCTGGCACGTTCAAGCAGGCTTGGGGGGATCTCCAGTCCGCACAGATCAGCATTTTTCTGGTTAACCAGGATTGTGGTCTTTTGAACCACTCTGAAAGGAATCCGCGCCGGGTCCTCACCTTTCATGATCCGCAAAGCCACCCGGGCCGCTTCCCGTCCCGCCTCCTCATAATCGCGTGCCACAGAAACCGCCGCTCCCCCTTTGCGGACATGGTGGCTGACAAAAGCAAAGAGCGGTTTCTTTTCCTCCCGGGCCGCCTTGGCAATGCCTGTAAACCCGACATTGTTCACATTGTCGCTGATCTGGCAGATGGCCTCGATATTCTTGCCGCACAGTGAACTGGCACCCTCGACCACCTCGGCACTATTGGCCACAGCCACCGACTCCAGTTCGACACCCGCTTTCCGGGCGGCTTCCGCAAGAGCATCCTTGTAGATCACCGAGTTGATCTCCGCCGGCACAAAGAGGGTACCAATCCGCCTGACACCCGGAATGCATTCGCGAATGACAGCTACCATGCCATCGAAATCGCTCATGGTGGAGATGCCGGTCACATTCGGAAGGTGATCCTCGAAACTCTTCCCGGCCCCGGCACGGACAGGATCAGCAACTCCGCTGAAGACAACCGGGATGTTCTTTACTTTGTTGAGAGCCCCCTGGAGGATCGGAGTGGTCACCGCGATCAACATGTCTGTCCCGCTGCTCAGGGTGTCATCGATGAGCACCGAGGCGGTGGCAATATCGCCCTGGGCCGATTTCAGTGAGATCTCCCAATTTTCCCCATCCACCAGCCCGGCTTTGTGAGCTTCGGCAAGGAATCCCTCTTCAACCGCATCGGCAGTGGCTTCCTCGACCAGTTTGATGAAACGCACATTCCACTTCTTGTTCAGCGCGAGCGGTTCGGATGGTTTGGCAGGAGTTTTTCTCAGAAGAACCGCCTGGACCACCTGGACCGCGCAGGTCTGAGCCAGTGTGGGAAGATCTCCTCCTGCCGGATCGAAAGGAATGACAGGAAGAGTATCAAGCGCGTTAGAGGTATCCACTTTCCCCACTGCTATGAGCGCATCAAAACCTTCCGCGGGAGTGGTGTCGACCGGGGTGAGGACAAAGTCGGTTCCAGGCTTGAGGTAGGTCTTCTCAAAACCATCGGACAGTGTCTGTTGGAGGGCCGCATCCTCACCCGCACCCAGCAAGGCCACTCGAAGGGGATGGCCTACCTTAACACCCACACCGGCGAAATAAGCCGCTTCCCTGATGAATTCCTCCGGGAAGTCCATGTTCAGTTCGGCAGCGGTCTGGAAGTTGAGAGCCACCCTTCGGGCCGAAAGGTTCTGCATGGGAATCCTGGCCGGAGACTCGCCCTTGAGAATCCTGTCTGCGAGCGTAGCGGCGGCATATCCGGGTTCATAGAATCCCAGCCCAACCGCCGCCAGGGAACCCTGGGGAAGCACCTCCTGATCATTATTGATGAAAGGCATTTTGTGTTCCCGGGCTGCTTTCACAATGGCGGGAAAACCCTGCAAAGCGGTGTTGTCACCAGTCACCCACAGGGCCTGGATGCCACGCGAACAAAGCACTTGAGCCGCCTGGTAGATATCCGCCGAGGAGTTGATCGGTACCTCCTCCAGAGAAAGGCCCATGGACGGAAGCAGACCTTTGGCCACATCGATCACCTTACGGCTGTTGGCTTCGGAGGGGTTGTAGAGAGTACCGATCGTGTGAACTCCAGGAACCAGAGTCTTGATGGCCTTGAAGGTATCTTCGACTGGGGGGAACGAACCCACTCCTGTCACATTGGGAGCATGATCTTCAAGGCTTTTCCCTGCACCGGCGGCGATGGGATCATAAACCACGGTGAAGACAATGGGGCCCGACTTGTAGGAACCCACCGCCGCAGTCAGATTGGGAGTGGTGAGAGGCACCAGCAGATCGATATCCTCACCCTCAAAGCTGGTGATTATTTGGGCGATATTGGCCATCTCACCCTGCGCGTGGCGGGTAATGACTTCGAGGTTCTTGCCCTCGATATAGCCGAGAGCCTTCATCCCGTCGAGGAAGCCCCGGATGCCGAGTTCAGTTCCCGGATCAGGCCCGAAGTAGGTTATTCCGATCTTGAAGGTCTTACCCTCGGCGGGAGGCGCTGGAGGCTGTGACATAGAGGCCACCGGGGCAACAGCAACCGCCGCAACCGAAGCCGGTCCGGGAGTCATCTGACCCTTGTCATCATAAAACTCATGGACTGTTTGCTTGACTTCCTCCGGAAGGCTCCATCTGGCGCGGTAGCGTTCCAGCGCAGCGGAACTCACTGCCAGCTTCGCCGGCATGACATTCTTGATCTCTACCTTGGCGGGATCGAGGCTTCCCTTAAGCACCTGAGCGGCCATTTCACCCACCCGGCGTCCCACCTCGACATAATTCGCGCCGATGCCAAAGAGAGCACCGATCTGGGGATGACTTGGAGCGTTGGCGAAAACCGGAATCCCTCCACGGTCTCCAGACTGGACCAGCTGGGCAGCCGCCATTTCCACTGTGTTATCCCCACCCAGCCAGATGGCCTCGACACCACGTGCCACCAACGAGTCTGCTGCTTCGCGGACTCCGGCGGTGGCATCCACTTGGGCCTCGACCAAGGTGATCCCCAGCTTTTTACATTCATCCCGCGCCAGAAGGCAACAAGCCTCCGAACACGTTTCGGCTGGATTCCAGACAACTCCCACAGTCTTCAGACTGGGATTCATCTTTTTGGCAATCTGGAAAGCCTCACGGACAGGTTGAAAAGTCCCCATCCCCGCTAAATGTTTGGGGTGATCCAGCGGATTCTCTTTGCTGATGCCCACACCCGACGCAGCCGGATCAGTCACCAATCCAAAGATGTGGGTCAGCTTGCGGTCAAGGTTCGAGTTGGCCATCACCTGCAGGCAGGGAGTGCTGACCGTGATCACCATGTCCAGGTCACTTCCCGCGATTTCTTTGGCGATACTGTTCGCAGTAGGGAGATCATTCTCGGCGTTAAAGGGTTTGATCTGGATATTCACACCATCCTCAAACCCATTCTGTTTCAGGGCTTCCTTGATTCCCTGGACTCCCTCCTCAAGGATGGGACGGGAGGCGAACTGGAAAAGGGCAACCTTGGGAATCGAAGTGGGACTCTTAACAACAGTCGCGGTCTTTGAGGAAGTTTTTCCGACAGTACGCCGCTTCAGATCAGAAACCAGAAGGACACCGGAGGCGAGGAGGATCAGGCAAATCCCAAGCGAAAGCCGCTTCAATATATATGTCATCACACAGCCCCAAATGACGGTTGAGGAGCATTATACACAGAGACTGGGAAAAGTTTACCCCTATTATCATACGAAATAGATATTTTTGATAAATCTGTCATTGTGGGACAGATTTGACCCTCTTGGAGTCTGGACCTAATCGGCTACCATAAACAGAATTCGTGAAGGAACATGAAGCGATGCATTTCCATGGAATCGAAATCGCGGAGGATGCACTGACCTCTTTCTGTATGAAATGGAAGGTTCGGGAACTTTCCCTATTCGGTTCCATCCTCCGCGATGATTTTGGTCCGGAAAGCGATATCGATGTTCTGATTACCTTTGAGCCGGAGGCGCCATGGAGTCTCTGGGACCTGATGGATATGCAAAAGGAACTCCAGAATTTGACTGGCCGTCCGATCGATCTGATAGAAAAAGAGGGACTGCGGAATCCATTCCGGAAAAGTGAGATACTCTCAACAAATCGAGTGATTTATACAACCACTATCCCCATGTTAATTCCAACTACAGCTGGGTGATCACAACGGGGAGTTCGCTTACCCATTCATCATCCCAACAGGGAATACAATACAAGGAGTTTTCGTTTGTCAAAAAAAATCATCCAATACGGGGCCGGGAACATTGGACGTTCTCTGGTCGGTCAGTTGTTTGCCACCGCGGGGTGGGAAGTGGTGTTTGTGGATGTGGCTGAAGACATCATCACAGCCTTGAACCGTGAGCACCGGTATCGTGTTGTCGTAAAAGAAGATATCGAGTCCGAGATTGTGGTTGAGGGAGTGCGCGGAGTCGATGGGCGCGATGTGGAGACGGTGTCACGGGAAATCGCGGGGTGCGACATGCTCTCCACCGCAGTCGGGCCCGCTATCCTGCCACGGATTGTTCCCAGCATTGCCAAGGGATTGGCCCAAAGGGATCGTCCGCTGAACATCCTCCTGTGCGAAAACCTGCGCGGTGCGCCGGATATCGTGCGTGAGGCTCTCCGGAAGGAGCTTCCACCCGGTTATCCCCTCGAGGAGCGAGTGGGCCTCATCGCCACAAGCATCGGCAAGATGGTTCCAATCATGCCGGTCGAGGTCCGTGCACGCGACCCGCTCGAGGTCTGGGCCGAGGCCTACAACAAGATTGTTGCGGACAGGCATGGCTTCATCGGCGAGATCCCGCAGGTCAAAGGTCTTGTGGTACGCGATTGCTTCGAGGCTTATGTCGACCAGAAGCTTTTCGTTCACAACCTCGGTCATGCCGCCGCAGCCTACCTGGGCGACCACCATGGATGTATCACTATTGCCGAGGCCATGGCCATCCCGGAAATTGGGAAGATCACGGGTAATGCCATGCGGGAGTCCGGCGAGGCGCTCCTGAACCTGTACCCCGAAGAACTGACCCGTCCGGAGATGGAGGAACACATCGAGGACCTCTGCCGCCGTTTCCGGAACCGCGCCCTCGGCGACACTGTGTTCCGTGTCGGCCGCGACCGACCCCGCAAATACGCTCCCAATGACCGCATCATCGGTGCACTTCGCGCACATCACCGGGCTGGCATTACCTCACCGAACACGCTCGAGGCGGCGGCCGCTGGCCTTTTCTTCACCGCCAGGGATGAAAAGGGGGAGCGTTACAGCGGTGATATCGAGTTTGAACGGATTCGGGTGGACAAGGGCATCGCGGGGGTTCTCCAGGAGGTCTCCGGGTTGAATCCAGCCGATCCTTTTGATCGGAGTGTGATCGAAGCAGTAACTCAACTGAGTGGAAAATACAGCACTGAGAGATAACAACATGATATCGAAGAACTTTTTCGCGGCCCTTACAATCTTTGTGATGGCAGTGAATATCCAAGCGGAAATTCTTAATCCGGGTTTTGAAAACGGCGATCTGTCAGGTTGGACTTCCACGGGAACCGCTTTCAGCTCCTCTCCCACACAAGGGTCTCTCAAACCGAATTGGAGCGGGTGGGAGGGAAAGAACTATCTTAACTCCTGGAGTTCGGCCAAAACTTTTGAGGCCACAGGAACACTCCGTTCGGCTCCTTTCCAGCTATGTCCCGGAGCGGTTGAGTGCCTCGTTTCCGGGT
>CAYZUX010000009.1:0-60879 GCA_964481775.1 uncultured bacterium | reverse complement strand
GCCTATGCCGATGTCGGGATGGGTCTGGCTGATGCTCTCTGGAGATCTGGTTACCCTGCGGACCTGATCCCCGCGTATGAGATTGAAAGTGGTGCGCTGACTGTAGATGAAGAAGGTTACCTTCGTTATGGAAAGCAGTGCTACCAGGCGGCGGTCCTTTACCATCCGGAGATGTCCAAGTCTTGCGTGGGTGATCTCATCCAAAAAGCCAGTGAATCCGGGAAGACCACGCTGTACCAGATTGGGAAGTGGTCCATGGACTTCGCGGGGAAGGACACAACAGTCAAAACTGTACTGGCGTTTAACGATTCATCCCAAGCGGTCCCGGTCATCACCGCCAGGCTCCGCGAATTGGGTGAGGCACCGCAAACCCCCGCCACTGAGGTACTGGGCGGTTTCGGTTTTGAAAGCGCCTGTCCCCCCAGGCATGGGATCAACCGGATGATCGATGGAACCCACGTGATCGTCGCGGGTGAACTCAATTCATCCGGAGATCAGATCCATGAGAGGCTCATTATCAAGGGACATCCTGTGGAGATCGAGGCAATTGGGGTGGCGGGGATTCGGATGCGCAACGATGGAACCCTGGATGCCCTCGCGGCTGGGGGACTCACACGGTTCTCAGGGGGTGGAATCGAAATCACTCTCAAGAACCCGGTTGATCTGGCGCTGTGGAGGAAGGGGGATGGATCATTCCAGGGAGTGGTGTCAAGGAAACCAGACAAACTGCCAGCAGAGTTACTGGCGGTGACTACGGAATGGAAGGGTATCAGCCGGAATGACTGAATCGCAGGGGCCGTCTTCCCCAAAGGCCTGTTCGCTCAAGGAGGCCGCAAGGCTATCTCCGGAGAAGGTCTTAAATCCGGGAGCGTTGGATCTTTATGGTGGCATCGCTCCGGATGCTCCCGTGCTGGTGATCCTGGCTGCAGGTAAAGGAACACGTTTCGGACAGGATCCCAAGTGTATTCAACCTGTCCATGGAATTCCCCTGGCACGCCATTCGATCAATGCTTTCCGTCACTTCAGCGCCTCTCCGGTCATCTGCCTGACCGGGTACCGTCACCAAGAGGTTTTGGATGCATTGGGGAATGACAACATCTATATCCTTTCCGGAAATCCCACCGGTGGAACCGCTTTTGCCACCTATGAATCCTTCGGGGTTCCGGGATTGCTGGAGCAGAATCCCCTGCTCATCATCACCATGGGAGACCGTATCGTCCCCTCCTCGATCTTCCGCCGCCTGTACGAAACCCATACAGCCAGAGAAAAAGAGGCGGATCTGACCTTCCTGACTGCGATCTACCAGCCACCCAAAAACCGGGGTAAAGGACGTGTCCTGCGGAATGGAAACCGCAAGGTTCTCCGGATTATCGAAGAGCGCGATATCATCCGGGAGGCCAATCTGTCCACACGCCAGGCTCTCCTCAATCTCACTGAAGGGAATTGCCCACTTTATGCTGTACGCGCACAGACACTTTACCGGCAGCTGTCGAACCTGACCAACGAGAATGCCCAAGGACAATACTACCTGACCGATCTGGTTGAAGCAGTCAGCCGGGAGGGCGGTGACATACGGACAGTGACTACCACTGTAGCTGATCCCGAGTATGACCTGCTTTGCAGCGATGTGACTCAACCGATGGACCTGGCTCTTCTGGAAGGGATCCTGGCCTCGTCGCGCGGGTTATTGTTTCCCGATGAAGTCGAGGTGGAACAGGTGGCCAGCTGCATCATGGCAAATCGCCCACGCGGCCAAGTCCAATCCATCACATCTCAACTGAAAGAGTTAATGGAAGCAATCACAAAAGAGAACCTGGCATTCGATCCTGCCCAACCGATTGGTATCGGGATCTCAGGGGGTCGTTTACGGATTGCATTCATGCATCCCGACATGACCCGTTTCTATGGCCCCGCCTGGCAGATACCCATCGGGGCTGGCGACAAGGACGGAGAAGAACAGATCGTTGTCCTGGTCCAGGAAGCGAATGACCGTCGAATCCACCTCTATCCCCTTAATCCAAAGTACCGCGAAAACATCAATTCGATTGCTTCGGATGATGAGGTCATGTATCCCGGCGAGGAGATCTCAGATCTCCATTCCTACGAGGAATTCGGAACCCGCATGAGTGAGAACCTGCTGCTATCACTGGGATATTTCAGCGAGGAGGAACTGGAGGCACGCCGCAGGAAAGGTTTACCGATGCCACCTCCCTCTCTATGGGCGGGAAACAACATGCGGCGCCCTTTTGCCCTGGTGGGAAATGCAATCGCCTCCATGCGGACATTGCGAACGGGTAACCTGGGAGCACGAGTCCAGGAATGCCTGGGGCGGGAGAGATTCAATGGGCTCAGGCTGGTTTCCACAGGAAACATTCCACAAGGTGGTTTCGCCAGCTCCTCTGCCGTGACAGTAGCCACTAAGAATGCCATAAACAGCCTGTTCGAGATTGGTATCCCTCCTGATCTTCTGGTTCACTTGGCATGCCAGGCCGAGTATGGAACTGGAGTCCGGGCAGGTTCACTGGATCAGGCGACTGAACAGAAAGGCCATACAGGTGAGGGAACTCTGATCTCATCCAATCCCAAGGACAATTACCGGATACTGGGGACTTACCCGGTCCCATCGGAAAGATTCCAGATCCTCTTTCCCTATAGTGTGGAACGGGACCGTAACGCCTGGCGTTGGTCTTGGGGAACCTATGGGGAAATCACTGGTTCTGGCCCTTTGACCACATCGGAGATGAGAAAGCTGACGGGGAAAGCCGCCGAGATCTGCGCCATCCTGACCCGTCTGCCAGTGGAAACCGATTTTTTCAAGATTATCGAGGATGACCTGGTATCAGATGGCAAGCTCGATCCTGATCATCGTGCCTGGGTAAGCTCGACTCTGCTTCAGATTCCCTTGCTGGTGAAGCAGTCCGAACTACGGGAAATGCTGAATGAGCACCTGGATTGGTACACGGAACAACTCCTGGAAACAAATCCCTTCGATCTCTCCACAGCAAAGCACAAGGCAGAAGCCACCTTCACGGGTCTCCTTGCCGGTTGGCGTGATCCAATCCTGAGACGTTTCACCTGTGGCAGTGTAATCCGGGAAGAGGGGATCCCTTTAAGGGCCATGCTGGCCTATCTCTTTGGAGAAGTTACCAAGAACTTCCATCTCATTCACCATCCCGTGGAGTGGATAGAAGGCATCACCTGGTCGCAGCGTGGTGACCGTTGTGTCGATCTCGACCCCAGCCAGCTGCCCACACGAGAAGAGATGGAAAGGAGACAATCGTGGGAGAATGGCTTTGAGGGACCGGAGTTAATGGAACAGTGGTTGATTCATTCAGGCGGAGTTCCATTTGACTATAATCAGGGGCTGGATGATGAGTCACTCTCTCCCGCTCATCCACCCGAGTTCCACAAGCTGACAGGATCCAATTTCTTCCGCGGGCTCGCTTTGATTGATCTTGCCGAGGCTATGCTCAAGCGTGCTTTTGGCCAGGATGCGGTTGCTGTGAGGGTGAATGCCGCCGGGCAAGGAGATTTTTTCCAGGTGCATGTGGATACCCACAAGACCGAAGTCCACGCTGTAAAACAGTTTCTCAGCAAAGCTTTTTATCGGCGTTTTGGCCTGTCACCATCCCCGGAGTTTGTGGAGATCCACCCGGGGGGAGGTGCCTTAGGGGTACGTCTGAGCCGGTATGATTTGCTTACACGAGTGTGTCATCATCTGGGAAAACAGACCAAGTAACAGGTATTGGTTTGAAAAGATCATGGATGGATTCCACCAGTCAAACGATTCCACTCAGGAGGTGAGTCTCAATCATGCCCTGTAAACCGCGCATCACCATCTATCACAATCCACGTTGTGGCACGAGCCGCACCACCCTTGGGCTCATCCAGGATAAGGGTATCGAGCCCAAGGTAATCGAGTACCTCAAAACTCCTCCAACCCGGGAGGAACTCACAACCCTGCTCAAAAAGCTCAAGATGAAACCAAGGAACCTGCTACGAAAAAAGGAGAAGGAGTACACAGAGCTGAACCTGGCGGATTCCAGCGTTACGGATGATCAGATCCTCGATGCCATGGCTGCACATCCCATTCTGATCGAACGTCCGGTGGTAGTAGTGGGAGCAAAGGCCATCCTGGCACGTCCCGCGGAAAAGGTGTTGGAGATTCTGCCGTAAGAATGCGGGGACGCGTCCTTACACTACAATCTCCGCCACCGAATCCACGATTCGTGTTGGCTGATAGGGGAAACGGGCGACATCTTCCCGGTTGCTGATTCCACTGAGGACAAGGATGGTCTCCAGACCGCTCTCGACCCCGGCGATGATGTCCGTGTCCATCCTGTCTCCTACCATGATCGCATTTTCTGAGTGAACCCCCAGGTGGTTGAGTGCCATACGCATCATCAGGGGGTTCGGCTTTCCCACAAAGAAAGGTTTCATCCCACTGGCTATTTCGATCAACGCAGCCATCGCTCCACAGGCAGGGACCAATCCTCCCTCGCCCGGTCCTGAAGGATCGGGATTGGTGGCAATGAAATGGGCTCCATCGGAGACCAGACGGATCGCCTTGGTCACCTGTTCCAGGTTGTAGGTGTGAGTCTCTCCAAGGACCACATAATCAGGCTGGTAATCCGTGATAATATACCCAATCTCGTGGATCGGTTCTGTCAATCCGCTTTCACCGATCACAAAAGCGGTTCCTTTCTCTTTTTGTGTAGCCAGAAACCGGGCAGTAGCCATAGCCGAGGTGAAGATCCGCTCAGGCGGAATCTCCAGGCCAATCATTTTCAACCGGTGGGCCAAATCCGCCTGGGTGTAAAGCGGGTTGTTTGTGAGTACCAGGTACTCATACTCGCTTCGCTTGAGCCGCTCAATAAACTCAGCGGCTCCAGGAATCACATTCCTCCCACTGATGAGGACGCCATCCATATCGGTCAGGTAAGCCTTTGGCAATGTCATATCCCGGTAGTTCTCCCCCGGAAGGGGGACTCCTTTACCCCAACTGTAATGAACCTCACAATAGTACGTGAGATATCTGGAATCCAGAGGCGGGAAAGATATTGCAGGGCAAGGTGTTCAGGGAAGTGGCTGGCAGATCAAATCGAACTCAGAACCTCAGGCGTAAAGACAACATCCAAGAGGAATTCAGCCCGGATCGGATCCATCAAATCATTTTCGAGGATATGGATGAACCCATCCGTGTCCTGGACCGGGAGCTTCGAGTGGTTCTGGCCAACCATTCGGCCCGGGAATGCCAGGGGATTCCAGGAAAGAGCTTCGAGGGGACCCAATGCGACGAAATCTTTCCCGGCGATGGAAGACAGTGTATTGACTGCCTGGTCCGAACCACCTTTCAGGATGGAAAGTCTCACCGCCGTGAGGTTTCGGGGATGGATCATAACGGAGACCGTTGGGTCAGCGAAATACAAACGAAACCACTGTTTGGCAATGAAGCTGAAGTTCAGTATGTCATAGAGACATTCCGTGACCGTTCCCATGAAAAAAGACTTGAACGCCAGTTACTCCAATCCGCGAAGCTGGTCTCAATAGGAGAAGTAGCCACTGGGATTGCCCACGAGATCCGTAACCCTCTCGCCGGCATCCGCTTGGGCCTGGATGCCCTTGAGCCCGGTTCCATCCAGGATCCCTCGGTAAAGGACATTCTTGATGATATCTCCCGGGATATCACCCGGTTAGACCGGGTTGTGTCAGACCTCCTGAACTTCACAAAAGCTCGTCCCAGCATGCCTGAATGGTTTCACCTCAGTGCTCTTTTCAACCAGGTGTGCCGTTATATCCGTGGTGCCGCCCAACATCAGGGTATCGAGGTTGAAGTAGAGGTACAGCCAACCGATTTACGACTCTGGGCTGACCGGAACCAGATTCATCAGGTCCTTCTCAATCTCTTGCTTAACGCGGTTCAAGCCATGCCCAAGGGAGGGCAATTGAGAATCTGTGGGAAATGGTGCGAGAACCTCAACTGGTCGGGAGATCGCAAAGAACGGGGAGGATACCGTATCACCATTCGCGATACGGGTTGTGGAATCGCTGAAGAGTACATGCATCGCCTCTTCGATCCCTTTTTCACAACCAAGCCCAATGGAACCGGACTGGGGTTGGCAACTTCTCTCTCGATCGTTCGTAAACACAACGGTGAGATTCGGATTAACTCGACACCTGGGGAAGGCACCACGGCCCAGATACTTCTACCGGAAGGACCTGCCTGATTATGACACGACCCCGTCAAATCCTCATTGTCGACGATGAGGAGAACATCCGGAAGTTCCTGGCGAAATCTTTGCAACGTGAGAAATACGAGGTCCATCTCGCGGGAAGCGGTACCGAGGCGCTCAACCTGTTGGACCGTGAACGTCCCGACCTGGTGGTCCTGGATGTCCGTCTCCCCGATGCCAATGGCCTGGAGTTGCTCACGACTCTGAGGCGCCGGGACCCGGACATTCCCATCATCATCATCACCGCCTATGGCGAGATCCGCATGGCAGTTGAAGCGATGCGTCAGGGGGCTTTCGATTTTGTCGCCAAACCATTCGATTTCAATACGCTCCTTCGCAGCATCGAAAAGGCCCTCCAGCTGCTCACCATCAAAGAGGAGCTGACTGCCCTCAAGTCGGTTTGGGAACGTGGACAGTATATGGGTCTGATCGGACAAAGTCCGGTCATGAAAGACCTTTTCCGGACCATTGAGAGGATCGGAAACAGTTCCACCACCACCGTCCTCATCTCAGGTGAAACCGGTTCAGGTAAGGAGGTCGTAGCACGTGCCATCCATGAGAAGAGCGAACGCAAGGACGCTTCTTTTGTCGCGGTTAACTGTGCCACACTCGATGATCACCTATTGGAGAGCGAACTTTTTGGCCACATCCGTGGAGCCTTCACCGATGCCAAAACCAATAAACCAGGCTTGTTTGAGGTAGCCGACAGGGGGACTCTATTCCTGGATGAGATCGCCGAAATGGATCTCCGATTACAAGCCAAACTGTTACGTGTGCTTGAGGATAAAACCTTCCGGAGAGTCGGTGGAACCCGTGATATCCAGGTGGATGTACGGGTGATCGCCGCAACCAATGTTTCGTTGGAGGAACGGGTCCGTTCAGGTGGTTTCCGCGAGGACCTGTTCTACCGGCTTTCAGTTATCCCGGTCCGGGTTCCTCCCCTGCGCGAACGTGGTGAGGATGTTCTCCTCCTGGCCGACGCTTTTCTCAAGCGTTACAGCCATGAGTTTTCCCGTGGAGTGATGGGATTCTCCGAGGAAGCACGTGACGCCCTGACCACCTACCACTGGCCGGGGAATGTCCGGGAGCTCAGGAATGCCATTGAAAGAATGGTCTTATTGGAGGACAAGGAGATTATTGATCTGGGAAGTCTCCCATCAGGGATCGTCAAAGCACGTCCAACCCGCACGATTGGACAAGATGAAGCCTTTGTGGGACCTTTTAACTCCGCCAAGAAACGGGTGGTGGAAAGATTTGAGAAAGATTATCTTGACTCACTCCTTCGTCAGTGCGGAGGAAATGTGACTCAGGCCTCCATCATCGCTGAGGTGGATCGAAGCAGCCTTCAACGCCTGTTCCGGAAATACGGTCTGGTGTCAAGAACCTACAAAACAGCTCCTGAAACAGTATCACCTCAATAACGTCCCGCAGCCTTTGTCTTGAGGTCTTGATACGATCGGTTTTCATGTCTTCACAAGGCTCATTTTGACACTGGAATACACGTGGGATCTCAAAGAATATGTCAAGATTGTGGCGCGGCATTAATGCGGCACTACACGTTCCCAACCCATTTTTTTTGACCTCTCAACCCAGTAGAAACCGCAAACCAGCATCAACCACATCATCTATCTCCTTGATTTTTATTGACTTATAAAATATTTCTCTGATTGTGATTTTTATTTACCGCTTGGTACTACGATTGCGTTTATACTACATGGGAAATTGGAGAGTGACCTCCAATCCCTGGGGCCGTTAGTCCTGAAAGTAATACCGCTTTGCAGGCGATGGGGAAATAGATTACATCAAGGAAGAAGGCAAGGAGGGCTTCAATGCCAGCGTTGTGTGATTATCCTGTTCCTGTGACTCGTTGGGTCAAGGACCGTAATTCGATTCAATTCTGTGTGGATGACTTGAAGAAAGGCAAAGTTGCCTTTGCGGTCGCCAAAAGGAATGATGAGTACTCAGTGTGGCGTGAGCTGCTTTCAGATGATCCGGAAGATCTGATTGCGGAAAAAGCACCTGAGTTTTTTGTCGAGCGATACGGTGAAGTGGGTCCGGTTCCCGAGCTGCCCAAAAGTCCACGCCGCACCGCCCGTGCTGCATAGAGAAAAAAGCCAGTCTGATATATAAACCGATCATCGCATCATCGGGCGGCCCCTTTACTTGACTGGTGGAGGGGCCGCGACTGTTTTTGCCCCCAACCTTCTTGACCAGTTCCCTTCTCCGGGCTAAGACAACGCCATGCTTTCTTTCAGGGATGGTGATAAGTGTTTTAATTACCGTGTGGTGGGAGTTGCTCTAGTGGGTGATAAGGTCCTCCTGCACAAGGAGGATCGTGAAGATTTCTGGTCACTTCCTGGGGGACGCGGCGAGTGGTTTGAGCATTCAATCGATACCCTCAAGCGGGAGATGATCGAGGAAATCGGCACCGAGGTCGTGGTTGGACCGCTCCTGTGGATTGTTGAAAACTTCTACACTTACGATCGACAAAAACGTCATGAGTTGGCCCTTTACTACCGGATGACTCTTCCGGATGGGAGCCGTTACAGGAATACCGCGGAACCCCTTGCCGGAACCGAGGAGGCTACACCGATGACCTTCCGCTGGTTCCATCTTGATCAGCTCGAGAACCTCGTCCTGCATCCATCCTTCCTTTCGGAAGCATTACGTTCTCCCCTCGATGGAATCCGCCATATCGTCCACCATGATACCGTGGAACGCCGAATCCAATACTGAGGTCGCACCATGGATGAGAAACAGCGTCTCGATGAACTGAAGAAACTGATTCACCATCATGACCGCCTCTATTATGTCGAAGCCAGACCGGAAATCAGTGATCAGGAATACGACCGTCTCTTCTCTGAACTGGTTGACATTGAGAATCGACATCCGGATTGGATCTCTGTCGATTCTCCCTCCCAGCGTGTCGGAGGGGAACCGCTCGAGGAATTCACCCAGGTCAGACACCGGATCCCCATGCTTTCCATCGGGAACACTTACTCCATCGCCGAAGTACGTGATTTCGAGGAACGGCTTTCACGGATACTGCCTGGCACTCCCTTCTCCTATGTGGTGGAGCCAAAGATCGATGGAGTCGCGGTCTCGGTACGATATGAAGGAGACCGTTTTGTCCTCGCCGCAACACGTGGCAATGGAGTCGTGGGAGATGATATCTCCCGGAATCTGAAAACCATCCGCAGCCTGCCTTTATCGATTCCATTTGGGAAAATGGGATTGCAGACGGTGGAGCTGCGTGGTGAGGTCTTTCTCGACAACGATGGATTCAATGAAATCAATCGGAGACGTGAGGAGGCCGGGGAGGATCTTTTCGCCAACCCACGCAACACCACGGCGGGTTCACTCAAGCTGCTCGACCCCAAACAGGTTGCACAACGTCCTTTACGGATCTTCTTTCACTCGTTCGGGGAGATGAAGACGATAGAGGAAGGGGCTCGCCTGCCATGGGCCACTCACTCCAGCGCGCTCAGAGCCTTACAGGAACTGGGTGTCCCTGCAATCGAACACTGGCAAGTCTGCAACGGCATCGATAGGGTCATTCCGCTCATTGAGGAATGGGACCGGAAGCGTTTTGAGTTGCCCTATCAGACTGATGGATTGGTCATCAAGGTGGATGATTTTCAATTACGGGAGGAACTCGGCAGCACCAGCCGTAGCCCACGCTGGCTGATCGCTTACAAGTTCCCGGCTCAACAGGGCGAAACCACGCTTGTGAAGATTGACCTGCAAGTGGGACGTACCGGCGCGGTAACTCCAGTGGCCTTGTTGGAACCGGTCAGACTGGGTGGCACCACGGTCACTCGCGCAACGCTTCACAACGCCGATGAGATCGCTCGCAAGGATTTGCGTGAGGGAGACCGAGTTCTGGTTGAGAAAGGGGGCGAGGTTATCCCCAAGGTGGTGGCGGCCCTGACCGAAAAACGCGATGGCAGCCAGGCACCCTTTGTCTTCCCTTCCCAGTGCCCTTCCTGTGGCGGCCCCTTGTCTCGTCCCAAGGATGAGGTCATGTACCGCTGCGAGGACCTCAACTGCCCGGCGCAGTTGCGGCGGCGGATCGAACATTTCGCGGGACGGAGGGCGATGGATATTGAAGGGCTGGGCGAGGCGCTCATCGATCAACTTGTGACCACCGGGTTGGTGAAGGGTTTGGTGGATCTCTACCGGCTGGATTTCGACTGCCTGGTGAATCTGGAAAGGATGGGGAAGAAGTCCTCTGAAAACTTGCTGGAGGCGTTGGAGAAGAGCAAAGCCAACCCCCCCTACCGTCTGTTGCATGGCCTGGGGGTAAGGCATGTAGGCGAACATGTCGCCGAAGTACTGATGGACCAGGTAGAAGACCTGCGTCAGTTGGGGGAGAAGACCCAGGAGGAACTGGAGTCGATTCCCGAGGTCGGCCCCGTGGTGGCTGAATCGATCCGCACCTTTTTCGAGGATGAACGCAACCGCGAGGTGCTCGACCAACTTGCGGAACTGGGTCTGAATTTCAAAAGGAGTCAAGCAACCGCTACCGGCAACCAAACCGTCCAGCGCAACCTTGAGGGGCTTCAATTTGTGCTCACCGGCACGCTCTCAAAATATACCCGCGATGAAGCCAAGGATCTGATTCAGCAGCGAGGCGGACGTGTCACCGGGTCAGTCAGCAAAAAAACCGATTATGTCATTTGCGGGACCGATCCCGGCTCCAAAGCCGAAAAAGCCGAGTCTTTGGGAGTCAAAATTCTTGATGAAGAGGGATTTGAGGCCTTGTTATCGTCTTAGGCTCCCTTTCTGATATTGCTGTTCACCGACGGTGTGTGGAAGGATTGAAATGCCGCAAAACTTGCTCGGGCCATTGGACTATGCCTCATTGGTTCTCTATCTGTTGGTCATGGTATCCATCGGGTGGGGATTCTCTCGCCGTCAGACCAGCACAGACAATTATTTCGTGGCCAAAAAGAAAATACCGGGATGGGCGATGGGCCTATCCCTGTTTGCCGCCACGCTTTCCTGCTTCACGTTCATTGGCTTCCCCGGCTGGACCTACAAGCAGGACATGCAGATCATGCTTCGTGAGTACATGTCGGTTGTGGCCTTTACTTTCAGTGGGCTTTTCATCATTCCGGTGTATCGTGCGGTTGTGAAAATGAGTGTGTTCGAATACCTCGAACTGCGCTTTGGATATTTCGCCCGGTTTTACAGTTCCTTCGGGATGATCTTCGGCAGCCCGATTGGTCTTGGTGTGCTCTTGTATGTTCTCTGCATCGCTCTGGAGGGACTCACCGGGCTCCCCCTGGCATGGCTGATACTGGGGATCGGTATCCTCACCTTGACATACACTCTGTGGGGAGGGATCGAGGGTGTGGTCTGGACCGAGGTGATACAGGGGCTGATGTTCATCGGATCCGGTTTGGTGACTTTGGTTTTCC
The DNA here is from genome assembly GCA_964481775.1 of uncultured bacterium. Lineage (GTDB taxonomy): Bacteria > Hinthialibacterota > Hinthialibacteria > OLB16 > OLB16 > OLB16. The sequence goes on along the minus strand of CAYZUX010000009.1, from coordinate 49,223 downwards.
TGCTGTTCTTTTCAACCGAAGGGGGAGCTGGAGAAATTCTGTCGACTGCCTACACGGGAGGGAAACTCCGTATCGCAGACCCTGAATTCAGCCTGACCAAACCGGTCTTATTCGTATACCTGTGGGCAGGAATCTTTCATTTCCTGAGCAACTACTCCTCCCAGCCACACGTGGTACAACGGTATCTGATTGCTCCCTCTTTACGTGAGGCGATCAAAGGAACCTGGTTGAGTATCATATGCTGCCTGATCACCTGGGCGACTTTCATGTCGATTGGAGCCCTGCTCTGGGCGTTTTACCAGATTCATCCGGAACGGCTTGGAACAGGGATCGAAGGAGACACCATATTCCCATACTTCATTGGACGGGAGCTCCCCTCGGGTCTGGCTGGGTTGATTCTCGCCGGCTTGCTCGCTTCCGGCATGTCGGGGATCTCCTCAGGACTGAATTCCATTTCGGCTTGCCTGGTGAGTGACTTTTATGACAGGTTTGCCAATAACTCTGATACACATCGACGGCTGCTTGTTTCCAAGCTGAGTGTTCTTGTTCTCGGAGTCCTGAGTATCGGAGTCGCTCTGCTCCTGATGTATTGGGAGGGGGGTGTTGTCCAGTTCGCCCTGGATGTCATCTCATCCATTTTCGGCCCCATCATGGGCGGCGGAGTCCTCGCTATGTTCATGCTCGGGCTCTTTTCACGAAGGACCAGTAAACGTGGGATGTACACGGGGATCATTTTGGGTTTTCTTTTCGCCTTTTGGGCTGTTGGAACAAATACGGAGAATCCAGTCGGTAAGCTCACGTCTCCCTACCTGAGCGCTCTTCCCGCTTATGGTCTGCATATGTGGCTGCTGTTTGGATTCACGAATCTCTTTGTCTTCATCGTGAGTTACCTCGCAAGCAGGGTGATCGATCCTCGCTGGATGGCCCCCATGGAACTGACAGTTTATGGGCACTCAATCATGAGTGGTTCTGGAGGAGACACATTGCCCACGGGGGAACGGGAGGATTCCAGACACAATTCAACCTGAAATGGCAGATGTTCGCCCTCATTCCCTAACCCGACACAGAAGGGTCCACTCTCATCTGTCATGCATTATTTGCTTTTCAACTCTGCTGTTCCAAATGACTCTGCCAGATGGAAATCAGGATCTCCACCGCGTTCGATCCATGTGATCCATGTCGGCGTGCCATTATATTTATCGTAATCAGCCCGGAAGAGTCCAATGCGGAAGCGTTCCCCAGACTGGAGTTTGAACCCCATCGATTCGATCGATTGCCGTGATAAGACCATTTCAATACTGTAGCCGGCAGGAGTCACCAGTGATTTGTATTCCCATTTTCCGGCAGGAGACCATGAAGAATCAAACTTCCGGTAGAACTCCGCCTTGTAATCCAGGATGGCTCCCAATGGAGCTATCTCGAAACAATAATAAGCGTGCTTTGGATCTCCATCCCAGAGAAAGATTTCGCCACGGTCTTGCCCATTAACTTCCTGTTCATCGAGCGATTTGGGGATGGCGGCGGGAGATGAATCCTCACAGTCAAAGGCGTATACGAACTGATCTTCATTCCAGAACAACCAGGCTTTTGTGGTTGGAGCTGATCTCGTTTTATCTCCAGCGACAACAAAGGTATCCACGATGGGGGGATATTTCTGGTAACACTCCTCATCGAGTTTTCCATCCACCTCAATCGGAGATGACAAATAGGGAATACTCAGATGACCGGTTCCATTTCCATTGATCGCAACCAATCCCATCCCACAGATTGAAAGCAGACTTTTCATTTTCATCTGTATGTCACCTTTTCATTTCTGATATCATAAGGCTCTGCACATATTCATTCAGTGGTGGATTTCCAAACCGGTTGACATAATCCGCATCAATCCAGGTCGCAAAAGTGGTGATATGACGAATCCCCCGCTGGGCGTAAGCATGAGCATCTGATTTAATTACTTGATCATTCCACTGGATTTTCTGAGCAGGACGTTTCCAACCAGAAAACCTGGAAACATCCAGCCAATACTCCAGAACCTGAGCCTTCTCGCGGGAAAAAACCTCAAGATTGGAATCGAGAATTTCAAGATATTCCAGATGCGACTTCGGTTCCGGCTCCCTGTTATCCAGTTTCACATCTGGATCGTCGATGGGGCGATTATAGACACGTCCAATCGGAGCAAATTCCAGGAACAATCCCTCATGTGGCTGAATCGACCGGGGTGGTGGAAGGGTGAAACTATAGGAAATATGGCTGAGTTGCGCCATGGGATCCAGGTGATTACGTAAAGCCGCAATTATGGCATTCTCAACCATGGTGGCCTGATCGCTGTTGGACAATCCTTTACATTTTGGGCAATGACACCATTCCTTGCCATCATCCGGCCAGAAGTAATAACGTCCTGTGGTTGGTTTCAGGATTTTTCCGAATTCAACCGCTTTTTCTGAAATGACTTCGAGGGCTTGCGAAGACGATGGACAGCAGTTTGAGTCCGGATTGCGTTGCCCGGATGCATCCATCCTGAACATGTTTCTGTCAGGTGAGGCCCAGTACTCGCGCGACAGAAGTTCTCCCATCGCATGAACTTCGTATTCGACCTGAAGTTCGAGTTCCCTGCATCTGTCCAGAAAAGACAGTCCCTCCTCTCTTTTCACAAAGTCCATTAGGAGATCGAGACGGCTTGCGGCATGCAGTCCAATCGTTGTGATTCCTGCGTGTTTGGCTCGTTCAGGCCAATCTTTCAGTGTCAGATCCCAAGGATAAAGGACAACCCCACGGGTAATAAACCGCTGTTCCAATTCGGTCGGGTAGACACTCGAAACCATGACACCAGATGAAATCAATACTATGGCTTCTCGACGAGTCATTGCCTGGTCCATCCTATTTGCCTCTGAAATGTAGCTCCACATTCCCCCTGGTCAGGATTCTCGTAAGGTGACCTCGGTTACGCACATCCGTCAAATCTCACTTCTCGTTAATCTGTACCCACCCGGTAGGCAAAATGTTCTGGGGTAATCACCCAGGAAATTACTCCTTCACTCACATCGGTTTTTATCTCTGACAAGGAACCATCAAAGAGCTCTACCAGAACCTTGGGATTTCCTGGCAGTCCAAACGGTTCCAGGGGTAATTCCAGCTTTCCATATTGAGTGTCTGGAAGGAGAGTTATCGTGACACCCTTTTGCTTCCGTGTAAGACGGAATCCCGCGGTGGTGCGGCACCAGCCGAAATCGGTCATCGGCGCTTCCATGACATCCACTGGATTCGGAAAATCCTCTACGCAGTCATCGGCATAAAGAAACTGAGGTCCACTGGCTTCCTCAGTAATATGTCCATTTCTCTCCAGGACACCCACGCTTGTCGTGGGACCTTGTGCCCAGAAGCCATAATAGGGCAATTGCTTCCCATCAGGCAGAGTCCAGATCGATTCGCTCCGGTTTACCCACACCTGAGCCCCATTTTCATAGACCACCTTCTGACGATGAATATCGCCATCCACGAACTCGATACTGGAGATCCGTTTTCCGGCGATCTCGTTCATGAAATCATGTAACAACCAATATTTTCTTACAGACGACCGATTGAAGACAGTATCCGTCATCGCAGGATGCCCAGTCAGCACTTCTGCTGAAATGTAGTCATCGCTATGGATTCCATGCTCACGAATGTTTTTCCCTCCCGCGTAACGGTAGGAATATCCAGCGCCTTGAAGCACAAAGACATCATGGATGACCGCATCTTGCCAAGGGATCCGTTCGTGATCAGCGCAATTCAGATTCCAGGTGAAACCACTGGTACTGTTACCCACCCCAATATGATTACATTGCGCACCATCCAGGTGACCAATCAGCCAATCGGTCCCGCTTTCGGATATTTGCGGCGCATTGCCACCGAGGATTTCACGGACACGATCAAAGGATTGACACCAGTAATCTCTAGCCTCATTCATCGAGTGGAACTCCCCCTCCCTGGTCCAGTAATCGAATGCGCCAATCGAGGAGAACACATCAATGAAGTAGGAATCTGGAGCGAATCCATCTTTGATCATCTGGACATTACGCTCGAGAAAGGGCGTGAACTTATCTGGACGGAAGCGGTATGCCTGAGCTTTGCGGCCCTCGTTATACCAGCCCTTCCAGGGGGTTCCTCCCTGCCAGAAACAGACCAGGTCATAACTGAAATCATCACAATCAGGATAGATGTCGATGTAGTTGTCATGTGGAGAGAAGAGAATCCCATGTTTTCGACACACTTCGCGGAGATGTTTCATGTCATCCAATGAGCCAAAATCAGGATTGGGAGGGTAAATGTCTGGCAAGCGGTAGTCATATCCCCAACGCTGCCAATTGTGGAACACCAGGACACTATGGGTGAGTCCATAACGCGCCGCTTTTTCAATGGCATCAGCAGTTGCGGCATAATGGCCTCCCCAGTGGTCGAAGCTGAAACGTCCCAACAGCTGTTTCACTCCGGGTCCTGGTTTGAGATCAATCATTCCCCTGTACTTGATCGCGGCATCGAATGGACTGACCGCCGAGGGAACCAGGTAGAATGCCCCCGCAAGGTGAGTATGCAGTGCGTACTCATTCTGATCAGGATTAACCACTAACCTGTCTGGAGGATTTGAACAGGCCATGACCAGGCTCAGGCCATTTTCGAATTTCAGCCCAATATGCCGGGTTGAGAGACGATGGCCATCCGCTTCCAAAGTAAAAGGCGCCTGAGGTTGCTTGATAACATTACCAACACCGGCATAGATTTCTTCTGCCTTAATCGAAAAATCACCATTGGAGAGATCAGTCAATAAAATGTCAGAGTCCCATTTAAGCTCAAAACCTTGTGCAGCGGTTCTTACCTGAAGAGTCACCCAATGGGTGTTACTGCCCTGTTTAAGGGTGATCCTGCAACGATCCTGATCCCAGGATTCCCCCTCAATCGTGCATCCCATCAGGGGGTCGAGCAAGCTGGTTCCCTCGAAGAGAAGGTCGAATCCTTCGAGACTCACCACTTCTCCTGGAATCCCCACTGCCCATGTCGAATCAATCAAGCCATGATCCCCAGGCAATATAGCCAGACCGCATCGATCCTTATTTGTACCTGTTATGAAGATCTTGATCTCTTTGTCGTCATCTGGTTTTCCTTTTCCAATGAGTGCTTCCTCAAGTGCCTTCTGAGTCAGTGTCAGGAGATTTTCTTTATTCCCACCATCCTTTTTTATCTCAGGCACTGGCATCCCAGCCAGAATCCAGGGTTGACGCCAATATGACTGATCACATGTCGAATCCCGTTTCGGCCCCACATCGGATTCAAGGCCAAGGTCGATCTCTTTCCCCGCGAATGGACTCAGGTCGACCTGGATTTCCTCCCAAGGTTTTGCGTCCGTGTGCCTTTCAAAAAGCGTTTGGCCAGCTACAACCACATTGAAGGTCACCCCATCGCTGGGTGGTTCAGGAGCATGGGTATCACGGATGGACAGGGCAGTGGTCAACGTGATCGGTGTTTCTTCCGGGAGCTTCACACGCCAGGTCAGACGTGCCTTTCCGGGGCCCTTTCGCCAGGGAGGATGGATCGCAATCGCAGGTGCGGATCTTGGCGCACGAGCCACGATGGAGTCAAAAAAAACCGCGGTCCCCGTATCGGTTTCCATGCCTGTCCATCCAGCCGGAAGAGTTAATGCTGTGCCTGAATCAGGAAATATTTCAACCCGGGTGGTGGTGAATCGCATCAGTTGAAGTGGTACATGTGGAGCCACGGCAGCCACTTCGCTTACCTTCGCTCTCAATTGAGTCAAACCCTCGACATCAAGGATGGCGATGGGATGCAGCGGATCCGCTCCTGTCTCTCCTTCAATCCATGCCTTCACATGCAGCGGGTAGAGCGAGGAGAGAGAATCCGTAGCTGGATGGACCATCAACGCCATGGATTTTGTTTCTTTTGTCTCCAGAGAAACTTTGGTTTGATTGTTACCGTTCTCCTTGAAGAAAGCTTTCCAGCCATCGATTCCATAGGCATCACAACCTACAGTAAGAGCATTTGTAGTCTTGTTGGTCAGCCTCACCGCAACCTCGAAGGGACCCTTGATCACCGCAACTTTTGTTGCGGATTGAATCTCCACCCGGAGTTCCTTGTTTTCATCGATCGGCGGATTGAAGGCATCACTCGTAGTCACTCTCACCAGAATCAACACCAGAATATACATCCATCGATTGATCAAATTCATTTTCAAACAGTCATTCCTTTCGGACTCTTCATATTCTGTAATATACAGATGACTCACTGGTTTCGATTTACTTTTCCGGATGAATCTCAATCGGAGGATTCTCAAGATATCCCACCTCGTAACCAAAAGTGAGTTTTCTCCCCTTTTCCAAAGTCACGGTTGGCGTAAACATTTCCAGGCTTACCTGTCTGCGGCCAGGACTCCAGTACATCACCTGTTTCTGAAAGACAGCCGGATCAAAGGTTTGGATCACACCATAGCCTTTATCATGGTTATAGTAGGCAAAAGCTCCGCCACTCGCATGAGGACATGGCTTCTCCGGTAACAGAAACTCCTCATGGTTCCAATCCGCATTAACCTGAATCCAATCCGGATCTTTCACGTAGATCGATTGGATGTTGGGGTCTTCCGAGGAATTCGCTGTGAAATATTCCGGATGGACTTTGAACTCCATCCCCAACTGGGGAGAGCCGGCAATATACTCGGTATGAAAAGAGACTTTATCCGCAGTATCTGAAGCAAGCGAAATAGTTCTTTGGTGGACTGTTCCATCGGGTTGAGTCCTGGTCAGCCTAACCGTCTGCCCCTGTGTCTCCACCGATGTAAAGACCTGTGAGGTTGATCCCTCCTGAGTCCATTCCTCGTGGGATCTCCACCTCCCAAAACTCCGTGTGGGAGCTTCCACAAGGTTCCGTCCCGTCTTCTTATAGGTCAACTCAACCAGTTTACCATTCTGTTCGGGCAGGATGACCACCTTCCAGACCTGATTCTCGAGTGTGACGGCAGGCACACCCTGCTGGAGCTTCTCCAACTCTTTCCAATACTGTTCCGCGGGTACTTCCTCTGACACCATATTCAAGCCGAAACGCCTGGAGAGCTCGATGTAACGACGGATTGTGTCCGCACCGATCGCTGAGGTATCGATCTTGTAACGATCTCCTTCGCATACGAATGGAGCAGTTGCGATGAGGGCCTTCAAGGCACAGATGGAAGCTTTTTCCACCCGGGCACGCACCTCTTCGCTTTTGGCCAGATTCAATGCTTCATTAAAGAACCCCTGGATACGCTGGGCTTTCCTGGCATAGATTCCCAGCTCGCCCTCCGTGGGAAAACAACCCGGGTGTTTATTATCAGCACCTGACTGGAATTCATCCAGATAATCGATGATTGGATTCGCGGATTCACCGTAGTGTAGAGTACAAAACTCATAGACCAGTCCAGTATTATCCTCCAGGGGATTCCAAAGACAGCGTGAGATCACGTAGTTCCGGAGATCGCTGAGCTCGGTGGAAACCGCATTTCCGGCAGCCTGCATGAAAACACCGCGCACTCCATTATCCACAAAAAACTTCACATTCTTCTCAATGCTGTTGATATTTCGGAAGGGAAGATCATAGGAACGGAAATTGGTGTTGTAGTTCCAGATCCAGATACTATTGCATTTCTCCTTCCACCCTTCCAGGTCCTTGCAGAAAGGAACATTCTGTCTGCAGGAAGGATCATTCAGGGCATGAACAGTGCAGCACTCAATGCTGCAGAGCTGTATCTCGACATTATCCCGCGCACGGATTGTCTTGGGAGGTTTCCGTGTATAGTCATATGCCAATGTGCCAACCATCACGCCAGGATGTTTTTTCTCCACATGTTCCGCGACAGCATTCACAAAGGCCAGGTGAGGCCCCATCGGAGTTCCCTCCTGCTCGGTCAGGACTTCACACCTGGGACAATGACAGTACTCGGAGTTATCCATCTGGCTGACACTCACGTTGACCATTTCCGGATGTGCATCCAGCTCCTTGATGACCGCATCAGAGACAATCTCTATGACATCGGGATGAGTCACACACAATTGAGGACCGCCGCCCTTGACATCGAGTTTTCGGACACCATCCACCAGCGCGAAGTACTCCGGGTGATCCTTGCCATAAACCGAGACAGGGACATAATTGGCCACGGAATGACTGATTAAAGTGTGGGAAGTGCGTCCACCGAGACGCTCATCACTGGTGATCGTATTATTCCGCAAACGTGTCGCGAAAGCCGGATCCTGGGTGTTCTCGCCATAGTAAGACCAACGAAACGAAAACGGCGGTATGAATGAGTACTCTCCCATTTGAAGCGGTGCCTCACCCGCACCCTTTGGGATGTATGTGTGATCGCGCGTGAGAAAACGGACTCCCACATTCCGCTCAAAGAACTCATAGACCCCATAAAGGGTGCCACGTGGACGCCCCCCCGCAATGATCAGCGCATCATGCCTGAGGCGGAAGCGTAACCCCTCTTCGCCAAGCTCATTGACATCAAACCCAAGACGATGCACCCGCATCTCTTTTCCGGGGCCGATGAAAATTGTTCCTTCCGCGATGGACCCGGTTCCAGATCCGATCTCCTGACCGGTCACCTCCTGGTACAGAGAACGGAACTCTTCAGCCGCATAGCGTTCACTGGGGATGGCATCTTCCGCCACCACCAGTTTCCAGTTTTGCATCGCACAAAGAGTTAAGTCGGGATTTTTGGCAAGGATAGGAGTTGTAAGTGGTATTGAGAGAACTGCTCCAAGAATGATAATTCCTAAAAGGGCTTTTGACATGCGACTGCTCCTTCCAGCAAGGAATACACCCCTCATGGTGGCCAGCCAACAAGCTGAGGCTAAGATCCCGGACCGTCAAGGAGTCACGCCAATCAAAGATAGATCTTGCCTACAACAACTCCATCCACGATGTTACCCCTGTTGAATAATCTGGCCGCGCTCGTGCTGACCCACATGACGCCATGGAAGGTGGAGGAGAGATGAAGATTGTTGTTTTGGATGGGTATACCCTGAACCCGGGAGACAATCCCTGGACAGAGATATCGAAGTTAGGAAACCTCGAGGTCTATGACCGGACCATGCCAGAGCAGGTCATCGAACGGTCTCTTCAGGCGGAGGTTCTCATCACCAATAAAGTCCGTTTGCCTCGGGAGGTCTTCCACCAGCTGCCTGATCTGAAGTTCATCAGTGTCACTGCAACCGGGTTCGATGTGGTGGATATTAAAGCAGCGAAAGAACGTGGAATCCCCGTATCGAATGTTCCCGAATATGGAACCGACTCGGTAGCGCAGCATGTCCTGGCGATGATGCTGTACTTCACCAACCAGATCGCCCTTCACAACAATGAGGTCCACCAAGGTGGATGGGGACGCTGCCCGGACTTCTGTTTCTGGCGTACGCCCTTGACCGAGCTTGCTGGGATGACGATGGGGATCATTGGCTTCGGGCGAATTGGACGGCGGGTGGGAGAGCTGGCTCATGCGCTCGGAATGAAGGTGCTGGCCTGTGATGCAATTCAGGAAAATCCACCCCCCTACACCCCCTTCTCCTGGGCCAGTCTGGATGACATAGCCGCACAATCCGATGTGATTTCCATGCACTGCCCTTTGACCAAAAGGAGCCGTGGACTCATCAATCGGCAATTCCTCAGTCAGGTCAAACCTTCCTGCCTTCTGATCAATACAGCACGGGGACCACTCGTGGTGGATCAGGACCTGGCGGATGCACTCAATCAAAGATGGATCGCGGGTGCAGCGTTGGATGTGGTATCAGTTGAACCCATCCGGGATGACAATCCATTGTTGTCAGCCAGGAACTGTGTGATCACTCCACACATAGCCTGGGCCACATTGGCCGCGAGAAAACGCCTCATGGAGGCCACCGCGATGAACATCCGGTGTTTTCAGGAAGGCAAGCCCAGGAATGTGGTGAATCCGTAAGAAACCTCACTCCCCCAGCCCCCCGCTCCCCCAAGGAGAGGGGGGAGCCATACCCCCTCGCCCGATTGGAAAGAGAGGCAAGGGGAGATGAAGTCAACTACCGTATAAGAACCACCTTCAATGACCGTGCTCCATGCGCACCGATCACCAGGCACTGCTCGATGTCGGCGGTCTTCGAGGGACCGGAGATGAAGGTTCCCCAGGTGAGACTGCTCAGATCAAGTCTCGCATAAGCCTCATGCATATTGTGAACAATCAAGCGGGCATCGAGGATGAGGATCAAGTGCTGGGTGCAGAAAAAGGCCACTCTGTGGGGCACCAGGTCCTCGGTCACCCACACCGCCGCGTTCTCCGCTACTCCAAGAACACCACGAACCACTACCAGGTCGAGAGCTTCCAGATTGTGGGGATCCGTCTTATCCGTTAGACCAAGTCTAACCCCGTTTTCATTTCGAAAAACGACTTTCACCTGCGGAAAGTGAGACTGGATGATCCCATCGATCTCAGACGCGCTGGATATTTCAATCCAATCTCCACCAACTGATTTCAGGACCGATTTGAATTGTTCAACCGGATCGGGATAGACCATCCCCCGTTCTTCACCTTCCGGAAGAGGGGCCTCAGAAAGGATTACCTCACGCAATGCCGAGAGGATTGCTTCGCGGCTCATGGAGTCTTTCTTTCCCTTGATAGATACCAGTCCCGGAAACTCTGTCTAGGGATAGCAGGGATCTCTCGTTGAAGTCCCCAGGGATTCAGCGGGTTATAAATCACAAACCGGGGCAGACGTTGTGCAATGCGCCCGATCCATCCGAGCAGCTGGAGGCGTTGTGGACTGGCTAAGAAGAAGGAAATGATCCTCATTTCGATCCATTTACGCCAGGGGAGATATCCCTCCTTGACCACTTCGCGGCGCCAGGCCAGGAGCTGATCATGCAGATCGATCTTGACCGGACAGACATCTGTACAGGAACCACATAAAGAGGAGGCAAATGGGAGATCATAGAAACGTTGTAAATCATTGGATGGAGCCTGTACCGATCCAATGGGACCAGGGATGGTGGTTCCGTAGCTGTGCCCTCCACTCCGGCGGTAGACCGGGCAGGTGTTCAGACAGGCTCCACAACGAATACAGAATAAGGATTTGCGGAACTGTGGAAGCCGACGCAGGGCGGTACGGCCATTATCCACCAGCACATAGTGAAGTTCTCCACCTTGAACAGGCCTTTGGAAATGTGTGGTATAGGTGGTCACCGGCTGGCCTGTGGCGCTCCGGGCCAACATTCGTGTGAAAATGGCCAGGTCTGAGACTCGTGGGATCAACTTCTCGATTCCCATGCAGGCGATATGCAGGGATGGGAAGGAGGTTCCGAGATCAGCATTGCCCTCATTGGTACAGACCACGATCCCACCCGTTTCCGCGATGGCGAAGTTGACTCCACTGATGCCGGCATCAGCCGAAACAAAGACCTTACGCAGGTGCGCACGGGCTGCCTCGGTCAGCTGCTTTTCATCCACATTCCCAAGTTCTGTCCCGAGTCGTTCATGAAAGAGATCGCTGACATCCCGTTTTTTGAGATGAATAGCGGGGAGCACGATATGGCTGGGAGGCTCCTTGCGCAGCTGAACAATCCGTTCTCCCAGATCCGTATCCACCAGTTCAATGCCGCGTTCCTCGAGGTAGTGGTTGAGCCCGCACTCTTCCGTAAGCATCGATTTGCTTTTGGCCACCAACCGCGCTCCATGAGAAGAGAGAATCTCATAAACGATCCGGTTGTGATCTTCGGCGGTTTTGGCCCAATGAACCCGGATGCCATGTGAAATGGCTTGAGTCTCGAACTGCTCCAGGTAGTCCGCCAGGTGCGCCTGAACATGGGCCTTGATGGCGGAGGCTTGCTCACGCAGCTGCTCCCACTCAGGGACTTGTTGGACCGCCATGTCCCGCTTGGCTCGGACATACCAGAGCGCCTGATCATGCCAATGAACACGGTCAAGGTCAGCGATGAACCTGGCTGCCGATCGGGAGTGGTTCATGGCCTATTTAATCTCCCCAGCGAGAATCTCCGCCACATGCTTGACCCGGATGGGCTTGTTCTGCCTCTTGATAAGCCCCTCCATGTGCATCAGGCAGGACATATCTACGGCAGTAATATACTCAGCTCCCGCGTGTTCATGATCGGCGATCCGGTCAAGTCCCATCAGGCAGGAGACGCTTTCCTCATTGACCGAGAAGGTTCCCCCAAATCCACAGCACTCATCCACCCGCGTCAACTCAACAAGTTCAAGTCCTTCGACACCTTCAAGGAGGCGGCGGACCTTGGAGTAAGAGGCTGCCATCAGCTCGCTGCTCTTTGCCAAACGGAGTTCCCGCAGCCCATGGCAGCTCTGGTGATAACCGACCCGATGGGGAAAGCAGGCGGGGATCTTTTCGATCCTGAGAACATCGACAAGAAACTCGCAGAGCTCATGGGTTTTTGAGGCCACCCTCAGGCAAGTATTCTGGTCGTCCACCAGGCCGGGGTAATGATAACGGACCATGGCGGTGCAACTTCCGGATGGGCAGACGATGAAATCGTAAGGTTCGAAGATCCTGATAAATTTTTCGGCGAAGGGCTTGGCCATGGAGGAGCAACCGGTATTGGCCATCGGCTGCCCACAGCAGGTCTGCTCCTTTGGAAAGTCCACATCGAGATTCAATCGTTCAAGGATCTGCAGAGTAGCAATCCCCACTGAGGGATAAAGCTGATCAATATAACAGGGGATGAACAATCCGATCCGCATGGGATGGGTTCTAGCACCAATGGTCCGGAGCTCCAAGGCTATTCAAGAGGAATCTGCCTTTTGAATGAATTAAAAGGGGGGTGTATCATCCCATTTATCGACTGTTCATAATGCCTTTTTCGGTCGGAGGTTTGTTCCATGAAGGTGAAATACTTCCAGGACACCGATACTCTTTGAGTTCAAGGAAGCGGAAGTCGATGAATCACGCGATTTGGATGAGAACACTCCGCTCGCTTTAGATCAGGATGGACCGATTCTGGGTATCACCATGGAACACGCTAGCGAGAAGGCGGAGATCCCAAAGTTTTCTTTCGGGGAGGGATTGCCGCGAGAGGGGGGAAACCTTGGCCGGAAAGTTTCCGGAAATGATCCCGGAATCGGTTGCTCTGTTATTGTTAGGGTGGATTCGTAAGTAAAGGAAAATCAATGTGTTCGTGGCGGTGGGACGGGGATTCGAACCCCGGGAGGACGTAAGCCCTCGCCTGCTTTCAAGGCAGGTGCCTTCAACCGCTCGGCCATCCCACCGAGAATGAGTATACCCATTCATGTTGCTTTGTCATCCCTGATCCGTTTGTGAGCAGCTTGTGCTTTGATGAGATCCTGTTCTCATAACAGTTGACTTGACCTTATGCACAGCTATACTTGTGAAAACTATGGCCGCACCTGTGGATAACCGTCCTTCAGCCTCGCGCTGGCTCGACCCCCAGGTGATTTCCTCCCTGGAATCCCTTGAATTCCTGGCCACCCAGGTGGTGGAGGGATTCATCACTGGTCTGCATACCAGCCCTTACCATGGGTATAACCAGGAGTTTGCTGAACATCGTCCTTATCAAAGTGGGGACGAATTACGGTATCTTGACTGGAAACTTCTTGGAAGAACTGATCGATTCTATGTCAAGCAATTTGAAGCCGATACGAACCTCAGGGCGACCCTGGTGCTGGATGCCAGCACCTCCATGGATTTTTCCGGTTCGGATCATCCCCACCTGGAGGGAGGCCGCCCAACTACTCACACTGGGCTTACTAAGTTCGATTACGCGAGACGATTGATTGCCTGTCTGGCGTATTTGCTGATGCGTCAACGGGACGCAACAGGACTGGCCGTCGTGGACAAGGCGGTTCGAACCTATATCCCCGCACGCGGATCAGCGGGACATATGCGCAACCTGATGGAGGCACTCGATCAGGCGAATCCTTCGGGAGAGACCTCGCTTGCCGATACTTTAACCGCCTTAGCAGCTCAGATTGCACGCAGAGGCCTGATCGTGGTGGTTTCGGACTTGATCGATGAACCTGAAGGTGTGCTGGAAAGTCTGAAACTGCTCAGGCATCGAAGGCATGAAGTCATTGTCTTCCACGTGATGGACCGGCAGGAATGGGAACTCAATTATGAGGGAGGCATTCGTTTCAGAGATCCGGAAGGAACCGAAAGCATTGATTCAGACCCGGTCAGGTTGCGTTCGGGTTATCGGAAAGCCATCGAGGAAATCCGCGATTTCTACCGTGAGGGGTGCCTCGAACACAAGATTGGTTACGAGTGGATTTTGACCGATACACCACTCGAAAAGGTCCTTATCACTTTTCTTGGAAAACGGCGGGTGGGCAAAGGATAAAGCGGGCAAATCGGGCGATTCCCCATCCATCTGGAATGGGAGAATGAGGTGCAGTTCAAAGCTAATGAGGGGGTAAGCATGGCGTTCAGGAGTGGTTGGTATCTTTCACTCATAGCCGTTCTGTCGGCATTCCATAGCGGGTTCCTTTTCTGTCAGAATGCCTTCGCGGACATTTTCCATCTGGCTGGTGGAAAATGTATCGATGGTCTCCTCATTCGTGAAGATGCCAACACGGTCTCTTTTGAAATGGATGGCGCCGGGCTGTGGACCCTGGATCGACAGACCATCAAGAGCATCGAACGGGAATCCCCCGGCCTCTACTGGATGCGGATTGGAGAACGTTATGCCGAGGGAAATCAGATTGCCAAAGCGAGAGAAGCATTCACAAAATCCGGGAAAGATCCAGAAACCACAGAACGTGCTTTACAGAGGCTTAAGGATCTTGACCTTGTTGATCCCTCTCAAAAGTCAGCTATTCTGATGTCCTTGAGTAAAATTGATCCCACGGGTTTTCACCTGGATGACATGCGTGAGCAGGTAAATCAGCTTTCCTTCCAATTGGAAAAACCCCAGCTACCCCAGAAAGACACTCAAGCGCTTATCGAGACTGAAGTGATTGTCGAAACCGCATCATTCCCTTTCCAGGGACAGCCCCCGAGCGCGATCGATTCCTCCAACACCCTGCCGGTCAGATCCCGAGGAGGAAACACTGTCCATGATTTGATCCGCAAGTACTCACGTCAATATGGGCTCGATCCGATCCTTGTCCGCGCCATAATCACTGTTGAAAGCGAATGGAATCCCAAATGTACCTCCAGCAGCGGAGCCCAGGGACTCATGCAGCTCATGCCGGATACAGCCACCAAGATGGGGGTACGCGATGCTTACGATCCGGAACAGAACATCCGTGGAGGATGCAAGTATCTGAGTTTGATGTTCAAGGAATTCGATTACCTGGAGCCTGCGGAACAATGGACCCATGCCATCGCCGCCTATCATGCCGGTCCCACCCGGTTGCGCAAAGCCGGCGACTTCCATCTGATTCCAGCCACCAATCGCTATGTCCACAAGGTGGCCAACGCCTACCAGCGTCTCCACCGCAAGAAGACTGAGGAGGTGGCCTACCTGGGGGGCATGCAAGGTTCAAAAATCGATTGAGCTTGGTTCATCCATCCGTTTTCGTGATTGGTCAATCGTAGCACCTCCACCGCGGTGCAGATGCCGATGGGAGTTCATGGTAAAAAATGAGTTGGCCTGCCTCACCAGGAGCCGCACCCTCACTGAAGATAAAGTAAGTCACCACGATCCCCATCTCTCCTCCGGGAAGTGTCAGGACTGTGAAAGTCGGATTGCCAAAAGCGGTGGATCCTTTGGGGGTCTTCACATCGAGAAGTTGAAAATCCGCCGTTTCGTAATAATACAGATAGGATCGCCAGGACCCGAAGTCGAATTGGACAAGCTGGCCTTCCTGGATATTGATTTCTTTTCCATCCAGAAGTCCATAATCCCTGTCGCCAAGGTTTCCATTGACACCCTTGCCGATGAGCTGGGTGTTATAGGCCGTCTCAATGTGAGAAGTCCAGACAGGAGATCCACCGAAAAAGCCAGACAAGGTTCCCCGTGCGGTCCGGTCCTTCGAGATTGTTGAGTTGTAATAGTGAAATCCGATCTCGAGCGTGTTTCCATCCGGACTGATGGAATAAACATTGGGTGTTCCCTCAAGGTTCGATGGATTGAAAGCTGAATGTGGCATGACAAAAGTGACCGTTGGCGCTGAATCAAGAAGGTCATTCACGTTGGGGTAGTAATTGATTTTGAGATAGCATGCTCCCGTGCTGCCCGGACTCATCCATTGTTCATAGACCAGGTAAAAGCCACCACTCGCTGCATGGCAGGCGATGGTGGGTTGGGAGGCATTGGTGGCCAGGGTCCTCTTGTAGACCCAGTTGAGCAGGTTGGTGGAGGTTGCCAACCGTACCTGGAACTCTCCGCTCAGCAAGTGATGGTAGACAGCGAGATAACCGCCAGTGGGGTTTTCGATAATCTTAATGGTGTCCAGGCCGACCCCGAAGTTGTCTTTGGCATCGAAACGGAAACCTTTTGCGCCTGTAACGTTATCTAATAGCCCGGAGATTGATTTTTTAACCGCGTAGGATCTAGGCTCAACCGTGATTGTTACAGCGATAACAGACAAGCCAACTGGTAATATCCAGACGGGTTTCATTCTGCGCATTAAAGAATCCTCTCGGGGGAGTCGAGTCACCCTTCCTGGTACATGAAGCCACAGAGCGGGTCCCCCGTATTTGTTTTTGGGCTGGCGGAACCGACCATCCATTCATCCAATCATAAGGGATTGGCCCGAGCGAGATAGGCGGAAATGAATCCTATCCATTGCCACCTAACCTTATCCCCCCCGATTATGGTACCTTGATCAACAACCTCTCAGGTCGGTCATCCACTCAAGCACAGAGGCCACAGTATGGCAATGAGACTCTTGCGGAATGTATTTGCACCCGCGCCCCACATCGAACGCCTGTCAGATTCCGAGATCAAACGTCTTTACCCACGCTACCGCTGGGGGATCATGGAAGCGACCTATGTGGGGTATGCGGCCTTTTATCTTGTCCGCAACAACCTTTCCGTGGTTGCCAAGGATATCGAAGGGGAGCTTCACTACCAGCATTCGGATATCGGCAGCCTGCTGGCGATCACTGCAATCAGCTATGGTCTCGGTAAATTTCTCATGGGGGCAGTTTCGGACCGGAGTAATCCCCGGGTTTTCATGCCCTTTGGCTTGCTGCTCACCGCTCTTCTCAATTTCGCCTTCGGCGGCGTCTCCAGTTTTCCGGTTCATCTGGCTCTCTGGTCGCTCAATGGATTCGTGCAGGGCATGGGGTGGCCTCCTTGCGGACGTTCCATGGGGCACTGGTTCAGTGAAAGGGAACGTGGCCTGACCTTCAGCTTCTGGAATACCGCCCACAATCTTGGAGGAGGCATCGCCGGGTATCTGGCAGCTTGGTCAGCGGATTACTGGGGCGGCTGGCAATATGCGTTTTACTTTCCTGGTGCCCTGGCTCTGGTGGGAGCCGTATATCTTCTCTTCCGCCTGCGGGATACGCCTCAGTCCGTTGGTTTGCCACCCATCGAGGAATATAACAATGATTATCCTGCCAATCATGGGCTCCATGGAGAGGCTGAGCGGGAATTGACTTTTCGCGAGCTTTTCATTGACCAGGTGTTGACCAACAAATACATCTGGTTGCTGGCCTTCGCAAACTTTTTTTCTTACATCACCCGCTACAGCATGTTGGATTGGGGGCCTCTGTATCTGCGTGAAATGAAGGCGGCGACCATCACCGGGGGTGGCCTGGCGGTGGTGGCTATCGAGTTTGGTGGGATTCCTTCCACGATTCTGTTTGGCTGGTTCTCCGACCTGATCGGAGGCAGGCGCGGTATGGTGGCGGTGCTGTGCCTTCTACCGATCCTGCTGGCATTCGCCGCGATCCCTTTCATTCCAGCCGGTTATCTATGGCTGGATATGACCATGCTCGCCATTATCGGACTCTTCATCTACCCCGTCATCAATTTCATTGTCATCATCGCGTTGGACTTGACAGGCAAAAAGGCGATCGGTACGGCTGCCGGCTTCATCGGCCTGTTCGGATATCTTGGACGTACCGCGCAGGCCAAGTGCTTTGGATGGATGCTGGACCATTACAGTGCCCTCTGGGGCAAGGAGGTGGCATGGGACCTCGTCATTGCCGCGATTCTGGGGTGCACCTTTGCTGCGGTGGTCCTCCTTACGTTCACCTGGAAGCTTAAGCCAAGGGCGTGAAAGGTGGTTCTTTGGCTTGACAGAAGGCATATAGGTCCTACGCTTGAGAATGTCATTAGTATCATGGTAAGGAGCAAACCCTGATGCCGATTAAAGAACTCTGGTTGAAGGATGTCGGCCCCATTGATGAGATCACCTTCACTTTCGATCCCCAAGTGAATGTCTTCATTGGACCGAATAACTCGGGGAAGTCGACTGTGTTGGCAGCACTGGGTTCCCTAGCAGTTCAGGCATTTAGGTTCCCCTCAAGGTTTGTCAAGAAGGAATCTACTCCTGACTCAAGCGTGACTTTTGTAGGATCTCACGGTGACCTTCATGTTCTTAAAGACAATCCGAACCAATGGGGTACCACCCAAAGTCAAATCCTGGATCTTTTTAACATGAGGATGTCCTTGGGCTACTCCACCTTCATACCTGCTCTCCGACAAAACTCCAACGCACGGATACGAAACCATCCCCTGTTACCAAAAACATTATCCCTTGAGGCTCTCATACTTAAACGCCACATTGATGAGGCGTTGAGAGATGAACGATCATCTTCAAATCAGAGTGATATATCGATCTTGGCAAACCTCCGCAATTCATTTAAAGATGTTGAACGTCGAGAATCTCAGATTACCTCTTCCTTTGAAACCACCAATGATGGGGACTTCCTCCAACTTATTGTGGAACTTGATTATAAAAGCTACAGGGAGAATAGGCCCATCATACGTAATACAATAAACAAAGTTTTTATTATCACATCAGAAATTACAGAAGGATATCGTGTCGGTCTCATTGGGATTGAGAAAGACGATGACGGTCTCTTCCTCAAAGTCCAAACCCCCGATGGCGAGCTCCCCTTCAACGCTCTCAGCCAGGGTACCCAATCCATGGTCCAGTGGCTTTCCCATCTGATTCTCGGCTATGCGATGTATTATGACTTCGCGGAGGATTTCGCGAAGAAACCTGGCGTGCTCATCATCGATGAAATCGATGCTCACCTGCACCCATCTTGGCAACGGCGGATACTCCCCACACTCACGAAACACTTCCCCAATCTCCAGATCTTCTGCGCCACTCATTCCCCGCTCCTGATCGCCGGGCTTAAGGCCGGGCAGATCCAATTGCTTAAGCGAAAGGAGGGTGGTGGGATCAGCGTGACCACCAATGAGAATGACATCGTGGGCTGGTCGGCGGATGAGATCCTCAGCTGTTTCCTCGACGTTTCCAACCCGACCGATCTCAAAACGGATCAAGACCTTCAACGGTTGGAAGAGCTTCAACTGAAAAGGGAGCGCACTCCTGAAGAGGAGAAGGAACGCCAGGAGTTGAGGTCTGAAATCCCCAAAACACTGAGTAACTCTCCACCTCCCAAACAGATCACGGAGTTGATGGACTCCCTTCACGAGATCCTCAAGAGGCGGAAAACATCGGAGGGAACCTCCAAGAAAACCACCCGTAAACGGACAAGGAAATCCGCCTAATGCACTGGGTGGACCGGGGACCTGAACCAGCTGACTTGGAATCAGTCAGGAAGAGGAAAACTCCAAAGTGGATCTCCTATTATCGCGACAATACAGGTCCAAAGCCAACCGACTCAGATTGGCGCAAGTTCACCGACGAGCTGGGTAACCGGTTCTCTCATCTCTGTGGTTACTGCGAGGAAACCACCCAAGGCGAGGTGGATCATTTCAGGCCCAAAAAAATCTTCCCCGAATCGGTCTATGAGTGGAGTAACTGGATCTATGCCTGTCACACCTGCAATCACCGCAAAGGAGATATGTGGCCAGAGGGGGGATATGTGGATCCTTGCGCTGGCTCCGAGGAAGACAAACCAGACAAGTTTTTCACATTTGATCTGGAGTCGGGATTCGTGGTCCCATTAGCCACCCTTGATGTGGGAAAAGAAAAACAAGCCAGACAGATGATCAATGATCTCAAGTTGAATGTCAGGTCCCATGTCAAGAACCGTCTGACTTGGCTCGATCTTCTTGAAGAGACGTTGAGAACCACCAACCTTGTTGAATGGGAAATACTATGGGACAAGTTTGCCCAACCAAGTATTCAACTCTCCAGTTGGTCCGCTGCCATGCTCCTCAAGTACCGCCCATCCGCTTGATTCTTTCTAGTGGCTCAAAAGAATTGCGCCAATCACCCCAATTGACTCCCCACGCTTCCCTCCCCCATGATCCTCATTGATTGATACTTATTCCTGAAAGGTTCTTCATCATCATGAGCAAACTCGCCCTGCTTGGAGGCACCCCCGCCTGCACCGAAACATTCCCTCGTTGGCCGCAATGGGGTGAGGAGGAGTTGAGACGCCTGGAGGAAGCCCTGGAGAGCGGTTACTGGGGTCTGGATTCCCCTCTTATCGCGGAATGGGAACTCCGGTTTGCACGGCTTCAGAGCGCCCGGTATGCCATCTCGGTGGCGAATGGCACCGTGAGTCTCATGGTGGCTCTGCGAGCCCTGGGAATCGGACGCGGAGATGAGGTGATTGTGCCCTCCTACACTTTCATGGCCACCGCCGCGGGAGTTCTGTGGTGCCATGCCATCCCAATCTTCGCTGATATTGACCCCGGCACCTTCAACCTGGATCCGGAATCCGCACGCGCCGCCATCACCCCACGGACCAAGGCCATTATCCCGGTCCATATAGCCGGATGCCCCTGTGACATGGATGCCTTTCGCGCTCTGGCCGATGAAAAAGGGATCGCATTGATCGAAGATGCCGCTCAAGCCCACGGAGCGGTCTGGAATGGCAGGGGAATCGGTGCAATTGGAGACATTGGCAGCTTCAGTTTTCAGTCCAGCAAGAACCTTGCAGCAGGCGAAGGCGGAATGCTGGTCACCAACCGTAAGGATCTGTGGGAGATCT
The DNA here is from genome assembly GCA_964481775.1 of uncultured bacterium. Classification (GTDB taxonomy): domain Bacteria; phylum Hinthialibacterota; class Hinthialibacteria; order OLB16; family OLB16; genus OLB16. The sequence goes on along the minus strand of CAYZUX010000009.1, from coordinate 28,167 downwards.
GCACCAGTCTCAAGAACTGTGGACGCCGCCCCGGAGGAGCGGAATACGAACACCACACACTCGGTAGCAACCTCCGCATGAGTGCTTTCCAGGCAGCGGTTCTTTTAGCCCAGGCCGAACGGTTCGAACGTCAGTTCGCGGAACGCGAAAAGAACTGGTCTTACCTCAAGTCGGCTATCTCAGATATTCCCGGAATCCAACTCCAGGCCCGCGATCCCAAGGTGGATTGCCATGCCCTTCACCTGCTGATTCTCAGGTATGACCCGGATGGTTTTGCCGGGCTTCCACGTTCTGAGTTCCTGCGTGCACTTGAAGCCGAAGGGGTCCCCTGCCGCCCTGGTTACCGTCCGCTTCATCTTGAACGTGGATTCCTGGATGATTCCCAGGTCTTTCTCAAGGACCTCAGTCTTCCCGACTACACCAACCAGGAACTCCCGGTCACTGAAAAGGTTTGCTCTGAAACATCAGTCTGGCTGCGTCAAAACACCCTTCTGGGAGAGACTACCCGCCATGTGGAAAGAATCGCCGAAGCGATTCGTAAGATCTCACGTGGTGCGGGAGATCTCAAGAAGTCGCTTGGATGAAAGGTATGGCTTACTCAAAAGAGGATGATTCAGGCAGGTACCCACCAGGTCCCAGGCCTTGATGGAATCCACATTGTGCAGGAAGGGCTGGAAGCCATATTTGAGATAAAGCCGGATGGCCGGAATCCGTGCACTGGAGGTGACCAGGTATGCCTTGCCATGGGCCCGGGCAAGACATTCCATGACCTTTGAAAGCAGCGGTTTGGCTAACCCTCGCCCCTGATATTCAGGAATGATTGCCACCCAGTGGACACGTCCATAAGGTTCACCCTCAAAATCATCATCATACCAGGCCGTAGCGGTTCCGATGACTTCACCCGCTTGCGTTTCAAGGAAGAATCCCCGTTCCCGCATGGCATCGATGTCAAACCCAAATTCCTTCTGGAAAGTCTCAGTGGTTACCTTGTTGTACTTGTCCGCGAGTTCATGGATCCGCACCCAATGGTCAGCATCACCATCCCGATAAGTCCTTAATTGGAATCCAGACGGCAGATCATGGCGGGGCAAAGCCTCCAGTGTGGTCCTGATCATCAAGACCTCGATATTGGGGATCGATGTATCGAAGCTCAATGGGTTCCTCCAATCAACGTTGCAGCCCCTTGAGAGAGCAACTTTTCGACAAGCCTGGCGGCAAGGTCCAGACGCCGATTCACGTCACCCTCGATCCGTTCTCTCACAACTTTTTGACCTTGGAGGTCACCTGCAAAAGCCTCCAGGATCAAGTGCTCTCTCTCGATGACGGCATGTGCAGCAATGGGACTGACACAGCTGCCACCAAGACCATGAACCACATTCCTTTCGGCCTCCGCGGCCCAACGCGATGGGGGATGGTCGATCTGACCGAGGACTTCCAGGATTTCCTCCTGATGATTGCATGTCTCCACTGCAACGATCCCTTGACCAGCAGCGGGCAACATAACTTCAATCGGGAGTGGATGAATCAGTCTTGGATCCTCGATTCCAAGACGATCCAGTCCAGCCTTGGCGAGAAAGGTAGCGCTCACCAGCCCTGAACGGACTTTGGAGAGACGAGTTTCGACATTACCACGCAGGGGCTCGATCTGCAGACCCGGATGCAGATGAAGCACCTGCGAAATCCGCCTTGGGCTGCATGAGCCGATGACTGCATCAGAGGGCAGTGTGGTAATCTCCCGGTTTTCCCCAGGGGCGATCAGGCAATCCCGTGGATCGGCACGTGGAAGGTAAGCTGCCAGGACAAATGGATCATCGAGAAGCGTAGGAACATCTTTCAAACTGTGAACAGCAATGTCGATCTCATTTCTCAGCAAAGCGGCTTCCAGCTCTTTGACAAAGAGTCCTTTACCTCCTTTGTCAGCCAGAGAACCTTTATGGTGTTTATCTCCACTGGTATGAATGATCTCCAGACGAGTTTGAATCTGGAAACCAGTAAGGAATCCACACACCCATTCCGCCTGCCAACGTGCCAGCGCGCTTCCACGAGTTCCCACCACGATCTCTCTCATGGGTCCTATCATTCGACAACGCGAACCACTTTGGAAGCGGGATAGCAGAAAGGTGGGTTACGAAGGGAGCCCTGCTATGTCAAAGTATTGTGAGTGAGCGGTTTGACCATGCAACACAAGATGCTGATTCTTTTCGCGATTCTTCCCCTGATCCTCCTGTTTGGGTGTATGAACATTGTCAAGGGTGCAACCAATACAGTGGGAGCTGTGGCCGGAACCACGGTTACTGCGGCCAAGGCGGGGAGTACCATGCTCAAGGACGCGGCCAGTGGGACCATGAACTACGCCTCGGAGGTCTGGAAACAGGCCGCGAGGGGAAATGCTCCTGAACCGGAAGAACCCTTTCTGGAACCCTGACTTCCAATCGCAATGCCATGCAGGAACACGATGAAGTTTGTGTCTGCTTTCATGTATCACTCCACAAAATCCGGAAATATGTCCGCCTGAAGAGGCCCAAAGTCCCAACTCAGATTTCCGAATGTTATGGCGCGGGAACAGGCTGTGGCTGGTGTATTCCATTCCTGGAGAGGATTTATGAAGCGGAAATGGCTGGAGATGAGGTTGATCTCAGGATGACCCGGGAGGAATACCTTTCCAGGCGTCTGGCCTACCACTCTGAAGGGAATCCCCGGAAAAGACCGTAGATTCGTTTTTTTTAATCAGATATTATTCATTCCTGACAAGATGATATTCAGAAATGATAGCCACAGATCCGAATCATGTTTCGTTCTGTCCCGTTGAGATCTCCTGCATGAGGAGGATGGAGGTTCTGCATCGTTTCGCTTTCCCTCCAAAACACAGGTCTCCTATCCATCTCATCTTCGGTATCGAGTCCACTTAAGCTCTTTTTTTTCAACTGGTTGTACAAGTTATCAATCCGCTTTCCAGGAGGTTCGATGCCTCAGGCCGTTTTCACCTCATCCATGGTTTCTTGCAATGATAGTAGCGTATTCATTTAATTTAGTTTATATCTGAAAAAACACCTTGACAAAATGGACCGAATCTTGATAATAGAGATGTGTAAACGAGTAGTTATATCATCCCCTTTCAAAGGAAGGAGGGATTAGTCATGCGAGAAGGAAATGAACGAGGAGTTGTTTCGCCGGAGTGTGGATTTTCTTTGGTTGAGGTCCTGATCTCGATCACATTAACAACGCTCGCCTTTGTCGGAATCCTTGCCACCTATACCACCTCGCTTGCAGTTCAGAAACAGGTCGATGAACGCGCCCACGTGCTCTTTCTTGCACAGCAAACCCTCGAACAGATCCTGGCGGTGGATTATCCGGCGCTGCCAGTGTCCACATCGGTCGAGATCTTCGAGGACGAAGTCGATGGGATCCTCACACTGACCAGCTCAGTTTCAGCAGTCGTCGACACAGATATACACAACCAGTGGACCCGGTTTGGAGATCCGGCCCCCAATCAGCATTACAAAAAAGTCTCTGTCCTGGCTGAGTGGGGGCGTGAGGGAACGGCCCGTGAAAAAATGGAAAATCTTGAGCTGACCACCTACCGTGTTGAGCGGGAAAACACGGTGGATTTCAGCGAACGTACCTCCAGTCAATTACCCTGGAACTAAGGAAAAGGAGCCCCACGATGAGAAGATCCTTTTCAAATGGAAACAGAGAAAAAGGTTTTACATTGACCGAGGTCATGATCGCAACCGGAGTTGCCGGATTGGCATTTGCTTTGTCATCGGTAGCAGTCATGGGATTCCGTTTTCAGGGACAGACCACATTTGCCCAGCTGCAAACAAGGCTGCGTAACCACAATGCCATAGAGAAGATGGGCCGTCAGATCATGCAGGCCACCAGTGTAACCGTGGAGGAAATCAGCGACAATAATTTCGTGGTCCATCTCTGGCATGATGATCAGGAGGTCTGGACACCTGAAACAACCACAGATGACACCGAAGGGATCCTGTATCTTGATTCCGGCACCCATGAACTCCGCTATCGTCCCGATATCAACCAGGAGAACAATTATGAGGTAGTCTCGGAGCAGATTGACAAGGTCGAATTCTGGGTTGATGGCAAAGCGCTCTTTATACGTTTAACAATGACCTATGACTCCCGTACTCCGGGAGCTGAACGTGAAATTCTCGCCTCCTTTGTTATCAGGAACAATCCGAAACTCCGCCTGGGCGCGAGTAATTGAAGGGGGTAAATCATGTCCTCTAAACCGTGCAATTTTAATCCTGGTGCTTCTCTATCTGGGGCGGTCCGTCAAAAAGAACATGGACTCGCCTTGGCGGGTGTTCTGATTTTCACCGCAGTGGCAGCCTTTTTCAGCGCGGCAGTCCTGCATGGTCTTTCAGTTCATTCACGTCTTGTCCAGGACAAATACAACTTCACACGGGCTCTTTACCTGGCGGAGTCCGGCCTCAACCGTGCAGCTGAAGCACTATGGGTAGGTTACCTGAATGCGAATCCCTTGCCCGCAGCACGCATCGCCTGGCTTGAGGACCATTACACGGATTTTGACCAGGAAAACCATGAACTCGGGTCCTCTGGTGACACCTATACCGTGCATGCCCGCCGGATCATGACCACCGGAGATGATGAGGAAAGGTTGGTTGTATTCGAAGCCACAGGAGTCGCCCAGGGCGGCATTTCCCCGGCTGAAAGGACAATCACACGTGTTGTCCGATATGGCCATGATCAGGGATCCATTTTTGATTACACGTATTTTCTGAATAATTTTGGATGGTTCTATGGAAGTTCCATCACCGCAAATGGAGAAATCCGTGCCAATGGGAACTTTGAATTCCAGGGGACACCGATTGTCAACGGAGATGTCTACGCCAGTATCAATCCTGATGTGGGAGGTGGCGCTGCAGGGGAGGTGATTGGGACCTACACCTCCTGGAACCTCTCGACTTATCGCACCAAGGCAGTGGGAAAGCCAACCTGGCGCCCCACTCGCCCGGAATTTACATATGGTTACAGTGGAAATTCCACGCAGTTTGACTATCAACAGGTTCTCGAAATGCCCTACCTGAGCGAGATTGATCGTTTTGTCGCTTTGGCCACCGCCAAGAATGGAACTCTCCAAACCACAGCTTCATCTGCCCCGGCTACTCCGGTCACGATAAATCATGTCATCAATGGTCCGATTTTCCTTTATGGAACAGCCACCAATCCGATTGTGATCGATGGCCCGGTTGTCGTGCGTGGGGATGTGGCCATCGGTGGGTATGTCACTGGTCAAGGAACCATCTATGCCGAACGGAACATCCATATCGTAAATGACATCATCTACAAGAAGCCCCCGATCTATGACAAGAGCGAGGGGGCCGATCCCAACGCGAACGCCGCCTACAACAAGAGTGCTGATTTCCTCGGCATAGCGGCGCGTGGCAATATCATCCTCGGCGACTACACCAGCTCCGACTGGACCAACAATGTCGCTCCCTATATCAAACCCAACTTTACAAAACCCTATATCGACGAGGATGGAAGCTCGAATACAGGGAATTACACGCTGGTGGATGGAACCAAGGTTGATGGCACCAGCCGGAAAAAATATGAGGGAAGCTGGACGAATGCCCAGTTTCAGGCCATGGTGAGCCTGATGAAAACTACCCTGGGACGATCAGACTCACTTCCCCGCAGGATTGATGGTCTGGGTTACACCAATCACCTTTATGCCGGACGAGCCAAGGATGCAGTCTGGAATGGCGCCATCATGAGCCGTGATGAGGGGATCGTCTACAATGGCAGTGTCACCCTGAATTACGACTACCGTGCCAAAGCCGAGGGTGAATACTACATTGACATCGACTTGCCCAAGGCCGCCAATGCAGAGCCAACGATCTGGCTCGAAGGACCCTATGAGAACTGGGTCACGAAACTGGATCCTCTCGACCATAGTATTCAGCACTGATCGAGTCTCAAAAAGAAGCGGACCTATGAAATCTGGAGGCTGCAATGCATAGAAACCACCCTCATCTGGCGGTCACTTTTCTGATGCTGGTAACAGTGTGGGCCTGCCTTTCCGCTCCAGGAGCAAATGCGATGAACAAACTCCCTGAAGGAGCAACCGGAGAAAACAAGTCTTTCAAGGACCTCGTCATGGAGAGAGATCTGGCACGTGATCGAGCACGGGATCGTTTGCTTGAAATTTCTCAACCTGCTGGAGATTCCTCGATCACAGTGAGAATCCGGCGGAAAAGCGAAGAAGGTACCAGAGACGACCGGGGAGAGGTCATTGCCGAGGGGAAGATATCCAAGGAAGATGCCGAGAAGAGTGAATGGGGTGCTGTTTATTCGAAAATCAAATCGGATGCAGGTTCAACAGCCACTGCCCGCCCTGTTCGTTCAAGCCGCCACACCCGGGGTCAGGGAAGTTCAGAACGGGAACAGACTGCTGTCTGGTTGTTCTCGGGTCTGTTGGTTTTTGGTGTGGTGGTTGGATGGTGGTACAGCCGCCGGTACCAGGCCATCTGATCAGATCTTGATAAACACCTTATCCCTGTAGAGTCTCCACGCCACTGCATAACAGCAAAGATAAAACATCGCAAACACAGTCAGGAACCAGAACGGTTGAGCGGCACTGTCCATCGAGTCCGCATGAGTCTCCAACAGCAGAATGTGAAAAATGTAAATAACCAGGGGGTTCATTCCAAACTCATCGAGGTGAGGAAATCTAACTCCTCTGATGTCACGGACATAGAGGAAAAAGGCAAAAGCGAAGAAGGCCAAGCCGGTTGAGTAGAGTGTATAGGGCATAGTCATATAGTACTGGGAGAAAGGCCAGAATGCTTTGAACCCGTGCCATTCCAACCTGAAGAACCACCCCAAAAGGGATAATGCCAGACCCCAAACCAGGGCCTTACGGATGGCTTCACTTGTCCTACCAACTTGCAGCCAATCATACGCCAATGTCCCCAGCAACAAACTGAAAACCCAACTCATTGGCCCAAGGGGACCTCCATTGAAGCTGTGCTTCATGAGATAAGGTCCATACGGAGTGAAGGTGAACAGGAACTGGAAGAACAACAGGTAACCTGCGGCTGCCATCAGACGGACGATGGAAGAACGGTCTATGAAAGGCAGAGCTAAAAGGCCAGAGAGACCAATATCAACCAGTGCATCCCACCAGTCATGCCAATCGAAGGGACTGTACAGGATGATCCCGATCAGTGTGAGAATGAAATACCTCTTCCCCGAGGACCAGCGTGCTTTCCAGAGACCATCTTTTTGAACCTTTCGTAAAAATGAAAGCCGGAAACCGATTCCCACAATGAATAGAAATAGCGGTGCAATCGAGTCGGCATAGGAATAGCCTTCACGATGATGCTTCAGCATCCATGGCGTCGCATCAAACTCCCCAAGAAAATTCACGGTAATCATCCCAACAATGGTATAGCCTCGCAGTTGATCGAGGGAACCAAGGCGTGGAGCAGTTTCTGTGAACCTCATCGCGACCATATCTTCTCTTTAAGCGATACCAGGGTGAAGGCCGCAAAGGGATACAGGAAGGGGAGCAGTGGCGCCCGGAACCTGGCATTGGCAAAGTACACCATGAGAATGAGGGTATAGATCACAATGACCAGGATCGGAAATTTCACTCTCTCTCTTCGCAGGAAGCTCCAGATGATTCCAACGAAGGTGAGGTAGATGAGAGGCCACCCCCAGAAGACCAGGGGCAAACGTCCTTCACGCCAGAAAAAATCAGCATAAGAAGGCATTTGGACCTCTCCGTTTTCATCCCTCACAGTCCAAAAGCGCAGCTCACGGCGTTGTGTCTCCCAAGGCCATGGCCGATAGGGAGAATCGAGATAGCTCCACCATTTCCATGGTTCGACAGCACTCAATGGAGATACCGGGGCAAGATAAAGGTGATAAATCTTTGAGAGATTATTCTTCATGTCTTCCCAGGGATGATTCCGTATAAACTGAACTGCAATCCATGTAAAAACCTTGCTCTCCACCAGTTCATCGTAAGATCCGCGAGCCCGCAATCTCATCCGGATACCTTCCTTATCACCAAAGGAGTTGTAACCGAAGCCCTCATGATGCCCCAGGTAAAGATTGACTCCCTGGTTGGTACTGACTGGAACCAATTCTCCAAGAACTGCCTCATTACGCATGGTCCAGAAGGAAACCACAAGCACGGCATATAAAACCATGACAAAGGGTGGAGCAAACGGTGAATCCAAAAGGCTGAACCTGTGCCAGTCATCAGGTGGTGGTTTGTAGTATTTCCGGCTGGCCCGGAAGAACCAATAGGTTCCCCCAAGCAGGATAGGGAGGAGGTTGGGCCTGGTGAGGATCCCAAGACCGCCGATGATCCCCGCAGCAGTCGCTAAAGGCAGGCTGGGACGGAAGATGCCACGGACAAGCAAATAGGCCCAAACAACAAAAAGGATCGTAAAAAGGGTTTCCGTAAGCATCTGGCCACAAAAAAAGATGGAAGTCTCATCAAAGCAGAACAGGGCCGCCGATATGAGAGCGATTGTCCGGGCCCTGGCTTTTTTCCTCGCGAGGCTGAAGGAGTCAAGAGAATCGGTATGGGCTGCAGGTGCAGGAGCGAAGAGCCAATAGGTGAAGAGATAAGCGAAGATCACAGTGAGGATGCTCATGATACACTGAGTCATGTAGACGTTTTCAGGCTCAATCCCTCCCCACAGGTAGACCGCGGCGATCCAGAGCGGGTAGAGGGGGGGACGGTAAGCCTTGTACAGGTCCGACATGATCAGGCCCTTACCATCCAGAAGGTTCAAGGCCATGGTCTCGTAATCAGCCATGTCTGAGAATGGGGGGGTGTCGATCAACCGGACATAAGCAAACCGCAGCCCAAATCCAAGAACCAGAATGAGCAGAAGGACTCGAGGCTGCCATTTGTTGTCCAACACGGGTGGAAGAGGAGGTAATTCCGTGGCTTCCTGACCGGAATCAGCTGCAGACTCTGTCAGGGGGGTAGCCTCTTCAGGCTGGCTGTTCCGGTTGCGATCGAAGTCAGGAAATGGCCCTTCGTGTGAGGAGGCTTCTGTCTTGGCGGGTTGCTGCAAGGGATCCATATCAGGAGAAGGCTAACAGAGCGGCACCAGGTTTGTAAGTTTACCGATTTCAGTCCCACCCCCTAGCCAACCTGAAAAAAACTTCTCCAGAAATCCCATGCAGGAACAGCCTGGGTGTAATCCACCCATGCCGCATATCCATTCATCATTAAACCCACCACTCCACACCCGGTAAGGACCACAACCATTACCAACCTCCTCATTTCAGGCATCCTCAATCCCAACAACAGGGGCATCAGGTTCAGTGGCATCAATGACAGCAGATAACGTGGACCTGGACAGATTCCACCGTGGTAATCCACATAGCTGGCAACTACGAGGAGGTAGCAAATATCTGAAACGAGAATACCACTCCAGAGCCATCCTGCTTCTTTCCAGGTACAGACCAGTAAAACCATGGAGGGGATGAGAAGAGGATTAAAGAGGAACACGCTCAGGTCATGGCTATAAATGAAACGAGGCAGAGAATCGATCAGGGGTGTCGTGAAGGGCAACTTGCTGTAGGGAGTGAAAAACCAGGTTCCCCAACGGTACCAATCAAACACCAGGAGTCCCAGAACACAGGCCAACAAAGGAATCACCAGGAGCCCGATCTCGCGCCAGGTTCCTCCAGAATCCATTTTCCTTAACGCAAGAAATCCACATAACAGGAAGCCTGGCAGGATGACAACCATGTCCATTCGTGCCAGCACCGCAGCCCCGATCATGAATGAAGCCCAAGTCAAACCGATTCTCGAACCCGCATTTCCGGAAATCGCCAGAAAACGGAAAGCACTGAAAACACACAGAGCCACCAGGGGTTGATTGAAGAAATCCCGGCTGTAAGGCAGGAGCATGGTTGCGAACGCTGAAACCAACGAAATACCCAAAGCCCAGGGAAGGGGTGCCCCCCATCCACGTGCGGTGACATACAGCAAAACCACAATCAAGGCACAAATCCATTGGTTAGTACCAAGCGCCGCATAGTCTGCCCAGGTGAAATGAGCACTGCCTGGCTCGCTGGATCGGCCATCCAACCAGGACACCACTTTGTATGCCGGTAGTGCCACAAGCGGTAACAAAGGGCCATACAGACTGTATTGAAAGCCATTCCTCCCTTGACGAGTCACCATGGCCTTGGGAACCGCCAGAGACCCTTGAGCCATGGCTCGCACGGTATCCAATGTCACCATACTGTCGACTGTCATCGGATGACCCGGATGGAACTGCATGTAGGCCAGCCAGGTTCCCAGGAAGAGGAGAAGGGTGACGGGTTTCAACGTTCCGCAAGTGTCTTCTGACGGGATAATTTCCTCCCGGGTTTGCGGGGAGGACGTATATCGACCTTAAAGGCTTGTTCGGTTTCGTAAATCTCATATCTTTGACGGCTGTGTGCCTCAAGGTAGAGGGATTGATCCCAGAAATCGACAATCGTGGCAGTTTTTTTGTTCGGGTAGGGACGGAGGACACGTCCCACTCGCTGAAGAGCACGAGTTTCACTTTTCCCGGCGCCCGCCAGGATAAGGACATCCAGCGAGGGGAGATCCAGCCCCTCATCTGCTAATGTTGTCGCAATCAATATCTGGTTTTTTTTCTGCCGCAGCTGTTCGATGGCTTCATTGCGGACCTCACTGGAATCACGGCCATGGATGAAAACCGCTCCTTCGATCATCGCTTCGAGGTTTTTCCCATGCTTGACCTGGTTCACGAGGATCAAGACTGATTTTCCGCGCTGGGCTGAGTGTTCCGCAACCTCCGCAATCAGTTTGTTTCGATCCTGATTCTCAACCACCTCGGACTGGTACACACGGGTGTAATTGCGGACCAGTTTCGCTGAGGTTGGGTAAACCTCATACATGGTGATTTTTGGGGGGACCAGGTATCCACGTCGGATCAACTCTGTGGAACTGACCACACAAAGCTTGGGACCAAGAGCAGCCTCAATCATCAGGTCTGACCGGTCTGAACGCCAGGGGGTTGCCGATAGTCCATACCGGTAAAAGGCATCCTTCAGTTTCATGGCAATTTCATAAAAACTATCCGCCGGCAGGTGGTGGCACTCATCGAAAATGACCACCGCACAATCCCAGAGAGCTCTCTGGACAACTTCCCAGTCGGAGATACTCAAACGTTCGGCGGCATCATCACTCCAGATGGGAACATCATCTCCGGGTTCTTTTTTGATTTTCACATCCAGTGCGCGGGCGGCAGTTTGAATCGTAGCAACCGTAATCTTTTCCACGTGCACGGTTCCATCGCCGATCTGGCCAATCGGAACATTCAGAATGGACTTAAAGACTTCAATGGTCTGGTAAAGCAGGTCTTTGGTATGGACAAAAAAGAGCGTGTTAAGTCCACGGGCGGCAATCAAGTGCGCGGCGATCATGGTCTTCCCGGCGCCTGTCGCCAATTGGAGGATCCCTCGTTCCTTACTGGCAACCACTGTCAGGACCTCTTTTTGATAATCACGGAGCGGAGGCCCCTGGGTTTGAATAGGCTCACCGGTTGTGAAGCGAGTCCGTAGATCTTCCACCGTGTAATCAAGACCTGCAGTGGTCAGCAATTTTACGATCCGCGGAAGAAGTCCGGTCGGAAATGCCAATCCTCCCCTCTTTCGAAGGAGTTTTCTCTGCCCATCCCAGATTCCATCCTGAAATTTTTTCGAGAACTCGGCCCCCATGACCCAGAAACTGGTGGCATCTTCAAGTGCTTCCATGGGAAGATCATGCCCACGGATGCGTGTAAAGGTGTTTCCAATTGTGAGGCGGATCTTCCCCCCAAGGGATTGCTCATAACCATCCCGGACAGACTTGGCCAGGGAATTCCAGTCTACACCCAGTAGCTCCGCCGCTTTTTTGGCCTCGGAAACAGGAATCTCCCATTCCGAGGTTTCCTTGTTCCATTTACGGTCATCCAGCCTCTTGATCGCTTCTACCCGCTCTTTCGAGTAGGGAAAACGAATGCCCACAAGTCCATTATCACGGAGTTGGAAGACGGTCATTGGATAAGAATAGGGGATTCAAGCCGTCTTGTGTAGGAATTCACCCCTGCAGGCCATTCGGGACCCTTATCTTGCCCAGAGGGGGACCCCTTCCTATCATGGGTATGCTGGAAAGGAGAACTTTTGGGATGGATAACATGCTATTGGGCTCAGCTCTCGGGTTCCTTGGGGCCTTGCTTGTAGTTGGTGGGTTTATCTGGAGGAGCAGAAATATCCCCAATCCGCAGCTCCCCCAAACCTATGTCTCCATCGACGGCATTCGGGCGGTGGGTGAACTCGTGGTCCTCAAGGTATTCACCCAGCAGATCATCACAAAGACCGACCACCTCTTTGGTGATTGGGGAGAGAAATGGATGACCTGGCTCGTGTCCGCCAAGAAGACCGCCATGATTTTCGAGTTCGTCGTGGATTTCCGTTATGATCTACGCAGTCCCCTTTTCACTCCGGAGATACGAAACGGTTCCACGGTCCATTTCACCATGCCGCCCTGTTTCTATGATATCCAGCTCAAAGATATCAGCATTTACGACGAGAAAGCCTCTGCATTGGCGCCACTCCTCTTACCCGAGTGGTTAGGGCAGGTGCTGGGCGGAAAGTTTACGGAAAAACAGAAGAATCAACTCATCCGTGGGGCCCGTAACAAGGCGGAAGCTATGGCCCACCAGTTGAGTTCCCGCATCATGGGAGAGGTCCGGCACAGCGCGGAATCAACCCTGCGCTCAATTTGCCGTGGGATGGGATATACAGACGCAACCTTCTCGTTCCGTGAGGAAACCCAAGTGCAGGGAACGATCGACATATCCCGCTTCGAGGAATCAGTCACGGGCGCTCTTGCAGAGAGCAGCACCCACAATCCATCTTTGCCGTAAGGAATCCGCTTCCGCATCGGGCCCGGTAGTTGGAACTTCCGGGCCCGATGGAGACTTCGACATCTGCGCAAACGAGTTTCAGAAATCGTTTGCCGGTCTTTGGTTATAGACTGTATTTGCCTTTACCAACCCGCTTGAACTCAGCGTTGCGGCTGAGTGTGCCTGTCACCTGCTGGTGGAAACTGGGCGTGATCCTGGGGATCATCTTCTTCTGGAGAATGATGTCGCGAATCTCGCTGGGAGCCAGTGGTTCACTTGAATCCGAAAGGACATTGGCGATGGCCTGGCGGAGTGTCAGAGCTCCCCCTTCTTTGCGTGGACGCCCACGCCGTGGACGTGATGCATCAGCAGAGGCCGCTTTTGCCTCATTGGCTTTACGAGGCTTGGCCGCAGTTTTCTTGGCTGCTTTTGCCGCTTTCGCCTTCACAGCCTTAGCGGCCTTCGCCTTGGGTGGACGTCCTCTCCGCTTTGGAGCTGCGACGGCGACCGCGGCTTTGACCGCACGCCCGCGGCGCGCTGATGCTCGTTTTGCGGCTGCTTTTTTCGCCCTGCCACCACGAGCGGGGGCTGCTGCCGCGGCCGGAACCACACCCTCGATCGCCGTGATCTCTGCATTTACTGTCGCTAACTCCGCTGAAAGCTCCGCTTGCCTGGCCTTCAATTCAGGTAAACGCTCACGTTCCCTCAAGGCCACCTGTTCGTAGAGTTTCCGTATCTCAGTCAACGTCATCTCGGCAACCGAGACCTTTTTCCTTCTACCTCTTCTTGCCATGAATTCCTTACCCTTTCTTTATTCTAATTTGATGAGGTGTCCGAAAACCTGCTGCCTTCCAGTCCGTATCAGGAAAACTCCATGCTTCGCTCAACTGGAAAAGGCATCTTAAGATACTACAAGTTTCGGTCATGCAGACTCATCTGAAATGATTATTGCACCAGGCAGAAAACATTTCAAGTAACACTTCTTTCGTGAGTACCCCCAGCTCGATAAATTATTCTGATGTTTTGTCTTTGTATCGATGGCGATTTTCTGGAAACTTACAGCTACGTGATTCCTTCAATCTGTTTTTCTTGAAACCATTAACACCCCCCCTTGCTGGTCTGTCCTTCGCAGGTCCTGAGAGGTGGATGAAACACCTTGGAGAACATCCCTATCCGGCATATGATCCCACACCATTATCCCATCATCTTCGACGCAGGTGGAAACCAAAAACGGGAGAGAAATCACAAGATGCTGTCGCAACCAACTTGTATGAGTAACAACGGGAAATGCCTATTATATCTGTGTTTTTTCCTTTTTCTCATGTCCTGTCCATTCACAGTTCTTGCACAAAATAATCGTGCCGAACGACCTGATCAGATAACAGGATTTACGGTAGGTAGCGCAACTCAAGGAGACTTTTTGTATCTATCAAATCGAAACGATATTCATGAGTTCCGGAAAGGAAATCACTTTTTCCTTGGTATCAGTCCTGGCTGTGATCCTTATGCTCATACATTCTGGACTTTCCGTTTTACTCAGCCGATTCCTGATGATTGGCCATCACTTGTATTGGAGATCCAATTCCTGGACCAGGGAGCAGGCGTCATCGCACCAGAGATTCTTTCAGATGATCGGTTCGATGGTGAATGGATGAAGCCCAAAAGACAGGTTTCCTACACCCGTCTCAATACAAACAAGGTGCGAAGTGCCATTTTCGAGTTCGCAAAGCCTGGAGTCATGGCTGCGGATAGCAGACATCCCCATCTGCGAATCACTGGTCTCCAGAACCTTCATGGATTGTTCTTATACCCCAGTTTCTCAAGCCGGGAGTGGGACCAGGCCATAGCGTCAATTCCTGTCACTGTCACACCCATGGTCTCACTTGAAAGTCCAATGGAAATCGTAACCACCGCGGGAGTGCCCGTGCATGGAACCCCTGATTCATTACATTCCGCTGTGGAGAATGTCCGTGAACTTGCTCCATTGGCACGAGTCCTTGGGTTCACATCGATCGAGGTCTATATCCCCTGGGATTTGATTGAACCCAAAGAGGGTCAGTTCGATTTCACCTATTTCGATACGATCGCCACTGAAGTTGGAAAATATGGACTGAAGCTTTTCCCTCTTCTCATTGTCGGTTCTGCTTATGCACTCCCTGAATGGTTCAAGTACAGCCAGGAGAATATTGGTTTTGTCTGCCTGGAACATGGTCTTTCCAATCCCATCCAGAGCATCTGGAGTCCCTCTCACAGGAGGCATGTCACCCGTGTATTACAGGCCTTGGGTGAACACTATGAACCCATGGGAGTCCTCGAAGGAGTCCGTCTGGGCCCCAGCGGAAACTATGGAGAGTCACAATATCCGGCCGGGGGAAACTGGGGATATAAATCAGAGAAAATGCACATCCACATTGGCTATTGGGCGGGGGATGCATTTGCTGTTTTGGACTTTCAGAAATTCCTCGTCCGCAAATATGGCGGTCTGCCTGCTCTGAACAACACCTGGCAAACCCAATACGAGGATATCTCCACGGTAAAGCCCCTTTTGCCGTGCCAGTACCAGACTCTCCGGGCGAGACTCGACATGACTGAATGGTACACCCAATCGATGACAGACTGGTGTGAGTGGTGGGCAATCGAAGCCCGCAGAGCCATGCCAAACACAAAGATCTATCAGTCTTCCGGAGGTTGGGGATTCCGTGAGGCCGGTACCGATTTTTCCGCCCAGGCCAGGTCGATGAAAAAGGTACATGGAGGTATCCGGATGACGAATGAAACTGACAGCCTTCAACAGAATATCTATGTCAACCGCCTTGCTGCCACCGCGGCACGTCTTTATGAAATCCCTCTGGGGTACGAACCCGCCAGCTCACACACTGCCCGTGGTGTGGTTGGACGCATTTTCACGACAGTCACCACCAACGGGGAGCATTTCTTCACGTATCACTCCAACCTTTTTAATCAACCCTGTGCCATCGATCTATGGCTTGAAAACTACTCCATCTTCAACTACCGCCAGCGGCCTCTGGTGGAAGTAGCGGTCTATTACCCGGAGACCATGAACCAGCTGGATGATGGTGCCTTTCGTCATCTCTACGCGTGGGGATTCTACCCCCGGGTGGCTGAAATCCGGCGACATATCGAGGTCGATCACCTGGATGAAAACCTGATCCGGGAAGGATACCTGGACCGGTATAAGGTCCTCATCTTCGCCTGGGGAAATGTTATTGAAAACGATGTTCTTCAAATTATGGACCAGTGGCTGAGGAAGGGCGGAACCATCATTTATCCATCTTTCCCCAAGGGGCCTCTTGTAACCGTTGAGGAAGATTCCAAGGTGTTTGAATCCTGGCAAAACGGTGACACCGGTCATGGTATCTTCAGCCGTTTTCCCGGTGATATGGAACCGCCCTCCCTCTATGGTGATTATGTCGAGAATGTCTTAAAGGGAATCCCCCACCTTCATCCGTGGACACGTCTTGCGCTGGAAATGGAGCATCCGGAAAAAGTCTTTTCATCGATTCAGGAAGATGGCCATTTGCTGGTTATCAACTACTCGGAGGACGAAGCACATATCAGGCTGGATGAAGTCTGCGATGAGGTTCTGGCACCTTACTCCATTGTCAGATTACCCATCAAAACCACGGCCGCCAACTGATTCAAAATAGAGGTAAGCAGCCTGTGACGCCCGGGGCGGACCAGGTTCCTCCTTACCATTCCGAGGAAGATTGGAGTACAATTGCGCCCATGTCCGGCCAGGAAGAATTACAAAGTCGTCCCTGTAGTTGACGAATGCTCCTGGAGACTTCCTTAGAACCGTGATGCCCCAAGAGAGTGGACGAAGCGACTGATAAAGCTCTGGAATCATTCGCAAGGTAATTCCATGGAACCTTCTGGCCGGAGAGAAGCCTTTTCATCCGTGGCCTCTCTCCCTCAAAAACAACCACGTCTCATTCTGATCATCACCCTGGCGATCAGCATACCAATCCTGTTTATTCTGTTTTTCACCCTTGGCGTTGAATCTGTATTAAGGAACCAGTTGTTCCAGGACCAGGTGGACCAGATTTACAAGGATGGTCATGAATGGTGTAACCGCCTTGACCAGACAATTCGATCCTTGGAACGCAGGGTCCTCAGCTTCGCACGCCTCCTGGAAAGCCGGATGGAACTCCCAGCCACCGAGTGGGAAATTGCAGAGTTTGATCGTCTTGTTCAAGCAATGCCGGATGGATCATGGCGGTCACGGCGTGAAGTTTATTCCCCCACCAGTGAAGCGGGCATTTTCATACCGCAATATGTGAAGGTAAATAACAGATTGAAAACTTTCTTCTACAGGAGTTGGAGAACCACTACCTCCTACGGAAGTGGAGCACTGGATGAGCCCATCTCAGACACCTGGGTCCTCCCTGCGAAAGGAGGTATCACCATCTTATGGCCGCAGGAACCTGAATTTATTTATGAAGCAAGACCGGATCAGGATTATTCATCGACCGAGTGGCTGACACTGACAAGGCCTGAGACGAATCCGAAAGGACATGCCTGCTGGACATCTCCCTCTTTTGACCCGGTTCCAAAGGAATGGTTGATCAGTGTGGTTGCTCCATTCCAAGTCGATGGGCAGTGGGGGGGAGCTGTGGGGCATGATATCCAGTTACAAGAGTTCATCCGCAATGCCAGTCCTCTCACAAGAATCGAAGGGAGTCATATCGCCCTGATAACTCCAGGAGGACTACTCCTGGTCTCTGATTATCTGCAATGGAACATCGATCAATCTGGCGGGAGATTGCCGATCCACCAGATTAGTGATGAACCTTACAGGAATCTGCTTCAGGCTGTCATGAAACAACCCATCACCGGACAGGAAGGTCAGCCAAGTATTGAAGAGGTCAACGGCCACATGGTCTTGATCGGAAGGTCCCATAATCCTGATTGGATTTTTGTTAATAACATCCCCAAGGAATCGATCACCGCCAGGCTTTCCTGGCCATTCCGCTGGTTGAGGATTATTGTGCTGGCGTCATGGGTAGTCAGTATCCTCGGAGTGATTGGATTCATTCTGAGAGACCGTTACAGGAACCTTGCGTACCAACGCGTCCTCCAGGCCAGTCAGGAACGCCTGGAGATGGCCCTGTGGGGAGGAAACCTGGGACTTTGGGATCTGGATATCTTGAGCGGGAAGCGAGTGGTTAACCAACGCTACGCGGAAATACTGGGTTATTCAGTAAAAGAAGTGGAGGAAACACCCGGATTCTGGGAAGAACGGCTACATCCTGAAGACAGGGAACGTGTCCTGGCTGCCATCCAGGAGAATCTCACCGGTAGAACCGAGACGCTACAACAGGAATATCGCGTCCGCCACCGTGATGGGACCTGGCGATGGATCCAGGACACGGGAAGGATCGTCTTACGTGACCGGGAGGGACGACCGCTGAGGGCCTCGGGAGTTCACCAGGACATCACCGAAAGGAAGCAAGTGGAGCTGGAGCTGCAGGAACAACAGGTATCGGATAGAGATTTCTCATCCAGGCTTTCAATTCTGCATGAAGTCAGCATGGAACTCAGCCTGTGTGAGACCTTGGATGAGGTTTGTAAGCGGGCCGTGGAGCTTGGACGTGAACGTCTGGGATTTGATCGGATTGGTATCTGGTTCGCCACAGATGATCCGAAGAGGATGAGGGGGTCCTTTGGAACGGATGAAAATGGTGCCCTCAGGGATGAGAGGTCGAGTGTTGTACAGGTTGCCGACGATTGGGCAGATCTGTTTAACGAAGGATCTCCACTGATCCTTACCAATGAAAAGGAACTTTTTGATGAGCACAGGAAGGTGGTGGGCATTGGGACACATGCTTTCGCGGGGATGTGGGATGGACAGAAAGTGATTGGAGGAGTCGCGACAGATAATTTCCTCTCTCACAGACCGATAACCCCCAGAGATGGTGAACTGCTCGTTCTATTCGCGAAAACACTGGGGCATCTTTGTACCTTGAAACAGGCCCAGGAGGAACGACACAGACTTGAACAACAGCTTCAGCATACTCAGAAACTCGAAAGCCTCGGTGTCCTTGCGGGGGGGATTGCTCATGACTTCAACAACCTCCTCATGGCCATCATGGGGAATGCGGATCTCGCACTCAACATCCTCCCCGTATCGTCACCCGTGCTGGTCAACCTCGCCGAGATAGAGGGAGCTGCCCGAAGAGCGGCTGACCTGACACGCCAGATGCTGGCATATTCAGGAAAAGGGCAATTCCTGATCGAGGAGATTAACCTCAACGAGGTGGTGATCGAGATGGGAAACCTGCTTGAGGCCTCCATCAGCAAACGAGCCCATTTGATTTACAATCTGGCCAATGACCTCCCGGCAATTCAGGCGGATGTTACACAGATCAGGCAAGTGGTCATGAACCTGATCATGAATGCATCGGAAGCAATTGGAGAACAGGAGGGATTCATCAGGATCACCACCGGATCCACCCGGCTTTGCCAGGAGCGTTACTCCAGGTTCTTCTTCGGGGACACCCTTACAGATGAAAATTATGTGTTCCTTGATGTCAGCGACACAGGGTGTGGGATGGATGAGGAGACCATCAGCCGGATTTTTGATCCCTTCTTCACCACTAAGTTTACAGGAAGGGGACTGGGGTTGGCGGCGGTTCTAGGCATTATCCGTGGCCACAAAGGAGCCATCCAAATACAATCTCAAAAGGGGCATGGATCCACATTCCGGCTCCTGTTACCCTCCCTGGACCGTTCTGTCACACAGACCAAAACCGATCGGGCAGAAATTCCCCACATCCCAGCAGGTACCACGGTCCTGCTTGTCGATGATGAGGAAATTGTTCGCACCACCGGTGAATTCATGCTCAACCATATGGGTTGTGTTGTGATTTCCGCTGCGAATGGACGTGACGCACTCGAAAAAGTTATTCAATCAAATCTTTCAATTCATTGTGTGCTCCTGGATCTGACTATGCCCTACATGGACGGGGTGGAAACTCTCCGGGAGATCAAGCGAATTCGAGGTGACCTCGCGGTGATTGTCATGAGTGGATACACGGAGACAGACACGCTGGAAAGATTCCCGGAGATCCCTCCTGATGGGTTCATCCAAAAACCTTTCATCTTGGACAGTCTCAGAAAGGCTGTTCTGAGTGTCCTTAGCCCCTCAACCTGATCCTTGGCAAATCAGGCACCCTGAAGAAAATAGTCTCACCTCCCAGGGGAGAGTCTTTCCAGCCGATTCATTATTTCTTCTTTGCATCACCGTTACTTGATCTTTTTTCTTACGTTCCCATCCGACAAGGAATACAGGGTCACAAACCCCTGACATCATGAGGAGATTGTAATCACCATCCATCTCTGGTTTCAAAACATCACTCCGATGCGGATTCCTTTATCTGTCACTTCAAAAAAAAATATTTCTACGACCTTGCCAGGAGGTATTGTAAGCGGTGGGTGATCTGTGGCTGTGGGTGGTTTTCAACCTTTTCGTGTTGGGAATGCTGGCGCTTGATCTGGGTGTTTTCCACCGCAAGGCTCATGTGGTCCACTTACGGGAAGCTCTCACCTGGAGCGTTGTCTGGATCGGATTAGCGCTGGGATTCAACTTCTGGATTTTCATGGCTGGCACATCCCAAACACCTGATGGCACCGATGCCGGGATGAAATTCCTGACAGGTTATCTGATCGAAAAAGCGCTCAGCATGGATAATGTATTTGTTTTTTACATGTTGTTCACCTATTTTCATGTCCCTCCACTTTATCAACACAGGGTGCTGTTCTGGGGTATCTTCGGAGCCTTGGTCATGCGTGCCTTGCTTATCTGGGCGGGAATAGAACTCATTACCAAGTTTCATTGGACCGTTTACATATTCGGTGTATTCCTCATCCTCACCGGGATTAAAATGGCGTGGGCCAAAGATAAGCAAATCAATCCTGAAAAGAATCCTCTCCTCCGGTTATTCAGGAAACTCATCCCGGTCGCCCCTGACTATCATGGCGAAAGATTCTGGATCAAAACGGCAGGCCGTTGGGTGGCAACGCCTCTATTCGTCGTGCTGCTGCTGGTTGAGACCACCGATCTTGTCTTCGCGGTAGACTCGATACCTGCCATCCTGGCCATCACCACTGACCCCTTCCTGGTCTATACCTCGAATGTTTTTGCAATCCTCGGGCTCCGTTCCCTTTACTTCGCGCTGGCTGGTCTGGCGGGACACTTCCATTTTCTGGTTTATGGACTCTCAATCATCCTTGTGTTCGCCGGAACCAAAATGCTCCTGGTAGAAACCCCGTATAAGGTACCGATAACTGTTTCGCTGGCCTTCATTGCTTTTGTTCTTGGATTGTCTGTGGTGGCCTCGTTCCTGTTCCCCAAAAAGGAAAACAGTCCTAAACAGGTTCCAACCTCTTGAAAAGAATGAGTTTATGATTTTTCGTAAATCAGCCTGGTGAGCCCGATTGATCGGAGAACTTAAACCTTCTGTCAGGTTCGATTATACTCCCAACATCGTCTTGGAGACATTCTTCAAGGTCCATACTGATCCATGATAACAAAAAACGAAAACAAGACTTTGTATAGTTGTTCGTTACCCGAACGTACCAATCCTGCCTGGCTCAAACTTGACCTCTATTGTAAAGGCCTCCGTTTGGCTGAAGGGTGTTTCCCTGAGGACACCCAGGGGAGACCCATCATGCGCACACGCGCTGGTTTGGGAAGTGGGATTGAAATCATCCTTCCCGGGAATCTCTGGACGAATGTCCCGGTTGTGGAGGAGTTCGCTACCCGTTCACCCTATGAGCTGATACGTGATGGGGAGAAAACCCTTCTCACTTATGAAAATGAGCCCTTGGTTCCCGTCACAATCGCACCACGTCCCGCGTGGTATGACCGGACGACGACATCCGGAAAGAAAATGGACCGGATCGGAACCCTGCAGGGAACCTATCTGGGGATATACCCTGCAGCGGTCTGTGAATACTGGAAGGAGATCCCCCGAGTCAACTGTCGTTTCTGCTCAGTCGGACTGAACCTGGGATATGATGACGCCGAGGAGAAGACCATCGATGATATTCTGGAAGTGGTTCATGCGGCGCGTAACGAAACCGGCATCACCTATGTGGATTTCAACACGGGTCACTACACGGGCGAGACCTATCTGGACATCCTGGAACCCATCATCCAGCGCATCAAACAGGAAACTGACCTCCTTGTCGGCATACAGACACCACCTCACTCAGACCTTTCCCGGTATGACCGGCTGCAGGCCATTGGGGTGAACCGTGTTTCTTTCTGCTTTGAACTTTTTGACCAGGAGATTTTTCAGGAGATCTGTCCCGGCAAGCACCGTGAATATGGGTTGGATCGCTACCTGAAAGCGGTGGAATATTGCGCGGGTCTGTCAAAGAAAGGCTCGTGGAAGAATCCCTGGGTGGCCAATGGTGAGATCATTGTGGGACTCGAACCACCCGAATCCTCAATCCGTGCGATTGAATGGATGACCTCACTGGGAGCCATCCCAACTGTCTGTGTCTTCCGTCCCCTGAAAGGAACTGATATGGCGGATTGCCCGCCCCCTCGATCCGAGGAGCTTCTTCCCATTTTCGAGCGTCTTTACAGCGCCTGCATGGAGAATCATCTCCCGATCGGCCTGGCGCCATTCATTAACGTCAGCCTGGTGCTCCTGCCTGATGAATGCCGTTTCCTGGGTGAGAACCCAAACCGATTCGCCACTGCGGAAAAACTCCGAAAGCTGAAAGCCAAAGTGTTCGCCTCACAGTTTTATCTTCGCAGGAAAATCAAACAGATGGTGGGATGAAATCCATCTATGCCAGCCTGACCATTCGCGTTCCACGTTTCCTCGACACGCTCATCACACCTCGGATGTCGAGTAACTGGTTTGCCAGACGACGGATCTGGTTGATGTCACGAATCCGGATACTGAAGGTAAGATTTGCCTTGTTGTCATCCGTGCTGATCGTATTGCAGCCTCGGATGTCAATGCCATTCGAGGAGATGACGTTAGTGACATCAGCAAGAAGCTGTTGGCGGTCATGGGCAACAATGGTGATTTCCACTTGTGAACCGGGTTGACCGTTCTCCTCCCATCGGATCGGAATCAAACGGGCCCGGTCTCCCTGAAACTTGCGGATGTTGACACAGTCTTCACGGTGAATGGAAATTCCACGGCCGCGTGTCACAAGCCCGATGATCGCTTCGCCAGGGACCGGTTGGCAACAACGCGCCAGACGGTAAAGCATATCATCGATATCGGTGAGTTTGATGGTCTCACCAACCGGTCGTTTTTCAGTTTTCTTCTCTTTTGCACGAACTTTGAGGATCCGCATCACCACCTGCTTGGTAGCGATACGTCCAAAACCAATGAGGGCAAAGAGATCGTCGAGGGTTTTGATCTCCATGGAATCCAGCATCTCGCGGCAGAAATCCGAGCCATAGAAAACAAGTGGATTTATCTGGAGACGATGAAGTTCCCGGCTCAGCATTACCCTTCCCTGCTCGATCAGGGCATCACGATTATTCTGCAGAAGGTAGTTGCGAATCTTATGGCGGGCACGGGAACTCTTAACAATATTGAGCCAGTCAGGCGATGGATGTGCGGACTTGGAGGTCTCGATCTGGACCACATCTCCTGTCTTCAGCTGATAGGAAAGGGGCACGTACCGTCCATTCACACGTGCCCCCTGGCAACGATCTCCCACCTCGGTGTGAATATGGTATGCGAAATCAATCGGGCAGGACCCCGCTGCCAGCCGGATGATGTCGCCTTTGGGGGTGTAACAATAGGCTTCATCCGAGAACAAGTCTGTTTTCAGGGAATAGCTCCATTCCTCCTGGTCACGTGTTTCCTGGAGCATACCGCTCATTTGTGTCATCCATGCGGCATCATCTCCCAGCTTTCGGCTACTGCGTCCACGCTCCTTGTAGCGCCAATGGGCTGCAACACCTTCCTCACAAACACGATGCATCTGAAAAGTACGGATCTGGATCTCCAAAAGACGTCCCTCGGGCCCCAGAACCGTAGTATGCAGCGATCGATAGTCATTCGGCTTGGGTTTGGAAATGTAGTCCTTGAAACGTCCTTCGACCGGAGGCCATACTCCATGGATGATACCAAGGCTCGCGTAGCATTGTTCAACTGTCTCGACCAGAATGCGAACCCCGGTCAGATCATAGATCTCCGAAAAGTCCTTGTTGTCACGTTGCATCTTCTGGAAAATGCTCCAGAAGTGCTTTACTCGCCATTCGACATCCGCATCTATGCCATTGGTTGCAAGCACATCCGCCACCACATTCTGGACCCGGCGTGCATATTGCTGACGTGCCGCGAGACGTTCATCGACCTTGCTCTTGATTTCACGATAAACAGTCGGATGAAGATGTTGGAGGCAAAGATCCTCAAGCTCGTTCTTAATACGTTCAAGCCCAAGGCGGTGGGCCAGAGGAGAAAAGATGTCGAGGGTGGATTGGGCAATCCGCCTGCGTTTGGCGACTGGCAGAGCTCCCAATGTCCGCATGTTATGAAGACGGTCACAAAGCTTGATCAGAATGACCCGTAAATCCTTCGCCGTGGCAACCAACAGACGGCGGAGGTTTTCAACCTGTTTCTCATGTTGCATCCCAAGACGGATCCGGCTGACATTGGTCACACCTTCGACAAGAAAAGCGACTTCTTCGCCAAACTCATTCCTGAGATGGTCCGCATTGGTCTGAGTATCTTCAAGGACATCATGCAAGAGGCATGCAGCGAGGGTGACCCGATCGGGAACAAGGTCGGTGACTATCTCAGCGACTGTCAATGGATGGGAAATGTAAGGTTCGCCAGAAACCCGTTTTTGAACAGCATGAGCATTCAGGGCGAACTCAAAGGCCCGCCGAGGGAGGTTCTCAACCTCAGGATCACGTTCAGGGGGAAGCCGTTTCAGAAGCCGTTCAAGGCGATTGGTCAGAGAGGTTCTCTCCGCTTCGCTGAGGACGAGGTCCTTCTCGCCAGTACGAAGGGTCAGTTCAGCTTCTTCGAGAAGGGTTCCTTCCTCGGTGAGGCCGGCAAGTCCATCCATCACGCCATACGACTCCTCTGTCATCAGATTCTATCGGGATGGCGCCGAAAGGGATAGGACAACACTCTTTCCTTGGACCGGGAAGTCAAGATGCCCTATTCCATAGGACTGTTACCAGAGTTACTTGCGAATCGATGACAATCCCAACTGCACATCCTGAAATCCATACCCTTTAACCTCAGAGGCCAGCTCCTTGAGAGTCTCCGGGGGAGCATCGCGGGGCCCAGCTACCACAATGGGAACCTCAGGTGAATCTTTAACGAGACCCCGCAAGGCCTGCCGCAAAGATGGCTCATCAAAAGGCTTTCCATTCAAGTAGAATTTCCCCGGACCATAACACCACAGGAGACGTCCCCCCGGACCAAAAGGAACACGGGTGTCAGCATCTTCATTCACCGCGTCCACACGTTCCACTTGCAGGGTCTTCGAATCAATGTCGAGAGGCTCCATTACGGTTCGGACCCTTGTCACCTTTGCCTGGGTGAGTAGCTGTTGAACCTTTCTGACAAGACTTGCATTGGCTCCAGGAGACTGATGGATCACGAATTCCCCATCCCGGTTCGTACGGAGGGCTTCCTCGATCTTTTTTCCAAGGTCATCAATTTCACAGGGAGCATTTTCAAACTTGACCTTCTTCTCATTGAGTATATGAATCGTGAACTCACCCGTTTTAATGCTTTTTTGTTTCTCCTGGCTATCTGGTAATGGGGACCGAATGTCTTTCGCTCTCTGAACACCAGGAGTGGATTCCCCAAAGTCAGGTTCTTGAAGGGACCCCTCCAATTTACCCTTCATACCGGGGGCCTTGTGTCTTTCATCATCCTGAGAACCTTCCTGCTTCTCATCAGCCTTCCTTGAGACTTGTTTCTCGTCAGATCTGGTAACCTTCTGTTTCTCCCCAGATCGAGAAACCTCCTGTTTCTCCCCAGATCGAGAAACCTCCTGTTTCTCCCCAGATCGAGAAACCTCCTGTTTCTCGTCCCAATGAAAGACAGGCGCTTCCTGTCCTCCTATACCCACAATACGTACGGAGTCAGACTCTATTGGGACCAGTCCTTCTGCAAGCGAAATCACCTTCGGATCCACCATCCGGGTGGTTTCATGGTTGAGTAGGATATCGAAAATCTCTCCCTCTAAACGGCAGTTGGAGGCCGAGACTACTACCCCATTGGAGAGATGCAGGAGATGCATATCGGGCCAATACCAGGCTTCCTTTGCCTCCACACGGTAGCCGGCCTCTTTGCTGGTCTTGGGAGCCAGACGAAGGACCACTGGGCCACGGCGGACGGAAGTGATGCGCAAGTAATCGCTTCCCTCGCTGGTACTCCCCACCTTGAGTTGGATGGCAACCACAGGCAAAACCCGTTGGGTTAACTCATCGGGAAGGTTCACCCAGGACAAAGTGTCTCCAGAAAGTTCCGAGAGGCGTGGCCCCTTTTCCTCGGCTGCAGCTGGGAAGGGGATACCCGCGCCCAAAAGAATTGCACCAGTCAGAACAAAACGAAGGTAACGGATCATAGGAAAAAGTTATGCGAGGTCGACAGGAGCCTTCAGAACCGCTTCAGGTACAGCCTGGACATCTTTGAGCATCTCGATCTGCCTGATACCTGGCCTGAAACGGCAACCTGCTTCGTGGTAGAAAAGACAACGATCCCGCCTGTTTTCTCCAAAAGCTCTTTTGGCATTCTGGCTTTGCCACCCAAAGTCGAGAGTACGCGCCAGCAGAGTGTGCCCCCACAGGATACGGGCACCCCTCCTGAAATCTTCGACAAAAGGCTGTAATTCTGGAGCATCGAAATCATCAATAAATGGCTGTCCGGCCTTATTCATCTCAGTTCCTACCGAAAGTGGAAGGTCAAACTCACGGGCAGCTTCAACCACATCCCGCAGTTTGGAGATTTTTGCCTCCTTTTCCGCTGAATCCTTGAGATTCCAGTTTCTGTCGGGGATGATATTCAATGCGCATACACCTCGTCTGGCAAGGGTGGAGATCATTTTCCGGATGTCTGACTCCCCGGGGGTGGTTCCATCCAGCCAGGCGATGGTGGGAAGTGCTCCAATCGCTATTCCCAGGTCGATCATGGCATCCACTGAGGGAAAACGGCTGGGATCAGCCTCAATATATCCGGGTCCTCCCTTTTTCATCAACTTGGACCGGAGCGTTTCCTGGAAAGGTACGGGTTGATCCAACAAAGCATCCACCCTGTCTTCATCCATCTGGAATTTCTCCGCCCAGAATGCGCGCAGTCCTTGACGGTCAGAGCCGAAAACGTCTCTCGCTTTACAGTCATAAGCCTCCACCAGGTGACGCTCAGTGGGATTTCCGGAAGGTGTCATTGGGAGCAGCTCAGTGGTGTAATCCAACTGAACCTTTTCCAGGAAAGGATTCACACGTGAGATCATCGACTGGTTCCGGTCCTGGGCAATCTGTTTGAGAGAGGCCAGAGTGGCATGAGCGGTCGTTCCCGGTTGGGGGAGACGATAACAACCAGTCAACATGAAATAGGCGATCCCAGGCTCTCCAGGCGAATTGATCACCTCCGAGGCGTATTCCTTGATAAAAATCCGGGACTCAAGTCCCGCAACCGCCTTGATTCCCAGCAGATCACCTGCTTGGAGCACCTCCTCCACAGCCTCCATGACATCAAAATCAACCGAACCGAAGACTTCCCAACCATCCTGAAGGGCTTCATAAACCAATCGGGATGGACTCCATCCCTTCGAGTTGTAGGAATGAAAGGTGTGACAATGCAGGTTCATCCAGGGTCGTGTGGGTCTGGGATTCCACTCACCCTGAGCACGTTTTCGGACAAGTTCTTTCACCGCATTGCACCGAGTCGTGGCATCGAAATCATTCAGCTGGTTCAGCAGGTTCTGGTCTACACTCACTTTGTCTCTCCTCATCAAGGCATTCCAGGCATTCTAGCAAACGAAGACCACTCCGGAGAGGGTTACGGGAAGAGTATGCGTGCCTCATTGAGATTGTCTCAAGTCTCTTCCCTTGCCAACTTGGAGCAAGGTTCTAGGATTCCCTCTATTCTCTGTGGAGGTGAAGATTGTGAACAAACTTCTCTTTTTCTTCCTGGCTGCCGGGATTTTCCTGGGTATCGGGAGTCATGTGATGGCTGTTCAGTATGAAGCCACCTGGGAATCCCTCGACAGCCGTCCCAAC
>CAYZUX010000008.1:0-65304 GCA_964481775.1 uncultured bacterium | reverse complement strand
ATCGTGTTACATAGACCATTCCGGATCGCGGGCTTCATCCTGACGCTGGGCACAATCCTCATGTTAACTTCATGTAACCAGCCATCCGGCCCCTCCGGTGACGGAACCGGCAAGCCAACCTACAAGTTCACCATTGTCCTCTACAGCTCCGCCGGGAATCCCTTCTGGTCGAAAGTCATTTATGGAGCCCGGGAGATGGCCAATCTGCTGGGATGCGAGGTCGATGCTCAGTACGCCAATAACGATCCGGTCCGGCAGAACGACATCATCGAAACCGCCATCGCCAACAAGGCCGATGGCATCGGAGTGGCGCTCAACTATGACGATGCTTATGACGAGGTGGTGAAAAAGGCGATTGACCAGGGCATTCCGGTCATCTGCCTGAACACCGATGATTCGCAGGGAGCCGCGGGGAATGCCCGAATGGCCTATATCGGTCAACATCTTCAAACCGCCGGCGAGATGATCGCACGGCGGCTGGTCAGAGATGGTGGCCTGAAGGCCGGTGACAAAGTGGTCTGCCCCGTCGAACATCCGGATGCCGTATACGCCACCGGGCGCTACGAGGGAGCCAAAAAGGTCTTCGATGAGGCCGGGATTGAGTCCGAGATTCTCAACAGTGGCCATGTGTCTCTCGAGGAAAACCTCAACCGCATCACCCAGTATCTCCTGGGCCACCAGGATGTGGATGGGGTCCTGGCTCTGGGCGGGATGCCGATGGAGATGGTGCCGCAAGCGATCCAGGATGCCGGGATGAAAATCCCCAATGCCGGTTTCGACATCACCAGGCAGATTGGCGAGAACATCCGCGAGGGACGTACCCTGGCGACAGTTGACCAGCAGCCCTTCTACCAGGGATCCATGACCATCATGCAGCTCTTTTACAACAGGAAATATGGAATGATTCCCTGCGATACCAACACCAGCGGTGGAATCATTGACAAGACCAATGTGGAGCCGGTGGTCAATCTGGCCGACAGGATCCGTTAATTGTGAGTGGAGATTCGTTTTTCCTGCGATTGAGACAGCACAAGGCTGCCAATATTCTGCTGGTTTTTGTTGTTGTTCAGGTGCTCTGCATCACCGCTTCGCTGATTTTCCCCGAACAGTTCCGTTACCTGGCCGGGGGAAACCTCGAAACCCTGCTCAAGACAGTGCCAGTCCTCGCGATTCTGTCCGTCGGGGTCGGGATCCTGATGATCGCCGGGGAGTTTGATCTCTCGGTGGGATCGACCTTCGCTTTTACATCCTTTGCAATGGCCTGGATGTTCAA
This sequence comes from uncultured bacterium, assembly GCA_964481775.1. Classification (GTDB taxonomy): domain Bacteria; phylum Hinthialibacterota; class Hinthialibacteria; order OLB16; family OLB16; genus OLB16. The sequence goes on along the minus strand of CAYZUX010000008.1, from coordinate 64,031 downwards.
CCACCAATTTCTGCCTGCATCCCTGGCTGCGCTACTCGCCATCCTCATGGGGGGGCTCATGGGGTTGCTCAATGGACTGATTACAGTGAAGGCACGGATCCCCTCTTTCATTGCGACACTGGGAACGATGATGTTCTGGCGGGGGATCATCCTGGTCTGTTCGCAGGGAGTCACTCAACCATTCCGTCCCGAATCCTCTTTGGAGTCGTTCTTCGCCGGATCCTATGGGATTCTGCAGATTCAGTTCCTGTGGCTGATTGTCATTGCAGTGGGAGGTTACCTGTTGCTGGAACGGCACAAGTTTGGAAATCATGTCTTCGCGGTGGGTGGAAATGCTGCCTCGGCGATCGCCATTGGGGTGAATCCGAAACAGGTGAAGGTGGTTTGTTTTGTCCTTGTCGGTGTCTTGGCGGCGCTGGCGGGAGTCCTCAGCACCGTCCGTGTTCACTCGGTCTCGCCTGTCCAGGGACGCGGCATGGAGCTGCAGGCCATCGCCGCCTGCGTGATTGGTGGTCTCTCCCTGAGCGGCGGAAGCGGTACCATCCTGGGAATTCTGCTGGGAGCCGCGCTGCTGCATACCATCGATAATGTGCTGATCCTGCTGCGCGCGCCGGGTGATTCACTGGAACTGTTCATCGGGCTGCTGATTGTTGCTGCCGCGATCCTGAATAATCTTTCAAACCGGGAGCACGGATCATGAGCGTCCAGGCTCCCGCGAGTAACCTGACACCCCTGATCGAACTGCGTGGCGTGACCAAACGCTATGGTGCAGTGGTGGCGCTCGATCAGATCAATTTCCAGATCAACCCGGGCGAGGTGATCGGCCTGCTTGGTGATAATGGCGCCGGGAAATCGACCCTGGTGAAAATCCTGTCCGGGATTGTCCAACCGACCAGCGGGGAATTCCTGGCGGATGGGAAACCCGTGCGGGTGAGGTCGCGAAAGGATTCATACCTGCTGGGTATCGAAACGATCTACCAGGATATTGCGCTCATCGATCAGATGGATATCATGCGGAACATTTTCCTGGGACGCGAGGAGACCAACTTTCTCGGTTTCCTGCGCATGAACCACATGAAAAAGAAGGCCATGGAGGTCCTGGAACACACTGTGGGGATCTCCGGAATCCGCTCAACTGATCAGTATGTGGGCGGTCTTTCCGGCGGACAAAAACAGGCGGTGGCCCTCGCCCGCGCGGTGCACTTCAAGAACAGGATCCTCCTGCTGGATGAACCCACCAGCGCCCTCTCGGTCAGGGAAACCGAAAAAACGCTGCAATATATCCGCGATCTCAAAAATGAAGGCGTCTCCAGCGTCCTAGTGACTCACAACATGTACCATGGTTACCACACCGCCGAGAGATTCGTGATTCTCAGCAAGGGACAGATTATCAGGGAGGTCCGCAAAGAGGACACGAGTATCGAGGAACTGACGGATATTGTGAGCTCGACGTAGAATGCTCCCTTGAAATAACCCAGAAAACGAAAAAAAGCGGAGTGGCGAATTCATTCGCTCTCTGAGTCCCATGCGGACGATGAGGTTGCTGCATAGAAAAAGGCGAATAGATTCGCCACTCGGTTATGCTACAGGCTCGATCAATGGGTTTCCCTTATTCTATGTTCTCCCCGCTGTGTTTTTTGAACAAACCGAAGAAGTTATACGGATCCACCACCTGGAAATCCAAATCCGGATGCTCGGAGCGAAGAACATCAAGAGATTCAAGAATGGAGGCGGGCGGAGTCCACACGATCCGGAAGAAATAGAATCCAGGCTTCGTATTCCCACGCTGCCTGATGGCGCCATACATGGCGTCGGCGGTCTGTTTGGCGCTTGAGAAGTTGCAGGTGTCGTTGATCAGTTCGGTCACCGGCATTCCCTTCCAGACATGTGGCTTGGGGGTTACTCCACCAGTCTCATGCAGATCCATCACGATCGTCGCGAATCCATCCGGTGAAAACTGGGTGAAGGCATCTTTCACAGCCGTAGTGGGTTGGTCCCAATCGAGAACCATGGGAGCCATGGTCATATCCGTCAGCTCAAAGAAACGCTTGTTGTGCTGGATGAAGAGAGGGAGATACTCCGGTTTCACCCGGTTGGGATTCATGTACCCCGCGGCGCTGGCATCGGCGGTGAAGATGTCGTTTTCCGTGGCGGTGGCGTACAGGTAACTGATAAGATCCGGGTAGGTCTCAATGAGATTCGGATTGATCCCCCAGGCGAGCGGGATTTTCCCCCGGTTGGGGTCATCCCAGAGCCTGGGGAGGAAATCATAGAGCGGAGTTGCCGAGTCATAGTCGGCCATGAGGATGCTGATATAGGCCTTCTTCTCCACCTGGCCGATCGGTTTCGGACGGCGTTGCGTCAACTTGGAAAATGGAGCCTGGCAGTGGAGCGATTGGTTGAAACAATCGCTGGAGATGGTGTTCTGATAACAGTTGTAAGGCGAGATGAGGTAGACCGTTTCCCACTCGGTTGGAACTGGCTCATGCTTGCTGGCATATCCCTCGACATGGCTGTATTTCCAGAATGAAAAGAAACCGGTCAGCTCGGTCATGCATTTTCCCGCTGAATGGTTGAGCGTCTCCTGGAGGATCATGTGGTATGTCGCGAGATCGGTCCCCAGAGGTTGAGTGGGGTCATCCTTGGGAGTTTCATCCCCCCAGGGTGAGAGGTCAAAAACAAAAGAGCGGTTCCTGACTGCCCAGTCGCGTGTGATGACATATCCCGTGCCACCGGTCTCCCTGACCTTGGCACTGTCTTCGAAGAGACAAAGAAGGTGTGAAGAGCACAATCCTTTCGCGAGGTATTCACGAACCGCCCAACGGTAAGCATCATTTTTCCTGCTGCCGGTTTCTGCGCCGGTGAAGCGCCCTCTCAGATCTTCGAGAACGGGGAGTTTCCATTTCGCATTGAATCGCTCCGCCATCTCCGGGCTGAGAACCACCCCGTCCTTCACTCCGGCGATGGTGGTGGCAACATTGACTGAGGCGGGCACCTCCGGATCCCAGATAACCACCCCCTTCAACTTTTCATTCGCAAGTGAAACCAGAGCATCGATGTCCGGGAGCTTTTCCTGTCTGCGGGATGCAAGCCAGTAACCCTCACTGGTCATCTTCTCCAGCCAGTACTTCGGTTTGGTGTTGGCCGAGGAGAGGACATACAGACGGGGCATATCCCGGTTGAGGATACCCTGGAGACAGGCCACCACCAGGGCTTCATCATAGGCAACGCTGGTTCCATGCGTATTCAATTCATAAAGATACAGGGGTTCTTCCAAAGCTCCCTTGAGCAACATCTGCTTCTCCTCCTCCGTCATTGCTGGCATGCTCCCCGCAATACACAGCATGGCGACAAAAAACGCTGGAATTCTTTTCATCAGAAATACCTCACGGCTCTCCAGGTGACTGATCAAAACAAGGCTGCCACAGGTTGCCATTGTAAGGCATGGAGCAGGAAAACCTAGTGCGTTGTAGGAATGATGTAGCAACAGAAACCTCACCCCTATATCCCCTCTCCCGCGGGGCGAGGGGACTTGTGGCTCCCCCTTCGCCCTATGGGAGAAGGGGGGTGGGGGGATGAGGTCTGAAACGTTGCACAACCAAATCAACGAAGCACCAGCAGCCGTTGAAAAAGGGCGTAACCGTGGATTCCCGCGAAAGCGGGAATCCACTACGATCCACAACAATGATTCCCCTGGAGGTGGATTCCATGCTTCACATTCTGGTTCCGATGCTTCTTACTCTTGCCCCCATCGAAGAGCACCTCGATGTCACTGGCATCGTAATTCAAACCGGGAATCGCGCCACGGCCATTGAACAGCGTGTTGCGGATTTGCTTCAGGCACGTCTTTCAGAACCCACCGGCTTGCCTGTACAGATCGTCCCGGAATCTTCCTCCATCTCGCCATCGACCAACGAGTTGATCCTCCTTCTGGGCCTTCCAACCAATCACGACTGCATTTCCAGGGAAATCAACACACACAGGATCAAGCCTCTCTCGTTTCAGGATCCAGGCCCGGAAGGATTTCTTCTCCAGCTCCTTCCCGGCTTAAATGGACAATGCCTGCTGGCCGCTGGGGTCGATGAACGCGGAGTTCTCTATGCCGCCGGGGAGATTCTAAGGCGTGTGGAATGGAATCCAACGGGATACAATCTGGTTCTTCCCAAAGAATTCCGTACTGCGCCTGCCTTTATGGTGCGCGGAACCCAATTTGGTCAGAGTGGAGTTGCCAAGCGCCTCGCCAAAGTACGTGATTGGACTGAAGAGGAAACTCAACGGGTCATCCTGGATTATGCCCTCGCCGGTGCGAATGTGCTCGCAGTTGAGCCTGGCCCTTTTTATGACTTCATTAAATCATTTGGACTGATGACTCAGGATGGCTTCGGACCCAACACCGGAACCGGACCTCCGGAATGGGCAGCCAAGGAATCCATTGGCCGTGAAGGATATCTCTGTCCTTCGGTTCCAGAAGCCCATGCGGCATTGCTTGAGGCCTGCGATAAACATTTCCGCGAATCCCCTTTCTTCGATTTTGTCAGGTTCCATGGGGGCGATGGAGGTGGATGTGAATGTGACAAGTGCGATCCCTATGGGAAGACCTTCATCCACCTTGTCGAGGAGATGGCGGGCATTGTCCACAAGTACCACCCCGATTCCAGGGTCTATATCACCAATCAGAAATTTGACAATGAAGATGACAATGTGATCTTCGAATATCTTCAGGAAAAGCCGCGGACATGGCTGTGGGGGTTTTGCTATGGTCCCGGTTCGGATGCCATGAGCTGGCAACCCGGGCACCGTCAAACCCACCGGATGGACCTCTTTCGGTATCCCGGTTTCGGTCCTTTTGGACGTTACTGCCAGGAAATTCTGCACCAGCTTCCCCCCCACCAGGTTCTCCTCTTTTACAACGAGATCACCCACTGGCGGTATTCACAGCATGGCTATATCCAGATGTATCCTCGAGCGGACCGGGTTGGTAACCAGCCTCCCCATTGGAACCACTTCATCTACGAACGCCGTCCCGACCAGGCGCTCACCATGGTGTATGACCGCCTGACCTTTTATGCCTGGCCACGCTATTACCATTGGGTCTTCAACCAGCTGCTCCGTTATGGCGTGGGCGACATGACTCATTCGAGCGGAAGTCATGACCACTTCAACCAATGGATGTGGCAACGGCTGCTCTGGGCACCCCAAACATCCGTTGAGGATCTTGTCTCTGAATATTGCCGCACCTGGTTCGGCAGGGAAGCCGCACCCCTGATGGCCAGGGCGATTTTCCAGATGGAAGAGTATCTCGAAGAAGATCCTGGCACCCCGATTACCCGCAAGGAGGGAATCGACAACTACTACAACCTGGTAAAGGAAGCCGGCCAGAAGATTTCCCCAACGCTACTCTCCAGAAATTGGCTCTGGCGGGAGTACATGCAGAAAGGAGCGATCGACAAGTATGTCAAGCTGCGTGTTCAGCAGCAGGTTGCCCTTCGTGAACAGATTGAACAACGTATCGAGGAGGGATTCAAAACGGGCGATTATGAATCCGCCATCAGAGAGGCGCTGGACTTGGTGGGACAACTCGAAGAAACGAGAGAAATGCAGCAGCTGCGCGAGGAAGCTACACAGCTTGGAGAGGAAAGCAACGAACTCTTTGGAGTGCGCAGCGAGGGAATTTATAGCCTCGAACACGACTTCATCGGCCTGGGTTGGATCCACCGTCAGCTCGAACGTGCTCTCAAGGCTGAAGATGACCCGCAACGGGAATTACTGTGGCGGATCATTCGGTATGAAGATGCCGGGGAAGGTGGGTTCTATGATAATTGCGGAACCTTCAATCCAGCACCGAACCTGGTGGCCGGTTACCCCTATGATCACGGGCAACCTTATGTGACAGGGATGCTCTCCGAAGCCAATCGTCCCAGCCAGCGTTCGATGTCGTTCACCCAAGATGAATCCCAGGGGGTGACTTTTCATTACAGGGATCTCGATCCTCAGGCTCAATACCGGGTGTGCTTCACCCTGGTCAGGCCCTGGTATCAGGAACGGTATGCCACCCGGATGAATCAGAAGAGTGAGTCCATCTACGCGGATGATATTCCTCTTGTGGAAGACCTGGAGCTTCCTGAACAGATGAGTGACTTTTTCACCTTCCAGATTCCCAGGGAGTGTGTGGCAGATGGGGAGCTGGTCGTCCGGTTCCAAAAAGCAGCCGATGTGGCCATTGGTCCCCGGGTTGAACGGGAAATCTGGCGTAACAGCGGGGGATGGGGAACGATTGTCTCCGAGGCCTGGCTGATGCGTGAGGATCGTTTGCCCTGGAGGCGTTGAGAGACCCCACCTCACCCCCTGCCCCCCTCTCCCCACAGGGAGAGGGGGAATGTGGTTTTTTTCACTGCACAGCCGGAGGCGGAGTCTCCAGCCACTTCAAGTTGAAGGCGTAATGCTGCTGGCTGCTGATCAGGTGGATCACTCCATCCAGCCCCTGACAGACCGAGAGGTACCCATTCGGCTCACCACTGCTCACGCTGAGCGTAAAGGGACGTCCATCCATCGCTTCCACCTCACGCCCGGGGCCATCATCACTGATGAGCCTCATCCTGGGCCAAGTGACCCCCTCATCATAGGAGATGGCGCCAAACAGCCCTGTCACCGGTCGTTGCTTGCCAGAGGCATCCGTTACCATCAGCGGCTCACGACTGAAAGAAGCGAAAAAGAGAGGCCCCTCTTTCAGGCGCAGCAATGCGAGACGTTGCCCACCGCCGATCGGAGGGAAAATGCTGGGTTCATAGGTCCAGGTCTTGCCCATATCGGAGGAGAGGCTCTTGGGCATTTTGTCCTCTATGGATTGCCCGCGGCCAAGCCCCATCAAGCGCCCGTCTTTCAGTTGAACCACTCCTCCATGGATTCCACGGATGGATCCGCCTGGATCTGTCCAGGTCTGGCCTTGGTCATAACTCAAATGGAGGGCTGTTCCTCCGAGACCACCGGGATAACTGTCGCAGGGCAGGATTATGGCACCATCCCGGGCCTGGATGACCGACTCGACTGGCTGGTGACGTCCCACATGTTCGGGTATCACAGGCAGTGCCTTCGACCAACTTGCCCCACTATCATCTGATGTTCTCATGACAATCGCCAATGGTCCCCAGGTGGCGGCATTGGAAAGACCCACAAAAAAGTAGAGCCGACCCCTGCCATCATGCCAGAGCGCGGGCGCATGGTCATTCCGGTCTGGCGCATCCCAGAAGGGTGAAGCGCTCTCCCACTCCTCGGCACCATAACGGAGACGGCTTGCGGCCAGACCGAGTTCACGCCCTCTCTCAGTGACAGTGCTGTACCAGATCGCCAGCAGGTCGCCATTCGGACACTCCGCGATACCGGGATCATGGTTGTGATGCGAGAAAAGGGGTCCCTCCGACCCTGCAGGAATATGGACATACTTGCGTGGACCTTTGAAGTAAGGGGTGTTGGGATCTGGTCCTTGAGTCACATTCGCCGGAATCTCCTGACGAACCTGTTGCTGGCTGAGCGGAACAGGCCAGGTCTGTGAGGGCTTACTCTCCGGCAGGGATCCGATCACCACCCGGAAGCCGATCATGAAGGTCTTGTCCTCGGGAAGAGTGCCCATGCGGTTGGAGGAACGCAGGTAATAGGCCACAGTGCCATGGCTCCCACCGCGTGTGACCTTGAAATCCCCCTTTTCAGGTCCGGCTGGGTCCGAGCTCGAATCACTCGAGTAAGGTCCATACCAATCATGGCACCACTCCTCCACATTGCCATGCATATCATACAGCCCCCAGGGATTGGCGGGTGTCTTGCCCACATGGAGAGGGACCACTTCCTCCCTGCCACGGCTCCTTGTGGGTTCGGGGTACCAGCTGTTGTCAGGATTTTTGACACATCCCTCCGGTAAGGCTTCGCCGGTGGAAAAAGGGGTAGTCGTTCCCGCGCGGCAGGCATATTCCCACTCCGCCTCGGTGGGAAGCCGGTAGGGTAGCCCCTCTTTCCTGGAGAGCCACTCGCAGAATGCATTGGCTTCTTCCCAGGAGATGAACACAGCAGCCTCGTCATGATCAATGGAGAAGCCATGCTTACCCCTCAGGTAAGCATGAAGCGGATCGAACTCCTCGTACTGCTGGTTGGTCACCTCGGTAGTTCCCATAAAAAAAGGCTTTGTGAGTGCAACCTGGTGAACTGGCCGTTCATCGAAGTCACCTGTCTTGGGGACATGGATGGAATCAACTCCATTGGCCTCCTTGGGATGGGTGAGACCATCGGGCAAAGGTTCATCCGGTGTACCCATCGAAAAAGTCCCGGGTTCGATTCGAACCAGAGTCATCCCGATTGAATTGGTGAAGGTCTTATCATTGGGGAGATCAGACGCTTGAGACTGAAACGAGCACAACAATCCAGCCAGGAGAATGAATCTGGAGACTGGGGTCATTTACCTTTATCCTCCTTCTGAGTTTTGAAGAGGGTACTACGGACCACCTCATCCTCCCAATCCCCTTCTCCCAAAGAGAGAAAGGGTGTGAATTGCCCCCTCGCCCTGTGGAAGATGGAGTTGGGAATGAGGTCTTAAAAACGGAGTATGATCATGCAAACGAACCTTTTACTTTCTGCTATCGTGATGATGGCAACCACCGCAGTCCCGGCAACGGAATGGAAACTGGTCTGGTCCGATGAGTTTGACTACACCGGCTTACCCGACAAAACAAAATGGGATTATGAGGAAGGCCTGGTCCGCAACTTTGAGGGCCAGTATTACCAGCGTGAACGTCTCGAGAATTCACGCGTCGAAAATGGAGTGCTTGTGATCGAGGGACGCAAAGAACCTGTCCGAAATCCTCTCTACAAGACATCCCCCACGGATTGGATCAGGGAACGTGAGTTTGCTCAGTACACCGCAGCCAGCCTGATCACACTGGGTAAGGCCAGCTGGAGATATGGACGGATCGAGGTCCGTGCCAAACTACCACAAGGCAAGGGTGTCTGGCCCGCGATCTGGATGCTGGGAACCAATTTCAAGGAGATTGGCTGGCCTCTGTGTGGTGAGATCGACATCATGGAGTTCGTGGGGCATGACCCGAACCATATCCATGGCACTGTCCACTATGATGTCGATGGGAAGCACACTTTCAAAGGCAACAAGATCGAGACACAGGCACCCTTCAATGATTTCCATGTCTATGCCATCGAATGGTTCGAAGACCGCATCGACTTCTTTTTTGATGAGAAAAAATACAACACCTTCCTCATCGATGAGGCGGGTAAGGGTGAAGACAACCGTTTCCGGAAACCCTTCTTCCTCCTGATCAACCTGGCCCTGGGAGGTGCCTGGGGTGGCGAAATCGATGACAGCATTTTCCCGCAAAAGTACCTGATCGACTATGTGCGGGTCTACGAACAATCAGGGCAGAAAACACCCTGACCCGGTCGCTCAACCAGCTTGGCAGTCAGTATCCCATCGCGCAACCATCGTGACGTGGATCGGAGCCACCGAAGTACCTCAAGGGGTTGTCCTCTCTCCAGATGCCCTGGTAACTGCCGAAAGATCCTACTCCTTCTTTCACCTGATGCCCCAGCTCCACCAGCTGGGCTCGCACTTTGTCTGAAATCAGATTCTCGAGAGTGACCGTTCCCCCCCCTTTCATCCTGTTGCCTGTAGGAGTCGAGCTGCCGGAATGCTGGACACGAGGTTGTTCTCCGGCTTGTTGGGGCGAAAGGCCGAAATCGATGAGATTCATCAGGACCTGGGTGTGGCCTTGCGGTTGGAAATCACCACCCATCACTCCAAAGGAATACACCGGCCTGCCCTGCCCGGTGACAAACGCGGGGATGATGGTGTGAAAAGGCCGCTTGCCCGGCTTGAGGCAGTTCCGGTCAGCGGGATTCAGTGAAAAAAGTTCTCCTCGATTCTGCAACGCAAACCCCAGATGATCGGGAACAAAGCGTGATCCCCAGCCGGCATAGATGCTCTGGATCAATGAGACCATATTCCCCTCGCCATCCGAGGCGGTCAGGTAGATGGTCTCCGATCCAGGAGCTTTGCCCGGCAGGACACGTTCCGCAGCTCGTGCGGGATCGATTAACTTCGCCCTCTCGCGCGCATACTCCTTCGAGATCAGCCAATCGATGGGCACATCGGTAAAGTCCATGTCAGCATAAAAAACGGCTCTGTCCTCATATACGAGTTTCTTCGCTTCAATGAACAGGTGGAGGTGCTGCGCCGAGTTCATTTCGAGAGCGCCGATGTCGAAGATCTCCAGCAGGTTCAGAATCTGCAAGGCTGCAATGCCTTGACCATTGGGCGGCAGCTCCCACACATCAAAGCCACGGTAACTGGTGGATACCGGCTCCACCCAGTCCGCCTTGTGATTGTGGAAATCGCCGATTTCGAAACGCCCTCCCTGCTTCTGCGAGAACTTCACGATCCGTTCCGCGATATCCCCCTGGTAGAAAGCCATCGCTCCATCCCGGGCCAGGATCTCCAGGGTGGAGGCCAGTTCCGGATTACGAAAGATGTCTCCACACTGAGGCGCGGTTCCTTCCGGGAGATAGGTTTCTCCAAGGGTTGGCGAATCTTTTGGATTGAAGCCCCAGTTGGAAGCAATCTGTGGAGAGAGAGGGAAGCCCTCACGCGCATATTGGATCACCGGAGCCAAAACCTCCCTGATCCCGATCTGTCCGAACCGTTCGAGCAGCAATCCCCATCCACTCGCGCAACCCGGCACACTCCAGGAGAGTGGACTTCTACCCGGGATCTCTGTCAAACCAAGGTTCTTCGCGGCCTCGATGCTCCAATTCGCGGGAGCCCGTCCACTGGCGTTCAAACCAAAAAGTTTCTTTTCTTTCTCAACCCACAGGATGGCAAAGAGGTCTCCACCCAGGCCACAGCTCATCGGCTCCACCAGTCCAAGCATCGCATTTGCCGCAACCGCCGCATCGATGGCATTCCCCCCTTTGCGGAGAATGTCGAGTCCCGCCAGGCTGGCCAACGGCTGACTGGTGCAGACCATACCGTGCGAACCGATTACATCCGAACGGTTCTGGTTCCTGTTCTCCAGCCGTGAGAAGTCCTTCATCCATGCACGAGCCCGATTCGAAGCCATGACCTGATCCTTTCCCATTCCAGTGATTCCTGAAAACAACAGCACGGCTCCGGAACCGGAGGCCCGAAGGAATGTACGGCGATTCATTGATGTTCCTCCTTGAAATGCACACCATCCCCAGGAGGATGGGGCGGGAAGATGACTCAGTATGAACCTCTCAGTCCAGAGTGCTAGTACTTTGTTGGAGTGATGCGGCAACAAAAACCTCACCCCTAAATCCCTCTCCCGCGGGGCGACGGGATTTGGGGGGTGATATCTGCTGCCCTACCTTAAACCATTGTTCTATACTCGGTGTATTGACGGATCTTTTCCGCGATTCATCGTCTCCTCAGGAGAACCAATCATGCCAATCCTGCCTCTACTTTCCCTCTTGGTTGCCGCACCTCAGTTTGACACCTTCACCCCGGCTGGCTTCAAAGTCCCGGTAGCGGGTGTCTGGTACGAGGCCGGGGAGGCCACCAGCGCCATGCCTTTGGGGGCACTCGGAACCGGCTTCATCGAACTGAACTCGGATGGCACCTTCGGGGCCACCTCCTGCGAGAACGATTGGCTCAAGCCCAAGCCTGTCTCCGCCAACTGTGGCTTCGAGATCAGTGTGGGAGAGAGAACCTATGGGTTTGGGTCCAGTGCGCACAACCGGATCGCCACCCGTTTCTGGGGGCACTTCCCCGCAGCGGACATCGAGTGTGGAGACCTGAATGGGATTAGGTGTTCCATCCGAGCGTTCTCCCCCCTGATTCCACATGATTACACCCTCTCGGCGTTACCCGCCGCGTTGTTCAGCTTTACTGTCACCAACCAGGGAAAGAAAGGCGCTCCCGTCACCATCGCCCTGAACTGGTCTGGGGCTGGATCTCCATATCCCACCGAGGGGGATGCCAATGTGTGCCTCATCAATGCTGCTTCGGGGACCTATGCCATCGGGGCGATGGGCGAAGGCTGGGACCTGACACCCCTGATGGGACAAGCGGATGTCACCCGCCTGGAGGCGCGTGCCAGCCTCATGTCGGGCGAAACACGTGTGATCACCTTCGGGGTGGGTTGGCATTTCCCGCAATGGACCTCCAGCGACCACGAGGCACTGAAACACCGATACTCCCAGGGGTACTCAAACGCAGCCGAGGTGCTGACAGCAGTTCTCCCTCAAACTACTGAGATCGACAAAAAAATCTGTGCCTGGCAGGAACAGGTCTACCGGAGCAACGTGTCAGATCAACTAAAGGATGCGGTTATCAATGGCTTGTATATCCTCGCACGGAATTCCTGGTGGATGGATGACGGACGTTTCTTCCAGAGTGAGTCTTTTACCGGTTGTGCGATCACCGAGACCTTTGTGTGCCGTTTTTATGGTTCGCTTCCTCTGGCGCTTTTCTGGCCGGAGCTGGAGAAGGCCACAATGGGCCAGGTCGCCGCCGCACAAGTGCCCAACGGCGAAATCCCCTTCGGCTTCGGCATCCCGATGGGCTCCAAGTCCCCCTATTTCCACTGCCAGCACCCGATTGTCTCCACCGAGTTTGTCCTGCTTTGCTGGCGCAACCAACTGCTCTGGAAAGACACAGCCTACCTGAAGGAGATGTATCCCACGGTCAAGAAAGCACTTCAGTTCGCCATGACCCTCGACAAAGATGGAGATGGGCTGGCGGATGAGGATCCCGGCAGCGAAACTGGTTTCCCGGCCAACCAGTATTACGACATTTGGCCCTGGTGGGGGGTGAGTTCCTACACCGGGAGCCTCTGCCTTGCAGCACTTAAAGCGGGAGAGCAGATGGCACAGGCAGCGGGTGATACCGCATTCGCAGAGGAACTCAAAGCCCTGTTCGAAAAGGGTTCAAAATCCTTTGATCAGAAATTGTGGACCGGCGAGTATTACCGCCTTTACAACGACACCACTGGAAAGCGCATCAGCAACACCTTATTGACCAATGCCCTGTGCGGCCAATGGTTCGCCGCATGCAATGGACTGCCGGATCTGGTGTCCAGGGATCAACTCACCAAACATATTCAGAGTGTGTTCAAACTCAATGTGGCCGCCACCCCCTTTGGCGCGGTGAATGGGGTGGGACCGGATGGGAAGGTGGATGAGAGCTTCAAGGACCACTCCTCGGTCATCACCATCGGCGAGGTGTGGTGCTTCTGTGCGATGGCTGCAGCGTCGGGGATGAAGGAGGAGGCGATCACCCTCTTCAACCGGAGCTATGAGAACATCGCGCTGCTCCAGAAAACCCCCTGGAACATCCCCTGGTGCCTGGACCGTGAAACCGGTGCGATCCGCTGGGGAATTCATTATTACTCGAACCCTTGTGTCTGGAGCCTCTTCCAGGTGCTGACTGGGGAGAATCCATCAGAATGGAAGTAATTCAAACAAGGAAACAGCATCCATGACCTCCACCAGGGTGCGTTCACTTTCGGGGCGTTACCGTTTCCGCCTGCTCACCGTGGCACTCGTGGCTGCTGTGGTGGTGATCGAGATCCTGGTGCTTGCCTTGATGGAGAATAATTTCAATCTCAAGAAAAAAGACATCATCATCGAGAAGAAACGTCCCCTGACCGAGATCCAACGCCGGATGAAGGGAATCCGTGCAAGTGGCCTGGTCCAATCCGCTGTGGTGAAGGAGGAGATCCGGCAAGCCTCGAGGGATGTCTATACCCTCATCAGCCAACCCGATTTTCCCGCGGTATTCTTCGAGGTGACAAATGCCTCCGGCGAGGTGCTTTTCCGCGAAGAACCAGCCAATGCCGAAGACAAGAGAAAGGTCTTCAACACCTGGAGCAACTGCCTGTTCACACGCAACTTCGAATTCACCGCACGTGGAACGGTTTCGGAGGGGTATGAGGTCTGGGTTCATCTCGTGAGCTGGCCGGAAATCCCCGAGGTTCACGACCTGGTGATCGAGTACCGTGTTTATGCCCTTGTTTTCACACTCTCCAACCTCCTTATCGCCTTCCTGCTGTTCACAGGTGCAATCCGCCCTCTGGCACGGATCGCCCGCGCCCTGGCCAGTCCTCCAGATCAGCCTCCCCCCATCATCGTACGCCCCAGGCACGAGGTGGAACGAGCCTACAACTCCATGGCCCGTGGCACTCGTCTGACCGCTGTTCATTTCGACCTTTCAGATTTGGGCGAACACCTGGGAGAGCCCGCCCAAAAACTCCCTGGAGAGGATGCCTCATTCTGGACGGAGGCGATGAACCTGATTCAGGTGGGCATGGGGTATGATCGAGCCGCCTGGATACCCTTCGATGGTGCTGAAAACCTTGCATCCAATGTCATCCTCTCGCGGTGGAAAGGATCTGGAGGAGATGAGATCACTTGTCCTGAACCGGGAGATCTGGCCTGGTTCGCAAAAACCAGCGAGTCCGAAGGGGACATGCTTTTCCAGGATCCCTCAGCTGGAAAGTTATCCATGGGGAATCCTGCCAGTCATGCGAGGATCTGGTTTGGCGGAGTGGTCCAGCGGCGTGGCCAAAGGATGGGGCTGCTCCTGGCCGCCCTTCCACGCAGCGAGGATACCCCCGGCCTGGCATTACCCTATTTCCGGGGGCTGGTCCGTCAGCTGGGATTAATCCTCACCCGTTCCCTGGAACGTCTGGAGGCTCTGGATCGTGGACGTTATGAAGTCAGCATCGATCTTTCGGCCAGCATGGGCCATGACCTGACCAATATCCTGGCCACCGGGCGGTTGGAACTTGAGACTCTCCGGACTGCTTTCCGCCGTGGCATCGTGGAAGTCCCGGGAGAGAAGAAAGAGATGGTTCATGCCGCTGTTGAGGGGCTCCGCAGGACCACGGTACTGCTTCAGGAGGTTGTCAATGTCTACCGGGCATTCAGCTACACCCGCGAACCTCAGTTCGAATGTGTGGATCTCAATTCCCTGGTCGCGGAGGTCATCGAGCTTTACCGCCACTCCACATCACGGCAAGTGGTTTATGAACTCCTCAAGGGGGAAACCAGCCCCGTTGCCCATGCAGATCCGAGACTGCTCAAGCTGGTACTCTTCAACCTTTTGGCCAATGCGACTCAGGCGATTGCGGAAAGGCAAGCCGAACATCCGACTCCACCCGGCAAAGTCGAGATCGACTGCCATCAATCCAATGGCTGGGCAGTGTTGCGAGTGGTGGATAACGGGACAGGATTCCAGAATCCATTTGGACAACGCCTGGAGGGAGTGGAACTCCAACAGATTTTCCATTTCGATTTTACCACGAAGAAACGGCAGGGCGGTTTGGGCCTGGCCTGGGTCCACAGCATCATTGTCGATATTCACCAGGGCCGTCTGGTCCCTTCCAACCGGGGCAACCAGGAAGGCGCGGTGATGGAAGTCTTCCTGAGGACTCCCCCCGAATCCTCTCCATCCCCAGACCTGCCGGTATGAGCAAAGTCCTTGTCCGTCTACCCAACTGGATCGGGGATACCGTGATGGCAGTGCCCGCCATCCGCCTGATCATTGAAAAGGAAGGATCTTGCTCGGTTTGGGGTCCGGCACACACAGCGGTTCTTTTCGAGCAATTCCCCGGCATCGATTTCATTTTCGCTCTGGATGAAAAGAACAATCCGGAGCTTCTCGAACCAATCAGGGAAACCGCATTCGACAGGATCTATCTGTTGACCAATTCCTTCTCATCAGCCAAGACCGCCAAAAGCCTGGGAATCCCGGAACGGATCGGATACCGGCGCGACTGGAGAGGGCCTCTGCTAACCCGCGGAGTCTTCTGCGGTCCGCGGGTACGATACCTGCACATGGTGGACTATTACCTTCATCTCCTCCCCAGATCCTGGCGGTGTGCCCCCATATACCGTCAACCGGAACTCTTTCTTTCGGAAAAGGAAATCTGCTGGGCACAGGAATGTCTTTCCAGGTTGGGAGCCACTGACTCCACGTCTCTACTCGGTATCACACCGGGAGCGGCATTTGGATCGGCCAAGCGCTGGGAACCGGAGTGGTTCCGGGAGACCGCTCATAGGCTTTCCAGACAGGGTTGTTTCGTCATGGTATTGGGGACGGAAAAAGACCACGACCAAGGTGCTTTCATACTCGATGGTCTGGCTGGTAACCAAGGGGTGAACCTCTCCGGACAGACCAGCCTGAGGGAAATGATGGCCCTCCTTTCGCTATGCACTTGCCTGATCACCAATGACAGCGGCCCGATGCATCTGGCCGACGCCCTGGGGGTACCCGCTGTGGCCTTGTTCGGATCGACGGACTCTTCCTGGACTGGTCCACAGGCCCCGCATCATAAAGTTCTTCAGTCTGATGTCCCCTGTTCACCCTGCTTCCTGCGTGAATGCCCGCTTGGGCGCGAGTGCATGAAGTCCCTGACGGTGGAGAAGGTCTTTACGTCGTCGGTTGAATTGATTGAAAAGAGGAAAAAAACCATCTCCTCCACCTGATCCCACCACCACCGTTGCCGGAAGGGAAACGGGACTGCTAAGATGCCCGCATGAACCGGCGGTCCTGCTTGACAGGAAAATCCTTCCTGATTCTCATCTGTCTGTTGACGAATCAGACTCCCCTCCCTGCTCAAGGTGTCCTGGATACCTTACTGGAGAAAGTTCCGATAGATGAAACAGCGGGCGACCGGAATATCTATTCACTCACGGATATCCAGGCGGTTTTGGGAGCTTCCCTTTCATGGAATGCACTCCTTCGGCGCGCCATTCTCAAAGAACCTGAAAGTGGATTGACCTTTGCACTGGTGGTGGAATCTCCTCTGGGCCGTGTGGGAACCGAGATCGTGGAATGGCCGGATGCTCCTACCCAGCGGCGTGGCGAGGTTTACGTTTCACGCGGCTTACTGGAGGCTGTGTTCAAACGTTACCCCAATTACCAACTCCCCGGTCAGGAAGTGGAAGAACCCGAACCCACTCCTGAAGAAGGCGCATCATCCGGGGCAGTTCCGGAAGAACCACCCCCCTCAGAGATGGGGGGCGACAAGCCTATTCAGAATGTGCTGGCGATTCTCCTTCCCTCAAAGTCCGTGATCGCGGAGGGAACTGGCGAAAAAACCACTCCCGCCGGGATCATGGCTGGCGAACTGCGCAAGGTACTGGATGCCAATGGGATCAAGCTCACCTCGGTCAATTGGGATCCCAAAACCCCGGAAAAGAGTTATGTGGAAGCGGATGCCCTGGTTGCCTTGCGGGTTGAGGCTGCCTCTCCTCCTTTGCGTTCATCCTTCTGCTATTACGATGCTCCCGGATTATCCACCGAGGTCAAAGGAACCCGGTTGTATGAGTGGAGCCGGGTGAGCCTGAACCACAAGCGCGACAGCCGTGCCATCGCCGACCTGATGTACCGGAATTATGTGGGAGTTTTTGGAGAAAAACGTTCAATTGGACTGCGTAGCGCCCCCATCGACGTTCTGCAGGGACGGGAAGTTCCGGGTGTCCTGCTCACCATCGGGCTCGATCCAGGGCATGTGAAAGAAGAAGCTCGGAAGGCCGCCGAAGTGATTGGACAGTCTCTCGCGCAGTTACGGAAAGGTTGAAGTGGCACGCAACGAATTCATATTTGCCTGGTTGATTGTGGTCACCCTGCTGTTATTGGGGATCCTGACGATCACACTGGTCTTTGTCTGGCGTTCAGGCCTGCTCTCGGGTCAGGTACCCCTGGTGGAGTCCACCTCGGAATCCATTGCCTCTGTTCTGCAAACAGGAACGACCACGGAAGACCCGCTTCTCAAAGCGACCGGTTCCTTCAAAGCCCGGATTTTTTGTGTGAACCCCCTGACGGAACAGCTTGTCTATGAAGACCGGCCGGTCGCGGGAGCACCCCACACGATGGGCAAGGTCCTGCGAGTTCTTGAAGCACTCCGTGCCCCCCCGGCTTCACCTGCTCTTCGCCCTGCGGTTCCACCTGAGATTCAATTCCGGTCCGCCTTCTATGACCGCGACACCAGGACTGTCTACATCGACATCGCCAAGCTGCCGGAAAGCTGGACTAATGCCGATCCAGTAACTGTGGGGCTGTGTCTTTATTCGGTGGTTCACACAGTGACTAACCTGGGCTCTGACTTCCAATTTGTCCGTTTCCTGGTGGATGGAAAAGAGACTGATTCGAGCCCGGGCGGGATCGTTCTCTCAGAACCTTTCTCCCCCTCTGAAGATTGGCTTGGAGCGCAGTCAACGAACTGAAACACACACTCGATGACGAATCCCGTGCTCGAACTGGACAAACCTATTGGTGTTTTTGATTCTGGCCTTGGCGGTCTCACCGTGGTACGCGCCCTGCGCAAACGTCTTCCTGATGAATCCATCCTCTACTTTGGAGATACTGCACGGGTTCCCTATGGTCCCAAGTCGACCGAGACCATCCGCCGCTTTACTCGCGAAATCACCCGCTTCCTTCGCCGTCAAGGCGTCAAGATGATAGTAGCCGCCTGCAATACCTGTACGGCAACCGCTCTGGATTGCGTGGCAGAGGAGTTCGATGGGCCAGTGCTGGGAGTGATTGAACCCGGCGTGGAGGCCGCCGTGATGAAAACCCGCAACCAGTGTGTGGGAGTCATCGGAACACTGGCCACCATCAACAGTGCCGCTTATGAACGTGCTCTGCTGGAACGTCTCCCGCAAGCCCGGGTTTACAGCACCGCCTGTCCGCTGTTTGTGCCCTTGGCCGAAGAACGCATGGAGAACCATACCGCCACCCGATTGATCGCGAAGGAATATTTAAGTCCCTTGCTTGATCAGGGTATCGATACTCTGATCCTGGGATGTACTCACTACCCACTCCTGCGAGAAGCCATCCAGGAGACAGTGGGGCCGGGAGTTACGGTGGTTGACAGCGCTGAATGCACCGCCGAGGCGGTTGCCCGGATTTTGGGTGCAAGAGGTATCGAAACTCCCAAGGGTTCTGCTGTCTCTTCACGGTACTTTGTTTCTGATGATCCGGGCAGCCTGGAGCGTTTCTTCCACCGTCTCATGCCGGAAGCCCCGCTGTGGGTGGGCACCGCCCAACCTGACCGCCTGGAGGAACGCTGACATCACACTCAAGCCGCTGATACAATCAGATTAATCCATCAAAACCGGATTTTTTCTATCAATCTTTTTTCGAATCTTCCAAATCCCAGGAGGCCCATTTTCGTGTCAATTCGTAAGGTATTCACCTTGTTACTCGTTTTGAATGCTCCACTGGGATTTGCCTGAGCAACCATTCCCAATTCAACTCTTCAGTATGACTTCCTCAATACTGGGAATGCCGAAGGGTGGTCGCCAACTCATTCCCTCAGCTCTTTTACAGTAAGTAATGGTGTCCTGACCACCCAGATCACCGGCTCCGACCCTTACATGTTTGGTCCTTCCGTTTCCTTCAGTGGGACCGCCTATCCATACCTCGCCATCCGTATGAAAACAAACTCAGGAGACAATGGCGCGGAGCTGTTCTTCGCCACCACCACCTCTCCAAATTTCTCCGCCGACAAAAGCGTGGTTTTTTCCATCCTTTCCGATAACCAATGGCACACCTATCTGGTGGATATGCGGGCGAATGATGCCTGGAATAACACGATCGTACGGTACCGTCTCGATCCCGGTAACAGTGCCAACTCGGGAACTGTCCAGATTGACTACTTCATGTGTCTTTCTGCTCCGCCCAGCCGGATGTGGGAATTCGGCATCACGGGTGACACGGAAGGCTGGACCGCTGTCCATGGAATGAATGCATTAACCACCAGTGGGGGAACACTGCGTGGCACAATTACCGGGAACGATCCTTTTCTGCATGGTCCCATGTTGGATCTGGGGGCCATCGAAGCTGGTTCCCTGGTGGTGGATATGCGCGTGGATGTGGGTACCTCCGCCCAGCTTTTCTGGATCACTTCCACCGACCCTGTCTGGAGCGAGGCCAAGTCGACCCACTTCAATATCCAGGCTGGAGTGGATTTCCATGTTTACGAGATCCCGCTGGAAAACCTCACGACCTGGAAAGGGACCATTACCCAGTTGCGGATCGATCCGACCAGCCAGGGGAATACCGGGCAGTTCCGGATCAACCGGATCTGGGTACTTCCCTCGAAACACAATGTCCAGTTTGTCACTTTCGGGCCAGACCGGAGTGTCGTTCAGAAAGGGGAAACCTTCGAGATTCGTGCCGAAGTGAAAAACCTTGGGACCGAAACAGTGTCCGCAGCCACCCTGACCCTTACCTTACCCCCAGAGATTTCCCTGCTCTCGGCAGACTTGGAAAATGGTGTGGGTAGCCTGGTCCCAGGTGGCCCCTCCAAACAGGCCACCTGGAGTGTGCAAGCCTCTCAGGATCCCGGGATCCGCACGATCAACGTCTCGGTGGATCTTGGCGGGAGCACGCCGCACAATACCCAATCTGCGCGGGTGCTGGTCTCGAGTCCTCCTCCCGACCCTGATTCGATACCGGCAACTGACAATGCCCACGCAGTTACCGATGCGTCCGGCAACATGGTTCTTCAATCCTCACGCTTAAGGGCCGTGGCCGTATCCAATCCAGGTGGATTCGGACCCATTTACCTCTATGGCCGTTCCAGCTCCGGAGCTGATTGGCTCCTTGCAGGTGTGCTCTCCCCAGTGGGGGATGTCATCCTGGCCGCACCGGGGAATCCCCTTCTCAAATCGGCTCAGGTCCAGCCCTCCAATGCCCAGGTTCTATCGGACAATCCCGACTCAGCCTCCATCCGGTTCACCTCCAACCTCCTGGGAGACCTGGGTTTGAATGCCTCCTATCGACTCGATCTTGCCGTGAGCGCTGACAGCACCTTTATGCAGGCCGATGGCCATCTCACAGCCTCCCAAGCGGTGGATCTGTACCGTTTCGCACCCATCAACCTCAAGGTAGGAGAACGGGCTTATGGAGCATCACAGCAGGAGGCCCTTTTCCCTGGTGTCGAATGGCTGATCTCCGGGGAGGTTTCCTCCTCCACTCTGGATATTGCCCCCCCTCAGAACCTGCGTTATGCCCCTGACCCCCATTTTGTCACGATCCCCGGAATGGGTGTGCTCACTCCAGACAATCTGCTGGCTGGGCTGGTCTGGGAAGCGACTCAGGAGTGGGCGGAGGGAAAGATCAAACCGACTGCCTTATTCGCTTCACCAAATTTCCTGGATGGCCAGGAAAATCACCGCCTTGAAATCTTTGCTCCCTCCATCCCTGACTTTGTGCCGGTCAACTCGCTTCATGCTGCAAACCCCTACCCCATGAAAACCGGAGAAACTGTTCACCTGAGTACCCGGATTGTCGTTCAGGCCACCTGTACAACGATCCTCGACCTGGTGGATCAGTGGCTGGATCTGCATGGCCATCAGCCACCGCCTTATCCCCTGCCCCGGACTCTCGAGGAAACTGTAGTGGCCTCCCGCGAGGCTTTCCTGACCACCCTGTGGGGAGAGGATACGAAATGCTGGCAACACGCCACCGGATTCAGTTGTAGCCAGACGCCGGGATTCGCCTATCTCCTCTGGCTCGATTACCTCACCACCGGCAGCATCACAGCGAAAGACCGTGCCCTTGAGGCAATTCAGTACTACATCCAGACCAGCGGAGCCTCAGTTCTCACCAGTCAATCCGGTTTACACATTTTTGGTGTCCAGGCTCCCTTCGTTTTTGGAGAAATGAATGCCGGCATCAACTCAATGGTCTCGATGGGCCTGGGACAGATCTCCCAACTGCGTAACGATGGCTCCTATCCTCCCTTTGGGGACCCAAGCTTATATGACGCCAATGACCGGGAGCTGGGTTGGACCGCACGACGTGCCTATCAATTACTCAGCATGGGACGGCAGCTCAAACGGGCAGATTTCCTGAATGGCGGAAAACGTTCCTTGGAACACATGAAGACCTTCACCGTGCCACGCGCTGCGCAGACCTGGGAGATCCCTCAACACACACCGGATCTCCTCGCTGCCGGACAGGCGGTGGAGGCCTTTGTGGCCGGTTATGAAGCCTTTGGGGACAGCAGCTACCTGGATGAAGCCATCTACTGGGCCAGAGCGGGATTGCCATTCCTGTGGTTCTGGAATCCACCCGACCGGACCACCATGCGCTATGGGAGTGTGCCGGTGTTCGGCGCTACCTTCTATACCGGCTCCTGGTTTGGCAAGGCAGTCCAATGGAACGGACTGGTCTATTCGCATGCTCTCTTCCTGCTGGCGAATCATGATTCCTCCTATGACTGGCGCACCATTGCGGAGGGTGTTGCTACCAGCGGGATCCATCAACAGGTCGTCACCCCCGGTTCTCTCATGGGAACCTACCCGGATGGCTGGAACATGGTGGGTAACAATCCTCAACCGGTCTATATCAATCCCGAGGATATCCTCAAAAATGTCTATTTCATGCTGGACAAGTCACCTGAGCTGACCACGCTCCAGCTGGGTTCAGCACAGGCATCCCAGACCGGTACAGTTCTTATAACCGGTCTTGTGGATGATATGACTGTCCAATCGTTTGTCCCCGGTCAGTACATCTCTCTGAATATTAAAAACAAGGTAGGGGAGACCACACGCCTGCTTGTGGCGGGGTGGACACAACCAGTGGGCGGGAATGTCTGGGAGGGGGAAACCACACTCCCCAAGGTGACCAACATCGATACCACTTCCGAAGGTTGGCAGACCAAGTCTCCTCACCTGTTGATTCGATTTGTCCATGAACTCGAAACGGAGACCATCTCATTCGGGGTTCCGCCCGCTGAGATCAAGGCGTGGGAGGGGTATTGAGGGGCGTTCTGGCAACTCCAACAAACCGCATCGTGGAGGTGTCGATGGATGAGATGATATTGCACACTTCGATGGCACCGGCTGTTTTCATCGAGGATGGATTCCGCTTTTTCTTCTTTTCACGGGAAGAAAGGTGAATCCCTGTTCACACAATCGGACATGGAGGAGAGGCCAATTTCTGGCTCGAACCAGAAATTGTGCTTGCGGCGAGCCATGGGCTCTCTGAGCGTGACATCCATCGAGCGCAGCGTTTGGGCGATGAGAACGAAGATGAATTCTTTCTTCCGTTCTCAGAATTTCCTTGGTTCCGTGAAGCCACCATCGCGCAGATTACAGAGGTTGAGGCCTTGACACCCAATCACTTGTATTGGCCCGCTTTGGATGTGGACCTTTCAGTTGAATCTATCAAGAACCCATCCAGATTCCCACCTATCAGTAAACAGATTATCTCATAACAGATATACACCCCTTCCTTATCGAAGAGAGAGGAATCGACTTGATCGTGGGGAGTTAAACAACCATGAATCTTTCAGAAGATTTGGATAGATGTGAAACAATCATCCTCTGGCTGGCTGGCCCACGAAGAGCGCCCCGGCGGGCTTTAGACCTCACCGGGGCGCGGGCGGCTTGATGACTGAAAACCGGCCCTCTCCATGCAACAGGGAGAGGGCCAGGACTGGTCCTTTGTCTTATGCGTCGAAATACAGGTGGAACTCGTAAGGGTGCGGGCGCAGGCGGATTGGATCCACTTCATTGCTCCGCTTGTACTCGATCCAAGTGTCAATCACATCCTGAGTAAAGACATCACCTTTGAGCAGGTACTGGTGATCTTTCTCCAGAGCATCCAAAGCCTCGGACAATGAACCCGGCACACTTGGAACCGCAGCCAGCTCCTCCGGCGGAAGGTCGTAAATGTTTTTGTCGAGCGGATCGCCTGGATCGATCTTGTTCTGGATTCCATCCAGGCCGGCCATGAGGATGGCCGAGAAGGTCAGGTAAGGATTGCAGCTCGGGTCGGGCGGACGGAACTCGACACGTTTCGCCTTGGGCGAGGGCGAGTACATCGGGATACGGCAGGCGGCACTGCGGTTACGCTGTGAATAGGCCAGATTGACTGGTGCTTCATACCCGGGAACCAGACGGCGGTAGGAGTTGGTCCCCGGCGCGGCGAAGGCCAGAATCGAGGCGGCATGTTTCAACAGACCGCCGATAAAGTTCAGGGCCATGTCAGAAAGTCCCGCATAACCGCTGCCCGCAAAGAGCGGAGTGCCGCCCTTCCAAAGGGAGACGTGGACATGCATTCCGGAACCATTGTCACCGAAGAGAGGCTTGGGCATAAAGGTGACTGTCTTGCCATGCTTCTTGGCGATGTTCTTGGCTGTGTATTTGTAGGTCATCAGGGCATCCGCCATACGAACGAGTGGCGAGAAGCGCAGATCGATTTCGCACTGCCCACCAGTGGCGACCTCATGATGGTGGGCCTCAACCGCTACCCCCAGTTCCAACAGCGTGGCAACCACATCCTGACGGAAATTTGCGAGCTCATCGGAAGGCGGGCAGGGGAAGTATCCCTCCTTGTGGCGCGGTTTGTGACCCAAATTGGGATTCTCAGCACGGCCTGTGTTCCAGGTCCCCTCATTCGAATCCACTGAATAGAAGGCCTGGTTGGCCGAGCTGCCATACTGGACATTGTCGAAGCAGAAAAACTCAGCCTCGGGTCCAAAAAAGGCGGTGTCCGCCAGGCCGGTGCTCTTGAGGTAAGCCTCAGCTTTAAGAGCGATCGAGCGAGGATCGCGTGAATAGGGTTCTTTGGTGATTGGATCCAGAATGGTTGAGGTCAGTGAAACGGTTGGAATCGTGTAGAAAGGATCCAGGAATGCTGTCGCTGGATCAGGAAGCAACAGCATGTCGGACTCATTGATCGCCTGCCATCCACGGATACTGGAACCATCAAAACCATATCCATCCTCGAAACTGGATTCGCTGACTTCAGCCTCGGGAACAGTGAAATGCTGCCAGGTTCCAATGAAATCCATGAACTTGAAATCAACAAACTTCGCCCCTTTCTCCTTGATGAATTTAAGTACACCCTTTGCGTCCATGTGAACCTCCTGTTGTTTGTTTATTGCTATTCCGTCTCGATAAACGGAAACTGAAGCCGTATCTAGGCGGTGGGAACACTTGAGTTTTGGCCAGGAACCTCCACCCGCATCACAAAAACTTTCCCATCACCGATTCGCCCTGTGTGGACACAATCCCGAACCTGACGGATGACCTCCTCACGACGGGTAGGATCATCCAGCAGTATTTCGAGCCGGACCTTGGGGAGGGGTTCTATGGAATACTCACGCCCCCGGAAGATCTCGGTGTGGCCTCGTTGCCTGCCGGTGCCCTGGACATTGCCATAACAGACCCACTCGACATCCAAATGGTCGAGAAGCTCCAAAACCTCCCCGACCATTTCGGGGCGTAAAAGAATCTCCAGCAGTTCAGATTGCACCACATTTCCCTTCTAAAGCATGATTCAGGCCAGATAATCCCGGAACTCGATCTGGATGGGATCTCAATGACCGTCAATGGCGGGGGCGGTTCGCTTTGGCTTGTTCCTGTTCAAGTTGCGAATCTGGGACTTCGGGGATGTGATTGGAATAAATACAGGTAACCTGGAGGACCATGCCTCAAAACCGTGTTCAAAAAGAATCAGACTTGGTTAGAACTAAGCAGAACGTAATGACTTCAGTGGTAATCGATCCAAAGCTTCACGTACCCCCCTGAGGAGGTCATCGGTCCTGTAGGGTTTCTGGACAAACACACAATCGCTGGCGGTCGAGTGGATATCATCGCCCAGGTAACCGCTCGAAATGATCACACGGACAGAAGGATTCAAGGCCTTAAGACGTTCCAGAACTTCCCTTCCAGACAACTTCGGCATCGAGAGATCCAGAATAACCAAATCCACATGGGCCATCTCACGGGAATAGATGTCTAACCCCTCAACGCCATCCAAGGCAATCAGAACCTGATATCCGTGGCCTTCCAGGATATCCTTGGCCACCTCACAGATCGAGATCTCATCATCTACCACAAGAATCGTCTCATTCCCCCCTGGAACCGGTTCCAAAACCACCTGCTGTGACTGATCAACTTTGGAGGCCATGTCAGCAGGCAGGTATACATTGAATGTGGAACCGACCCCTGGACTGCTTTGGACCTCCACCCATCCTCCATGGTTTCTCACGATTCCATATGCGGTTGCCAATCCCAGTCCGGTTCCCCTCCCCACCTCTTTGGTCGTAAAAAATGGCTCAAAAAGATGCTGACGAGTTTTACTGTCCATACCAGTTCCGGTATCAGACACAGTCAGAACTACATAATCCTCCGCGGGTGGAAGGGCATCTTTGGGAATCTTTTGAGAATCAGGAGACACAATATCCGTCTTGACTGTGATCTTCTGCTCAAAAGGCGTTGTCGGCTTTTTCTCAGTGGACGATTCCGCAACACGACGGTCTTCAACTGCATCGCGTGCATTCAGCACCAGGTTCAACAGGACCTGGTGCATTTGCCCCGAGTCAGCACGAACCGGGGGGAGCTGTTGGTGTAATTCCACCTTAAACTCGATCCGCCGGTCAATAGTCTCACGGGCAAGCGCGAGGACCTCACGAACAATCGAATTGAGGCTGACTCGCTCTTTGGTGGAAGTGGACTTACGGCTATAGAGCAACAACTGCTGAACAAGCGAAGCTCCTCTCAGACAGGCCTGTTCAGCTTTCTCAAGGTAAGCGGTGACATCTCCTTTTTTCTTGATCTTGGCCAGTTGGATGTTTCCAATCACCGAGGTGAGCAGGTTGTTGAAATCATGAGCGATACCGCCTGCAAGCTGAGCGATCGCCTCGAATTTCTGCGATTCACGCAGTTGCTGCTCAAGAAGAACCTCCTGGGTAATGTCCCGTTTCACCGCCACAAAATTGATGATGGCGCCCGCGGCATCATGGACCGGCGAGATGGTGGCTTCCTCTTCATAGAGCCTGCCATCCTTGCGGCGGTTCATGAACCGTCCTGTCCAAACACGTCCCCCTCGAATGGTACGCCAGAGATCCTCGAAAAACGCCTGGTCGTGAACCCCTGAACTGAGGATGTTCGTCCGCTTGCCAACCGCTTCTTCCCGGGAGTAACCAGTCACTCTCTCAAAAGCCGGATTCACATACTGGACTACCCCATCGGGATCGGTAACCACGATCATTTCGGCAGCTTGATCCACCGCCGTGGCGAGACGTTTTACCTCATCCTGCGCCCTGCGCCGTTGACTGAGATCACGGATTCCAATCACGCGGCCAATCCGTTGACCCGCCTGGAAAATCGTGGTTGCAACCCATTCCACCTCGGTGGTTTCTCCAGATCGTTTATGGAGTGTCACCTCCACACGGACAACCGGGTTTTGTGTTTCTTCCAAGGCCGGGTGGGGAGACAAGGCCATCAGTACCGGACGTCCAGACTGGTCACGCGGATTCAAGGCATCCGAGAGAACCCGGCCCAACAGGTCTGCTTCCTCCCAACCCAGAAGGCGTTCCGCGGCTGGATTGACAAACAACACCCTTCCATCCGCATCCACACCAAGAACCGCCTCTCCCAGTGCCGCCAGCAGTTGCGTCGTAAAAGCATGGGATTGCCACAGCGCTTCACGGCGGTCGTGGACAAGGGAAGCATGGTCTTGGGGTGGGGGACCGATCTCAAACAGGTTGACCAGATTGGAGACCTGGAAGAGCCGCAGGACATAATCGTTGACATTCACCAGGCGGAACCCGACATCCCGCTCTGTAAACCGGCGGTGCATGGAGAGAAGGGTGGAAAGTCCCCGTGAATCGATATGGGTCAGGCGATCCAGGTTGAGGATGACTTCCTGAAGATTCTGTGATGAATCGAGTTCCTCGACATAAGGTTCCAGATCAGCACGGGTTTCGGTGTTCAGCATCCCGCTCAGTCTGAGAATGACAGTATTCTTTTTAACCATCTTCTCAACTTCGAAGGGAGTAGGGGTCATGGATGTGGCGCTTTCTTACACTCCACTTGGAAGAACTCCACCAGAGAGCGGTATAGCGAATGTTTTTTATATCGGACTGCTACACCCGATTGTAGAGTATTTTCTCGATCTAAGCGATTCCCTAGAACTCCCCGATCACCATGGATTCCCGGTTTTGTGAGATTCACATAAAAATCGTTCTTCGCGTGATTCATCTGTACGGAATCATCTTCACAAAGAAAGGAATCCACTGCCTCTGGTTCTAACTTCAGGAGATCGAATCACCTCCAAAACTGGCTGGTAAAGGGGGATCCCAGTTATCAAGTCCACGCGAATCGATCCGGACCGGTAGAACCTGGACTCCCGGAACCGCACGGAGCGCTCTTTTTAAGCGGTGCGTATCATGCGGACCACAGATGAACACGAGGCAGCCTCCTCCACCCGCACCACAGGCTTTCCCTCCCGAGGCTCCGGAGGTCATCGCAACCTCAAACAGGTGATCGATGGTGGGATTGGTGACATCCGGATGCAGTTTTTTCTGGCACTCCCAGTTACGGCTCATCAAGGGTCCAACCGCATCCAGATCGTCCAGAATCAGGGCGTCTTTCATCTCCCGGGCGATCCGTTTCATTTCCTCGATGGCATCGTGAGTCTCACCACGCCCCGAGTGATAGGCATCACTGACCCTTTGGTGGATGTCTCCCGAAAGACGGGACTTGCCGGTGTAGATCAAAACCAGGTTGCACTCCAGTTCCCGAAGGACACTGCGCGAGGTGATCAAGTGAGAGGCTTTAACATCCTCACCACGAAACTCCATGAATTCCAGACCCCCCAGCGCACTGGCATAGTGGTCTTGCTTGCCGCCACGAATTCCCAGCCGTTTTCTTTCAATGGAGCTGCCCAGCTCAGCGATCTCCGATGGGAGAAAGGGTTTCCCCGCATATTTGGCAAGGGCTCCCAGGAGTGCAACCCCAAGCGATGCACTGGTTCCCAATCCACTGCCGGGTGGAGCGGTGCTCTCAGTGATGAGTGTGAATCCTCCCGGCAGGTCCATCTCCTTGATAGCTGCTTTCACCAGATCCACATTCCCATCGTACTCCAGGTCCGCCACCCGCTTGGCTTCAATGTAGATATCAAAATCAGCGGAGTAGATTTCCACCGATTCATCTTCCAGCCGTGAATGCAGTGTCCATCCCCGGCTACCCGCCTCGACCTTGGTAGTCCTGGCCATAACCGTCACGGTCGAACACAGGTCGATGGCGACATTCACCACACCCCCCGGGGTGGTTTCACAAAACTCAGCCACATCGGTCCATCCACCCGCAAGATCCACACGCACTGGAGCACGGGCGCGTACCAGAAAGGGAAGATCGCTTCTCATCGGTTCATCTCCTATCCATTACGATCAGGTTCTTAGCCACCGTCCGGGCCAATACATCTCACCTGCCGTTATCAGGGCAGCTCCATCAGCTCGATCCCGTCGACACCCAGGTAATATCCTGGATCTTCGGATTTGTGCATTTTCGATTTCGGATTCGTACCCACTCCCTTAAAACGAAGTGTGTGTTTACCGGCAGGGATCTCCCCCTTCCTCAGGGTCACCTTTGTTTTATCGACAGTCGGTGAGTACAGATCCTTCTTGACCGGCTCCTGATCATCCATGGAAATTTCATAGGTTCCATAGTCAAAAGATGTGGTCAAAACCAGACGCATGACAGCCTTGATCGGCTCTTTCACCTCAAAAGGTATCGAGAGCGTGGCCCCATCCTGCCTGGGGCTGAAGAGAACCTGTTTCCCTCCATTCCAGGTCCCCCCCTCCTGAATTGTCAGGCCACCTTCCGAATGCTCAATGGAATCCAGGGAAGCCTCGGTCTCGATGGTCAGGGTCTTCCGCCGTCTTTCGGATAAGGGGGGGAGCGGAGCAAAGCGTTTCGGCTCACCCGTCTGATACCAGAAGGCGACTGAGGAATAATCATCAGCACGTTCGATGAAGCCCGATTCCATACTCCCATCAGCTCTCACACGGGCGCCTTTGTGTTCAATTTCCACCCGCAGAGATTTGGCGAACCGGATGGGGTCCTGAACATGCCAGCGATAGGCAGTGCCACGGTCCCCTGTATCGAATCCCTCCCAGATAGTCACCCCATGATTGAGGTGCTGAAACTCACGGAATCCCCAGGCATCACAGAAATAATCCTCGGAACCAGTTCCTTTGAGTTGTGGCTCCTTGGCGCCATCGATGAAAAAGAAGTCATCTCCCTCCCCAAACCAGGATGGTTCGGCATGAAACACGGAGAGGACAGTCCCCACATAATGCCCGCTGCCTTCGGTATCCAGAAGAAGGTAATTCGGTCCAGGCTGGCAAGGCTTTTCCTGACGATATTGGGCATGGAAATAAGCGGTGTTGTGCGGGAGCGCAGGGATGGAAACCCAGTCAATGTAGTAAAAGAGGCAGCCGACCCGCTTGTCGGACTCATTGGTCATCTCCAGACGTGCCCTTTTCCCGAACGGCATTCGCCAGAAGCAATTGTAAGCCCTGCCATCGGAGGAGATTTCCACCGGTAGGCTGTCATAGGCCTTCTTCATCCCATGCCCGACCCCAAAGAAATCTCCCAGCGGGGATTCGACAGCGGGCTCCTTGCGGTCATCGTAAAAAATACGGAAGACCATGGATGCCGGGTAATAATCATCTTCGGCCGCCACGGTAAACCAGATATGACGGATCTCCCCCGGTCCCTCCAGGTCACCCAACAGTAGGGTTTGCCCCGGTTCGATGGGACGGCAATCTCCATTTGATTCCGTCCAGGGTTCCCCCGAACTCGAGGAGCGATGGGAAGCCTCGTTTTTGATGGTGGTCAGATCCTCCAGAAGACCTGCTGGACAACTGGGAACACAAATCACGAATAAAAATCCAGAAAGGCACAACAAACAACGGAAAAGGGGCCAGGTCATCACAATCACACTCCTCAGATCAATCTCATATCGACAGCCCAAAAGCGGCTTCCGGAAACCGGATTCTGTCTCAATTCACCACGTGAGTGTATAGGCGGGAAGGGACAGATAGGAGGGGGATAACCGGATGATCGAAGAAAAAAATTAAGGCAAGCCACCCGATTGACATGTATGCCAATTATGTGTAAGGTATGCCTAACATGATGACCTTCAGGCCATCCAATTTATCTCAGAAAGAGGAATGAAACACCATGTTTACCCGCCCAAAGACTGGTCTCTCCGCATTCACACTCATCGAGTTGCTGATTGTAATTGCCATCATGTTGATTCTGATTTCCATTGCTCTACCAAGTTTCTTATCGTCTCAGATAAGAGCAAAGGTGGCCAAAGCCAATGCTGATATGCGAGCCTTGGCCACTGCCATCGAATTCTTTCGTACCGAACACTCAACCTACCCGATTGGAACCGACAATCCCGATGCTGTTCCTGTCGAAGTCAAAGAGCATTTCATCACTCACGGTCCTTATGCCTTTTACACATTTCGAACCGTGTTCTCAGGTAACGGGGCCGAGACTTTGGGATTCCCCTCTGTTCCAAATGGAACGCCTGTGGGGGTAGTGCCCGGGTTGACAACTCCTGTTGCCTACATGAAGACGGTTCCTACTGATCCTTTCACAACCCTGCCTGGTTTCCTGACTTACTCTTATCGTGAAGACCGTGCCAAGCCTCTCGAAGGATGGGTTCTTACCAGCTTTGGTCCGGATATGGACGAATTCACCAATCCAGGAGGGAGCGGTGGCGGACCAGGTACCCGGACTCCGTTCTTGCCCGCGGTCGATGCTCAAGTGGGGGGACGGCATGGGGATATCAACGAACGCGCCGCTCATCCCGGCTCCGATGCCACCGGATTTGCGGGGCAACTTCCCCGTGGATTGCTGGAAAACCAGATTTCATTGCTTGTGTATAGCCCAACCAACGGAACCAGAAGCGAAGGGGACCTTTATCGGACGGGGCCTTAAATGCCTCATCTATTCTCACGTTCGATTATACAGTGCAGGGGACACCACTGACATGCACCACGGATTCGGTCTCGAGTGACTCGATCGCCGCGGCCAGGACCCTTTGGGCCGCCAAAGCCGAGGCACCCGATCCATCGATGTCCCCTGGACTGACTCCCTCAGTTACCTGTTCCAGGAAGGTGTGAATCCGATTTCGGAAGGTATCCTTGAATTCACGCATTCCCCCGAAAACAGGATTGGTATACACAGTTTTTTCAAGGTTCCCGGCTGGATAGAGGGTCACCTCGCGGAACATGTCCTCGAGCACAAAGCGTCCACCTATTCCCGCTACTTCGCAACGCTCCATGGGGTGGCCACGCTCGATGTCATAACTGCCGGTCAGGTGCCCCACGACACCATTGCAGAACCGCATATTGAACTGGGCAGTCGACCAGATGGAACGTCCCGGAGCCTTAACCGCGAAACACTGAACGGCTTCGATATCACCACAGTAGTAACGCATGACATCCACCGTATGGGGATGAAGCGCCTTGATCTGGAAGTAGGGAGAACTCTCGGCGGGATTCTTGATCCACATGCTCATATTGATAAACAGCAGGTGGCCCAGTCTCCCCTCCTCAACCCACTTTTTGGCCAAACGAGCAGCGGGAGTAAAACGGTGATTCAGATTGACACCGAAACAGACCCCCTTTTCCTGGGCCTTGGCGACCATTTCCTCAGCCGGGGGGATCTCGTTAGAGATCGGTTTCTCACAGAGCACATGACAGCCAGCCTCGAGGGCCTGCATGGTGGGCAGATAGTGGTCGCTACCATATTCGTATCCCCCGGTACACACATCGGCGATGTCGGGGGCCAGGGAGCGGATCATTTCTTCCGCATCATAAAAGGCGGGAATGCCCAGTCGGGCTGAGGCTTTATCCGCCCGCTCCTTGATAATGTCACAAATGCCAACGAGTTCGGCCAATGGGTCGGACTTGTGGATATCGGCGTGGAGGTTCCCAATCGGACCCGCGCCAATCACGGCAACCCGCAGCATGAAAAGTCACCTTCTCCCTATATCAATCGGTTAACCCTTCAGGAATGAACACCAGTATCATCGTACAGAATGGTCAGTAAATAAAGGGGACAATTCAGTGAGAGAACTCATCTTCTGCCACAGAAACCCTCTATCCCAGGAGCATCTGGGTGAGTTTCCCGGTCCAGTCATAGACCGGTCCCACTGTGAAGATCAGGAAGACCACGGGAATCGATAGAACGGTTGCAAGAGTGGTCAGGGTATGGTCTGGAGTGAGCACCGGGGGATTCTCCAAACGATCCAGGTACATGGCTTTGACGATTCGCATGTAGTAGTAAACCGACAAAGTGGAGTTCAACAGGCCAGCCACCACCGCCGCGATACACCAGGGATCCAAAGTTTTGGCCGCCGCCGCAAACAGATACCACTTGCCCAGGAAACCCGCCATGGGAGGTACACCAATCAGTGAGAAGATCGAGAGGGTCAACATCAGCGCCAATAAGGGAGAACGTCTTCCCAGATCACGGTAATCCTCAACCCCCTCCATCCCATGACGGTCCGAAAGGTAAACAATCACAGCGAAGGCCGCGAGATTGGTGAAGAGGTATGTGAGGAGGTAAAACAGAACACTTTGTACACCTGCGGTGGTCAAAGCCAAAGCACCCACCAGAACATAACCGGCATGGGCAATTCCTGAATAGGCGAAAAGACGCTTGATGTTCTCCTGACGGAAAGCCCCCAGGTTGCCAAAGGTCATGGTGACTATCGCGATCAACGAGAGGATGACCCTCCAATCGAGTTCCACAATCGGTGTCCAGATCCCATTGTTGCCAAGCGAAAGGATCGAGGTGAAGAACAAACGGATGAAAGCGGCGAAACCGGCGGCCTTCGAAGCCACAGAGAGGAATGCCACAAGTACCGTGGGGGAGCCTTCATAGACATCCGGCGCCCAGAAGTGGAAGGGAACCGCCGAAACCTTGTAGCCAATCCCCACGAACACAAACAGAAAGGCTACAAAAAACGCCACGGGACTATGTGTGCCCTGGGCGATGGCATCACGAATACCGGTCAGACTGGTGGTGCCAGACATCCCATACAGGTAAGTCATCCCGTACAGCATCGCTCCCGTGGAAAGGCCTCCATAAAGGAGATACTTCATGGCGGCTTCATCGGAACGATTCTCATTTTGGGCAAAACCAGCCAGAACATAGGACCCCAGGGAGAGCAGCTCAATGGCAAGGTACAGCATCAACAGGTCCATTGAGGAAGCCGCCAGGAACATGCCCAACAGGATGCCCAACAGGATGGAATAGAACTCCGGCTTGCGAGAGTCGTCGACTTCCTGACCCCCGGCGGTCATGAGGACCGTGACCAGCGTGGTGAGGACAAACAGGATCTTGAAGAATTTCGCCAGGCCATCCCCCGCCAGCATGCCAAAGAAGAGTCCTTGAGAACCTTCAATTACAGGCAGGTTAAAGACCAGCAGGCATGCCCCGATCAACGCTACCAGCGCCAGCTGAGAGGACAGCCTGGGGCTGGAGAACCTGGGAATCAAAGGTTGAATGAGCAGGATCAAAACCCATAAAGTGAGCCACAGTTCCGGAATAAAGTACCGTAAGGATTCTATGTTACTGAGCCATGTGAGCATGTTTCGTTACCGTTCTTACTTCAGTCCATCAGGGCATCCCTATCATCGCCACCTGAGCGCTCATCGCCTCGTAGGCCACTCTCCCTTTCTGCAACAGGGCCAACATCGCATCCATGGTCGGATCAATCGAATTGAGAAAGATGGAAGGGAAGATTCCCAACAGGAGAATGACAAAGGCCAGCGGGGCGAGGGTGCAGATCTCACGCAGGTTGATCTCGGGGATGGTTTCGTATTTCTCATTAAGCGGCCCCATGAAGACACGCTGGTAGGTCCACAACATGTAAGCCGCACCAAGCAAAATCCCCGAGGTGGCCAGACAGGCGATCAACCGTTGCTCCTGGAAAGACCCGAAGAAGATCAACGCCTCGGAAATAAATCCGCTCAAGCCCGGCAGTCCCAAGGCCGCAAAGAAAGCGAAAGCGGTGTAGCCGCCATAGATCGGCATCGGTTTGACCAGCCCGCCGAAGCCATCGATCTCCCTGTGGTGGGCACGGTCATAAACCACACCGACCAGAAGGAACAGCATGGAGGTGATGGTTCCATGGTTGAACATCTGGA
The DNA here is from genome assembly GCA_964481775.1 of uncultured bacterium. Taxonomy (GTDB): domain Bacteria; phylum Hinthialibacterota; class Hinthialibacteria; order OLB16; family OLB16; genus OLB16. The sequence goes on along the minus strand of CAYZUX010000008.1, from coordinate 29,031 downwards.
AGACCGCTCCTTGCAGGGCCTCCTCCTTGTAAACCGCCATCCCCAGCATGACATACCCCATGTGGCTGATGCTGGAGTAGGCAACCAGCTTCTTGAGGTCAGACTGGGCCATGGCGCAGAGCGCACCATACACGATGTTGATCAGACCGAAGATGGCCAGAGGAGTACAGAACCAGGCGGTCGCCTCCGGGAAGATGGGAAAGCTGATCCTGAAAAGACCGTAAGTTCCCATCTTCAACAGGATCCCCGCCAGGATCACACTGATCGCTGTGGGAGCCTCCACATGGGCATCCGGCAACCAGGTGTGGAAGGGGAAGGCCGGGATCTTGATCGCGAAGGCGACATACAATCCGATGAAGAGGGCCACCTTGATCCCCCAGGACATCCCTATCCCGCTCATCATGGCAGGCAGGTCAACCAGACTGAAGGAACCGGTCTTGGCAAACAGGACCAGCATGGCGATGAAGAGGAACACCGAGCCAAAAAGGGTGTAAAGCACGAACTTGATGGCGGCATACACCCGCCGTGGCCCGCCCCAGATGCCGATCAGGAAATACATCGGCACCAGCATCAGCTCCCAGAACACAAAAAAGAGGAAGAGATCCAGGGCCGCGAAAACTCCGATCATGGCCCCCTCCAACAGCAGGAAGAGCGCCATGTAGCCCTTCACCTTTTCCTTGATCCCCCAAGAGGCCAGTACACACAAGGGACAGAGAAAAGCGGTGAGGAATATGAAGGGCATGGACAGCCCATCAGCGCCCATGTGGTAGTTGATATTGAAGGAACCGATCCAGGGGTTTTTTTTCTCATAAGCGAAAACCATCTTTCCGGCGGCTTGGGGCATGGCGGCGGCAGCCACCTGAGCTTCGCTGTAGCTTTCGTTGAAGTCTAACATCATCGCCAACCCAGGCACGAAGGTGATCAGCGTGATCACCAGAGCCACACGGCGGATGGTCTCATCATCGCGCAGGACGCAGAGTATCGCCGCGCCGATAATGGGGAAGAAGGTCAGGAAAGTCAGACTGAACATCGGGTTTATGCCCCTCCCACAAGACTCTTCACTACAATCCAGACAATCACGATCACTCCCACCGCACCACCGGCCCTGAGAATGTAATTTTGGATGATACCGGTCTCCACCCTGCGAACCCGTTGACCGATGTCCTGACAGAAATCGGCAAACCAGTTCACAATGCCATCAATGATTCCCAGGTCAAAACGTCCAGTTCCTTTGGAGAACCTGGCGGTGTAATGAGCTGATCCATTCACAATCCCATCGATGATTCCCAGGTCGAAACGAGCCAGAGATCCTCGCAACCAGTCCACAGCCCGGTAGAGGGTGCGGTCATAGAACTCATCGACATAGTACTTGTTGTAGGAAAGGTCATAGAGCTTGCCAAACATCCGCGCACCACGTGCCGGATCGATCACCCGGAAGCGTTCCCAGTAGCACAAGGCGGAAAAGAAAATGGCGATTACCGAGCCAATTACGCTCAAGGTCATGGCCAGGACATGCGCGGTGTGCGCGATGTCATGGGTGGCATGACCACCTGTTGAGTGCCCTTCGGGTGGAGCAGCGGTTCCATGAGCCACCGGAGCGGCGGGCGCTTCATGGGTATCCTGGGCGAAGGCGGCCTGCCCGCCCGCATCAACGGAAGCCTGATGACTGACAGCTGGCGGAGGGCTCCCGAATGGAATGACCCGTTCCTTGAAGAACCCGCCCAATCCCACATGCTCCCACCCCGAACCGATCGAAAGCAAAGCGAGCAATATCAGGGGAATGGTAACCACTCGCGGGCTTTCATGGGCATGGCTGAAGGCATGGGAATCTCTGGGAGTTCCGGTGAAGGTCATGAAGAAGAGACGGAACATGTAAAAGGCGGTCATCCCGGCGGCGGCGAAGAGGGCGATGGGCAGCAGCATGTGTTGCGGGTGTTCCATGCCAAAGTGGAGCGCGCCGGCAAGGATCATGTCCTTCGAATAAAATCCTGAGAGGAAGGGGATTCCCGAGATCGCCAGGCAGCCTATCAGCATGGTCAGACAGGTGATGGGTGTCTTCCTCCACAGGCCGCCCATCTTGCGCATATCCTGCTCATGGTGCAGCGCAAGAATGACCGAACCGGAGCAGAGAAAGAGCAACGCCTTGAAAAAGGCATGGGTGGTCAGGTGGAACATGGATGCGGTATAAGCGGTCACACCCAGGCCCGCCATCATGTAGCCAAGCTGACTCAGGGTGGAATAGGCCAGCACCCGTTTGATGTCGAACTGAGTGATGGCAATGGTCGCGGCCATGAGTGCGGTGAAAGTCCCGATGTAGGCCACCACCAGCAGTGAATCGGGAGTGAAGATGGGGAACAGACGCGCCACCATGTAGACCCCGGCGGCCACCATGGTCGCGGCATGGATCAGGGCGCTGACCGGAGTCGGGCCTTCCATGGCATCGGGGAGCCAAATGTGAAGTGGGAACTGCGCCGACTTGCCCACCGCGCCGCAGAACAGGAACAGGCTGGTAATGGTGAGCAGGGTTCCACTCATTTCGCCGGCCTTGATCCGTTCGAAGACCTCGATATACGAGAAAGTGTGGAACTTGGAGTAAATGATGAAGAGGCCGATCGCGAAGCCCAGATCGCCCACCCGGTTGGTAAGAAAGGCCTTCTTGGCGGCGGCCGCCGCCGAAGCCCGGTTCACATAGAACCCGATCAACAGGAACGAGGAGATGCCGACCAGCTCCCAGCAGACATACAGGATGAAGAGGTTGTCAGTCAGAACCAGCAACAGCATCGAGAAGGAGAAAAGACTGAGAAATCCGAAAAATCGTCCATAATTCTCCTCACCCTTCATATAGCCCAATGAAAAGATGTGGACCAGGAGACTGACAATGGTGACTACCATCAGCATCATCGCGGTCAGGCTGTCGATCCAGAAACCGAGCTTCCAGACTAGGGGAGCCCCTGTTTCGGGATTGGTGAAGGTCATAAAGGCATAAGGAGTCTGGTTGAGAACCAGAAATTCCTCGCCGCCATTGTAAGCCGAGATAGCCTGGCGGTAGATGGTGTAGGAGAGCAGGAAAGACAAGGCGATCGCGCCGACCGCGATCTTGTCACAGATGCCGCGCAGCTTCCCCATCCTTCCGAAAAGCATGATCACCCAGAAAGAGAGCAGGGGGAACAGGACAATGAGCAGGGGACGGATCACCATGGCGGCCTATTCCTTCATACTCTTGAGTTCATCGAGATTGATCTTCGAAAGATTCGAGTAGATCGAGAGGATGATCGCCAGCGCGATGGCCGCCTCTGCCGCCGCGAGGATGATCACGAAGACCGCGAAAGCCTGGCCGCGCACCCCACCCTCGACATAACGGCTGAAGGCCACCAGATTCAGGTTGGCCGCATTCAGGATGATCTCCAGTCCCATCAACATCATGATCCCATGACGGCGTGTGATGACAATGAACAGGCCAATGGAGAACAACAGCGCGCTGACAATGAGAAAGTGGGTCAGCCCGATCATGATTCATCCTCGCTCCTGGCTGTCTGGACTGAGTGGGCGATGACAACCGCGCCGATGAGAGCCACCAGAAGCAGCACCGAGGCCACCTCGAAGGGAATCAGGTAGTCGGTCAGAAACAGGACGCCGATGCGTTCCACGGTGGGCTGCGGACTGGCCACTTCCTTGACCGGCCACTGGGTCGAAACCACCGCAGCCACCAGGGTGAAGAGGGTCAGAAACGCCACCACCAATCCCGCGCCGACCTGCATGGTGACCTCCTCCCCGGAGATCCGCGCCACATTGTGGGTGTACATGATGCCAAAGAGCATGAGGACCAGGATCGCGCCGACATAGATGGCCACCTGGGTGACCGCGATGAAGTCCGCTCCCAGCAGGAGATAAAGGCCCGCCATGCTCGCGAAGGTGGCTCCCAGCGAGAGGGCCGCATGGACCACATTGGGAGTGAAGGCCACGAACAACGCCGAGCCCACGCACACCAAGGAAAAGAGATAGAAGATGAAGTCAAACATATCTTTTAGGGTGGGGCTTGCCCCACCGGGGTAATCAACAACCGTCGTAAAAACATGGTGGGGCAAGCCCCACCCTACGCCTCCGTTTTCGGTGGCTCCTCCGTAACTGGTGGCTCCACCACCTTGGCCTTCGGGCCGGTCCATTGCTTCTCAGGTGCAATCTCATCCCCGATGGGACGCGGCGGAGCCTGATCATACTTCATGAAATCGACCAGCATGTTCCTCCGGTCCCGGAAGGTGGTTTCGAATTCATGGGTCATGTAGAGGCTCTCGACCGGGCAGACCTCCACGCACAGATTGCACCACATACATTTGTTAAAATCGATTGTAAAGACATCGGGGCGGCGCGCTTTTCCCTTGCCAACACCTGTCACCACAATGCAGTCCACAGGGCAGTCCTTGGCGCACAGCAGGCACGCGATGCACTTCTGAACATCATTGAAGAGCATCCCCCGGAAACGCGGCGGCAGGACTGTCGCCTCCTTGGGGTATTGGGTGGTGATGACCCGCTCCTTGTGCTGCACGAACTCGCGCCCGGTCACCACCATGCCGACCAGCACGGTGACGAACCCATCCACGACTTCTTTGAAATACCGACGGACTGATTCCATATTCCTTATCTCTTGTGGGGTGCGGTTTAACCAACCGAACCTGACCCTTGTAGGGTGGGGCTTGCCCCACCGATTTGGTCCATAGGAACCCTGACTTCCACGGCGGGGCAAGCCCCGCCCTACACCGCTAACACCGGCTGCCGTTTGGGCACCGGCTCGCTTTTCCAGATCCGGTGGATCACAAAAACCACCAGTGCGGTCAACACGATCCCCGCCACATAACCCGCTGGACGGCGTGTGAAATAAAGCTGCCAGAAAGCAGTCCCCAACACGGTGACGAAACCGAAGGGGAGCAGCACCTTCCAACAGACATAGGTCAGCTGGTCAACACGCAAGCGTGGCAAAGTCCAGCGCAGCCAGATGGCCACGAACATCAGGAACAAAGTTTTGAGCATGAACTCCGGTAATGGTGGAATCAACGGAATTCCATGCCAGCCGCCGAGGAACACCACGGTCCCCAGGGCTGAAACCACGAACATATCGGCATATTCCGCCAGGAAGAAGAATGACCAGCGGATGCCCGAAAACTCGGTGTGACTGCCCGCCACGAGCTCCGACTCGGATTCGGCCAGATCGAATGGTGTCCTCTGTGTCTCCGCCAGGCTGGCAATGTAGTACATGATGAAGGAGGCAGTGGCAAAGGGATTGATCCAGGGCCATACCGCCCAGTTCAGGAAGCTGAAGTCTTTGTAGAAAGGTTGATTCGGATCGCCCAGGTAATACGTCTGGCTATCCGCGATGACCGACATATTCAGCGATCCAGCCATCAGGATTGCCGGCAGCAGGTGCAACGCAGTCGGGATCTCATAACTGATATACTGTGAGGCGGCACGCATGGAGCCATAGATGGACCACTTGTTGAAGGAGGCCCACCCAGCCGAAATGATCCCGACCACCACCAGGGCCGAGGTGGCCAGGATGTAGAACACCCCCAGATCCATATCCGCAACTTTGAGAAAAGGACCGAAGGGGATGACCACGTAAGAGATCAATGTCCCAGTAAACACCAGCATCGGCGCAATGAGGAAAAGCGCCTTGTCCGAGGAAGCGGGGATGATGTCTTCCTTGAGCAGGAGTTTCATGGCATCGGCCACAGTTTGCAGCCAGCCATGATAGGCCCCCACCTCCATCGGTCCGAGACGGGCCTGCATGAAAGCCGAAACTTTTCTCTCCGCCCAAACCGAAAACATGGCCAGCACCGAGACAAAGCCCATGACACAGATTCCGCCCAGCACCAGGCTGACATGGATGAAAACCAGCCAGTCCGGTACCTGCGATCCGAATACCCAGAAGGGGATATTCAAAAGGAACTCGAGGCTGGAGTAGAGGATATCGTAGAGCTTGGAGTACATGATCTAGCGGTCCACCTGCCCCATGACAATGTCGAGACTTCCCACCGCGGCCACCATATCGGCGACAAAGATGTTGGTCCACAGATCTTCTATAATACACAGGCTGACAAAGGCCGGGGCACGGACCTTAACCCGGTAGGGGATGTTCTTGCCCTCGCTGACGATATAGAAGGCCAGCTCGCCGCGCGGGTTCTCGGTACGGACATACACTTCACGTCCCTTGGGAGCCTTGAGCACCTTGGGAACAGGGCCGCAGCAGGGTCCTGCGGGAAGCTGCTCGATGGCTTGCCGGATCATACGTGAACACTGGCGCATCTCCTCGAAACGGACCCAATAGCGGTCCCAGGAATCTCCGATAGTTCCCTTGATGCCTCTCCCAACCGGGATCTCGAAACTCAACTCAGGGTATACTGAGAAAGGCTCATCCCGCCTCAAATCCCAATCGATGCCCGAGGCACGCAGGTTTGGCCCGGTAAAGCCATACTCGATCGCCTGCTCAGGAGTCACGATTCCCACATTGGCGGTCCGCCGGACAAAAATGTGGTTGTGGGTGAGCAGATCATTGATCTCATCCAGACGGGCATCGAACTGATCGAGGAATTTGAGGGTCATCTCGATGTGTTCCGGGAGAAGGTCCCACAGCACCCCTCCGATGCGCACATAGTTGTAGGTGAGACGCGCCCCGCAGATGGCCTCGAGAATCAGAACCACATGCTCACGTTCACGAAAAGCCAGGAGGAAGGGGGTGAAGGCGCCAGTGTCGAGACCATGGGTACCGAGAGCCAGCAGGTGACTGGCGATCCGGTTGAGCTCGCAGACAATGACCCTGATGTACTCGGCACGGTCGGGGACTCCCACTCCGCAAAGGGTTTCCACCGCGCGGCACCACGCCCAGTTCTCGTTCATCGAGGCGAGGTAATCCATCCGGTCGGTGTAGGGGGTGTATTGATTGTAGGTAAGGTTTTCGCCGATTTTTTCGGCGCAACGGTGCAGATACCCGAGATAGGGCTCGGCTGTTTCGATCACCTCGCCATCGGTCTGGAGAAGGAGACGTAGAACGCCATGGGTCGAAGGGTGCTGCGGCCCCATCGAGATCAACATGCGTTCGCTTTTCAGTGAACCGGTCGGCAACCTTCGCTCCTTATATCGTGTTGAGAAGCACCACCTTAAGCCGCGCTGGGACGGCGCAGGGTCGGCGTCTCTTCAATTTTCTTCTGCAGCTCCAGGATCCCCGCAATCAGGGTTTCCGGACGAGGCGGACAACCGGGAACATACACATCCACCGGAACAATCAGATCCACACCTTTGACCACATGATAACCATGGATGTAATAAGGTCCTCCACCGATCGCGCAACTCCCCATAGCGATTACCCACTTGGGATCGGGCATCTGGTCATACAACAGCTTGAGCCGTGGGGCCATCTTCTTGGTCACAGTTCCCGAGACAATCATGAGGTCCGACTGGCGTGGCGAAGCGCGAAAAACCCCCGCACCGAAACGGTCCAGATCAAACTTGCAGGCGGCGGTCGACATCATCTCAATCGCACAACAGGCCAATCCGAAGGTCATCGGCCAGATGGAGCTTTCGCGTACCCAACTGATGACCTCATCCGCCGTGGCGAAAATCGCGCTGTCCTCGAACTGGTGCTCCAAAAGGCCCATGATTACTCCTGAATCTCTATTGCCCGTAGGTCCCAGTCCCTGGGAGGGAATTTTCTTTGTTCATCTCAGTCGGTTGTGTCACTTCCTTGACCCACTCCAGATGCCCTTTTACCCATACATAGGCCAAGCCAACGGCCAGAATCACGAGAAAAACCAGCATCTCGATGAAGGCCAGTCCCCCACTGGCGCCTTGTAGATTGGACAAGCCACCAGCCGCTTTCTCCAAAGCCGGGCCGCCATCCCGGAAGGCATTGAACACCACCGCCCAGGGCAGCATGAAGAGAACTTCCACCTCGAACACAAGGAAGATGATACAGACCACGTAGTACCGGATGTTGAACTGAATCCAGGGCTCTCCGACCGGACGTTCCCCGCATTCGTATGGAGTCAGTTTTTCTGTATGGGGTTTGACGGGACGGATCAGCGCGAACAGGACGATAGGAGCGATGACCACCGCGGCCGCGACGAAAGCAAAAATCAAGACATGGGCATACTGTTCATACATGAGCTACCACAATATTTGATCAATGATTCCCGGAAGCGATCTTGTCGCCACCAGCTCGCTTTGAAGCATAACGGACAACCTCTCTGGATGGCAATCCCACGGTCTTCTTCGAGGGAGAGGTCCAGTCTGGCTTGCAAGGGTCCGCTGGATAGCAAGAGTTCCCCCCAGCGGGCGGAATCCCTTAGAAATGCCTCACATAACGGACCGTAAAGCGTTCGCCTTCCGGACGGTTCTCCGCTCCGGTTTCGAAATAGACATTGAGGAAGAGGTGATTGTCCTTATCCATTGAATAAAGCAGACCGGGACCAATCGCGAAAACTCTCTCCTGGCTATGGGGCACATCATGGCCATCCATCTTGGTGTCGGTGATCTGGTCCATGTAGTAACCATTGATACCCACCCGCATGGTCTTCGGGATCACCTCGTAATCAGTGGCAAAGTTGACGTGGACAGCCTGGCCGGGTTGCACTGTATCGGCCCCGGGGTAGAGGAAGGGATTGGGATCCTCATTTTCGTCATTCCACAGGTAATGCAGGCGCCAGGAAGCAGTCAGCTTGGGAGTGAAGAAGTAGGTCCCGGCCCAGTAGGGATCAAAGGAGAAGTGATTGCTTCCCGCATTGAGTGCCAGATCCTCATCATAGTCACCCGTTGGCATGATCAACTGGAACTCGATCCGGTGCATGAAGATCGGGCCATCCTTGCCCATGATCGGATCCCACTGAAGATAAGGCCCTACCCAGAGATCCCCCACTCCAAAACTGTTCTCATTGAGAAAGTCGGATTTGCCGGTGTTCAGGTCCAACCAGACCTCGGGAACAATCAGGTTCATACCCCACTTGGCGCCACAGAAGACCTCCTGGTTGGACTGGTAGATCAACTGGCTCAACCCAACCCAGGCATCCAGCTTCAGGTCGTCTTCCAGTCCGATGACCTGTCCATTTTCACCAAAGATCGGGATTTGAAGGTCACCGCCGCGCGAGTTTGCAAATTGATTGTCATTCCAGTACTACATGTATTGAGAGAAATACCAGCCGGGGCCCGATGGCGGACCACCATCCATGAAGGAGGTGAAACCGAGGTTGATCGGCGGTTCATCAAAACCATATCCGGTCATGGGTGCGAAAACGAGGAGACTGCCCAACAACAAAGTGATGACGTGAGACCTGCGAGAGGACATGGATATCCTCCTCCTTGTGGCTTAAGACAAGTCAGCACTTCCATAACGAAGCGCCAAATGAAAGAACAAACCCACCAATCCCAAAGAAGGATCGACCTTACCACAATACCGGCGCCGCTTCAAACATCTTCTTCATTTTTTCGCACCCATGTACCCTTTCTCCCCATGCAATCCCAACTACCCGGCTCTGCTCAGCTCTTGGTCAGCTCCACCCAGATCCAGGAGAGTGTCCAGACACTCGCCCGGGAAACCGATGCTTTCTATCAGAATTCAGACCTGGTGGTTGTCGGGGTGCTCAAGGGCGCTGTTCATTTTGTCTCCGATTTACTTCGTCAGATGACACTCGATCCTCCGGTCGAATGGATCCGTGTGGTCACTTACCCCCATGGAACCACGGCTGTGAAAGATTCCCGGGTCATTTTCACGGGGGAGGTGGAACTGGCGGGAAAGGACTTGTTGGTGGCCGATGATATCCTGGACCAGGGTCATACTTATCAGGCTCTGAAACAGGCCCTGGAGCTTCACCAACCTGCAAGTTTGCGTTGGGTGTACCTTCTCGAAAAAGAGGGAGCACGTTCACGTGCCGGATGCCTTCCGGATTTTGTGGGGCTGCGTGTTCCGGATGTCTGGGTGGTTGGGTATGGACTCGATCTATCGGAACGGTTCCGTAATCTTCCGGACATCTACAGCCTGTAACTTTTCTACACCTCCAGTTTGGCCTCAATTCGTCCGAGTCGTTCTTCCACTCGCCCAAGACGTACAGCCAGGCTCCTGAGGGTCTCCTCGAGATCCCCCGAGGGAGACGAAGCTGGGGTCGGTGTCAAACAAATACCGAATGTAGTTTGAATATAATTGAGTGCATTCTGCAGATCATTGAAAAAAGGGATCAGTTTCTCAATCGAGGCGGTTTCAAGGGTCCGCATCACCTGGTTCTCCGCCGAACGGACCAGAACCATTCCCCCTCCCGCGGACTGACAGTTATTGCGCAGTTGGAGGAGAAGTCCGATACCGGCACTATCCAGAAAACTGACATAGACCATGTCAAGGGCGATGTATTTCCTGCCTTCACGGAGCCAGGCATCCGTCATCGCCTTGACCCTGTAAACCTCCATCGCCGCCAATGCCCCGAACAGATGGACAATCGTGAGCGGATTCCGATCCTCAATCTCGATCTTGAGTGCTTCTTTCATTTGTAATTTCCTTCTCCCTGAAGGCTTTTGTTATCCTGATGCTGGTTTTCGCTTCCTGTCTTCCGTGGGGTCATCCCACAAGGACCACTCGAATTCATGGGTGCTGATTTGGCCGTCTGGATTTTCCAGTTGTACGGTGAAGGTTATGTCTGCTTCACCCGCTTTGTTTCCAGGACCGGTCTGCCACCAATCGTTCCCAAGAGAGGAAGACTGGTCGATCCTCTCCCATCGATAATCCTTCAATTTGTGCTTCAGTTGGAAAGGCCCCTGCCGCCTCACTCCCCGTATAGTGACTGGAACGAAGCCCACTCCCCCCGTGATGGAAAATCGCACTTGTATACCATTCTCCGTCCGGATTTCAACCGGCAGAGTCCGTTCCACACTTCCCCCAAATGCAGTGACAATCAGGTTGTTGCTTTGAGCCTCCCGGAGAACCGGTTCCCAGCTGTCCGGGTGTGCATTCAACAAAGCAGACAGATTTTGATTGGGACCATAGTAGTCCGCGGCGAATTGGGGAACAACCATCATCTCCACCACTGCCTCCACGAAATCACCTGCTGTCAGACGGGTCAACCCCTCAGGTGGCGAGAGCTCCACCAATGCGCTGGGGACATTCCCATCCACCGTACCATAAACGGAATAAAACGGGTGGGGACACTCCACTCCACCCAGCCGCGCTTTCCAGCTGCGGATGATGACGCCACGGTTAGCCCAGGCCCCTGCATTCTTTTCCGGTACTCCATACTCATACATGGCAAACCAGGGCTGCTCTCCGGTGAGCTCGATCCCTCGCCGGTGATAGGTCCAACCTCCCCGTGTGGTGGAGGCATCCCAGGTTTCCTCCAGACCAGCCAGGCTTCCACGCGCGAACTTGTCGAACGGATTGGTGTTGTACCCATCCGCTCCCATCTGGAAGAACGCTAATCTTGTCAGGTTGTCGACTGGAGCCACGACATCATACCGAATCGTATAAAGTCCTCGCACATAGTCATCGGTGCGCCAGGTCTGAGTCCTGATCCTTGACTGGACTGCTCCATCGGGAGTTTCCCCGGCATAGGTGACATCAGTCAGAACTGGGCAATAACGGCTGAAGAGGGTTTTCTGGCGAGAAAGGAATTGTTTCTGGTTGTTTTTGTAATAGACCAGGAAATCGAGTCCGCCCACGTTGTTGGTCCAAGTCCACTGGGGGCTTTTGGCATCCATGCTACGTACCATCAAGGGACGGATGTCATCGCCCATGGCCCGCTTCAAATTCACATCCGGGTCATAGCAGATGCTCTCCCCGAAAGAGCCAATCGCCAGCTGATCCCACTGCTGGTTTCCACCATATCCCTCCAGGCACAAGTGCGCATGAGAAACCGCCGGAAGGGGATTCTCCATATCACGCTTCCCCCAGTAGGCATAGGTCAGATCATACTCCAGATCCACCTGCTGGTCCGGGTCCAGCGAAAGCATGGTTAAGCCACTGAACCAGGAAGGATTCACATGCCAGTTCTTCGAAATCTGAACTGGCAGGGCGATGGGGAGACCGTTCAGGTCCCTCAAGAGGGGTGACATGCCTGTAATGGAGAAACCGCCCCCGAGAGTCGAATCTTTGTAGAAATGAAGCCGTAAGGTGCGCGGGATTGCGGAAGGATTGGCCAGGTGCAGGAGGATCCGCTCCACCTGGCTGTAGTGGTTGTTCTTGGAGGGTGTCAGAATCCTGTACTCTCCGGTCACGGGATCATAATGGACCGGTTGGATACCAGTGACAGGCCCAGTAGCCGAGGCGGTGATATCCGCGGCTGCCAAGGGAGACAGCATTGCCTCGATTTCTCTGTCGACCCAATGAGACAGTTCCTGTTTGGAAGCAGTTGCCACTATTGAAAAGGTGATCTCGCTGGCTTTGGACACAGCCGCTGCTGAGAGGCTCTCACAGACAACCCGCTGGGATGACACAACCCGGAGTTTCTGGCTCTGCGGAGTTGGGTTAATCAGCGCGATTCCCGAATCGCCCGGTTCGGTCAAAGCCACCAGCCCATAAGAGGAGCTTCCTCTAGGCACCCCCTCCACAAAGCCTCCATCTTTCCAAAGCCAGAGCCTGAGAAAGCTCTCTGCCGCATACAGGGACATGGAGAACCTGACCTCATTGAGAGCAACCTGAACAGGAGTCAGAGAAAGCGTGACCGAAAAACGATCCGGCCAGCAGTAGAAAACCAGCTTGGCGTTGACATCCGGAAGTGTCGTTCCATCCTCTTTTTTCAGGGCCACATCGAGGAGTTCGAAATGCTGGACATACCTTCCGGTACGTTTGATCAGAAGCCGGTCCAGAGCGGGGACTGCCGAGACCGCTTCATAGGTTTCGCCCTGGATCGAGACGGAAAAGGTCAAACTGGTCTCCGGTAATCCAAGAAGGACTTCATTCCCCTGACCTACTGCCTCTTCCTCGCTCACCCCCTGGGGAAAAGCTCCAAGCCGCTCAACACGAGCTTTCGAAGCATTCACCCAAAGGCCATACGCATTGGTTTGGACCGCAAAGATACGGTTTCCGCGTGGATCGGTTCCACGCCAGCCGTATGGGTAAAAGCCAAAGGTGTAGTCCCGATTGTGGGCCAGTACCGTAGTACCGGGATATGCCCCATTGTCATCAGCGGCCAGAACTTCAGGACAGAGACTCAACTGCAGCAACAGGATAAGACCCTGGATGATTCCTGGTCTGTTCAATAAAAAAATGGAGGAAAGGCGGGTTTGCCTTAACATGGAAGACTCCTTCACCAGATCCGTATAATCGATCATTCAGGTGCATCGGTGTACATATACACACTCTAGACTGAGCAAAGGGAATCTGGCCAGAGGGGTGATGTGTTGCCAGGATAGTATCCCCTTTCGATAATGCCCCCATGTCTCCGCTCCCTCTGTGGTGCGACATTCCGCTTTTCCCCTTGGTGGTGGCCTGTCTCCTTGGATTTGGCTTCGAGACCTTGCGTTGGCTGAATAAAATCCACCTCACCCCTGACACCGGTGGGGCAAGCCCCACCCTACTCGCCGGATATGGACTCGGATTGGGAGTAGTGGCGATGGGGGTGCTCCTTCTGGGAACGCTACACCTGCTTTACCTCCCGGTGATGTGGCTGGTTCTGGCTGGGGGGCTCCTCCTCTTCTGGCGGAACCGGCGCTCAGTAGCATGGTCCGAGCTGCCTCATCTCCTCAAACCAACGGACCGGAGTGAATGGCTGATGGTGGTCATCCTGGCCGGTATCCTGTCCTTCCACATGCTCGGTTGTTTCCTTCCCACTTTTGGACAGGATGAACTCACCTATCACCTCACCATGCCGCGTCAATACCTGATTGCCCATTACATCCATGCCACTCCGAACCTCTTGCATGGGAATTTTCCTTATAACGCCGAGATGATTTATCTTCTGTGCCTCGGCTTGGGCAGCGAGATGCTCTGCAAGCTGGTTCAGTGGAGCATGCTGGTGGTGTTGCTTTTGACTCTGCTGACATGGTCACGCATGCTGGATCGTCGAGTGGGATATCTGAGCGCCTTGCTGTATCTCGTGGCAGTGGGTGGTGTGTATGTCCGTTCCCCCATGGAGGCCGGTTCGGATGTACCAGTGGCATTGTTCCTGGCATTGGGATTTTACTTCCTCGCACGGGCCACTCCGGAAACATGGTATCCCAGCGTGTTCCTGGCGGGGGTGTTCAATGGCCTGGCTTGGGGAACAAAACTGGTGGCTCCTGCCTTTGTCACCCCCTTGCTGCTGGTTTACCTGATCTGGAAGGGAGTGTTTTTCCGGAGGCAGACTGATCAAGAAACCTCTCGATGGCTCCTGAAACCGCTTGTCTCATTCGGCGCTCTGACAATCCTCCTCTTCACACCCTGGATGGCCAAGAATGCTCTCTGTACCGGAAATCCACTTTACCCAATGCTCGGAAAGCTCTTCCCCAGCCCTCCTCCCTATGATGCTATCGCCCAACGGCTTTTCGAGTACGAACACAAAACCAATTTCTATTACAACGAACCTGGAAATGACCTGGCAAGCTCCGATCCAAAGGAAGCCGCTGCCGCACAAGGGGGATTCACTCCCTTCAGGGTCTTCCTGGGATACCGTGCAAAGATCCGATGGTCTGTTTTCGAAGGGGATTATCTGCTGCTTCTTTTTCTGGGGACCTCGATTGCTGGAGTTTTCCTTTCCATCCCTGAGTGGCGTGGCCATGCCTGGGCGGGACTGGCGGCGAACCTGATTTTTTTCTTCATTTATGGAGCTCATATCAACCGCTTTTTCTCGGTCAGTTATCCCCTCGCGGCCGTCCTGGCGGGGATACAACTGAGTGCGGTGTTCGGTTTGACCTCCAGGCCTCAACTTTTCCGGGGAATTGTGGCGGTGGCCCTGGCCTTGACCATGCTGAATTTCCAGACCCGCTGGTGCGGACTGGTGAACTGGTATGGAAGGCCTTATCTTACCCGTGCGGGACATGAGGAATTTCTGCAACGCTACAACGAACACCCCGGTCACAAGAAGGTCTGGAAAGCTCTCCCCTCGCTGGTCCCGGAGGGCAGTTATATCCTGGGACACGGGGTGCGATATCCCTTTGGCATCCCCCGGCGGGTGTATTGCGTCTGTGATTACGAGGAAGAGCTTTTACCGCAACTGCTGAGGCAATATGGAAGCTGGGAGCCCATTTCCGGTAAGCTGAAGGAAATGGGTTTCACCCATCTCATTCTGGATGGAAACCCGCCAGACACAACCCAAGGAAGAGAGCCTGCCCCCCCTCCGGAAGTCCAGCCGGGGTTTCGTTCTAATGTGCGCATCGGAGACCCCAGCCAGGGCTGGCCGCCCAAAGACTGGCTGGATGCGCATACCGAACTCCTCATCGGGGTTGAAGGGTTGGAATTACGGAAGCTGCTTTAATAAAGCAACTTTCCCCAATCGCCGGAGGAGTGTATCTGTTCGCTCTTTCAGGTTGTCCTGACCTTCCTTCCTCAGCAAATGAATGATGACCAGGATCATCGTCCCTCTTGTTCTTGGGTCAGCTGCAGCTTATCGGTTCCTGAGACTATGGCGGGCAAGCCCTTTTCCCGTGATTGTCCGAACACACCCGGGTTGACATATTTTCCTTTTTCGCCCTCTAACTTGTCTTCCTCCACGGCGATACGATGGGCATTTGCCCATGCATCCTGCCGGATACCGGTCACTTGCCAGGAAACCTCCACGCCCGGACGGCTGGTACGGATCGTGAACTTGTTGGCGATGACCTTCCTGACAACCTTCGCCTGAACGAAATCCGCGCTGTCCTGGTCGTCCAGCACGGTGAGTTGATAGCGGAAGTCCCTGTTGAGAGCCTCGAACCATTCAGGCAGGACAATCTCAGCATAGCCTTTGTTGTCGGTTACAATGTTCCCGTTGTAGATATTCATCATGTCCGGGCTTTCAACAAAAGAGTGGGACAAATATTTGTTTTCCGGATCGAGTGGGTGATCAATCTTGAAGGATCCTGCATTCTTGGTCAGAGTTCCCACCACCCATGTATTGCCGTTAAACAGCCCCGCATAACCTGTGGCGCTTCCTCCGTTATCGCCACGAACCGCCTGGCGATTCACATCCGAACCGGTCGCACTACCTTGGACGCCGATATAGGGTGCAATGCCAAGAACACCTCCTGACAAGGGACCAGACGAGTGACCATAGACACCGATGTGACTGTTGCTCAGTCCTTCGACACCGAAGCCTGAGCCGCTGTAACCGTAAAACCCGTTGCCTGAGCTGCTGAAGCCGAAAACCCCGTTGCCTGAGCCGCTGTAGCCGTATACTCCGTTGTTCGTGCTGCTTTGCCCTACCAATCCTGATCCTCCGGTCGAATTTCCAAAAACGGCAGAACTATTTCCGCCCTCGACATGCAACCTGCCACTGGTTGGACTGAGCGTTCCAATACCGACATTGCCTCCCGGGTTCTGCAACAGAAGGTTCTTTGGCAGGAAGTTCGTGTAATCAAATCCGAAGATGTATCCCTGCTCGCCCGCGAATCCAATTGCGATCCCTTTGCCAGCACTAAACGGCAATGGCGTATTGTCTCCTTGGAACCAGGAGGTACCTTTAACATGCAGCTTCGTCTCTGGTGTTGCCGTCCCGATGCCGACATTGCCGGTGTTGTAGAAAATCGAGGATCCGTTGATTTGCCATGGCTGCGGAGAGGCTAGACCCTTCCAATGCTGCGACAGGTCAATGACTTCCTGCGGGCCGACTCTCCCATCTCCATCGACATCCACGGGTGCGGCTTGTGTCAGTGGATGTAAAACAGCCAAAACCAAACCAACAATGATCATTCTGATCCGTAAAGACACGGTGTAACCTCCCTGACCGAAGTAGATCGATATGACTCTGGGATATGAGTCCATCCATTCTCTGTCTGGCGTTTTTTTCCTGAACCGAGTTGTGACGATCAAGTGTGTATGAAAGCTCACGATCAGACAGCGAAGAAACCTGCGGGGAGATGGTAGAGAGCCCTATAAGTGGATTCCCCCGCGTTGCCGTTCAGTTTCAACCCGCTGAAGACATCCGTCAATGGTTTTTTTCCATTCATTCTGGGGAGAACCCATCCCTCGCATACCCCCGTTCCCCCCTCCCCAACTCCCGTTCTTCCCCCTTGGTTCCGTGCTGTGACAGGTTTCCCGCATAAGAAAAAGGAGGTTCTGTGCCTATGCTTATTCCCTTTCCCCTGCGGGGTGACAGCCCTGCCATTGTGCAGACACGGGAGCTTCTCAGCCGGGCGGCGAAAACTCACTACCCGATCCTGCTGACGGGAGAGTCCGGGACCGGAAAGCAAGCTGCGGCCGAATGGATCCACCATCTTTCCCCACGCCATCGGGCTCCCTTCATCGAGGTCAATGCTTCCTGCTGGAATGGAAATTCCATGGTTCACTCGCTCCTGTTTGGGCATGAGAAGGGAGCTTTCACCGGGGCGGATCGACTTCACAAGGGATGTTTCGAGCTGGCTCATGGAGGAACTCTGTTCCTTGATGAGATTGGTGAGCTCGATCCCCTGGTCCAACCCATGCTGCTCAAAATTTTGGACCGGGGAAGGCTTGAACGCCTGGGGGCACAAGCACTCAGACAAATTGATGTGCGCCTGATCTGCGCCACAAACAGAGACCTCGAGCAGGAAGCCCGCCTGGGACAGTTCCGGCCGGATCTGCTTTCACGAATCCGCTGTCTTGAAATATGTCTTCCTTCCTTGAGTGAACGGTTGGAGGACCTTGAGATTTTATGGGAAGGTGTTTGCGAGCTGCATGGATTATCGGTGCCAGTCCCCGGAAATTTGAAAGACGAAATCTGTTGCGGAAAACGGACTGGGAATCTGCGGGGATTGGAGAAAGCGGTCATCCAACGCGCCGTGTGGGGTGAGACTTCAGCGCTCCCATGCTAAGCTTGGCTTTCTCGCTGGTATCTCTGCAAAAGGAAGGGAAGGAAGGCATCGATGACACGGATTGGCGTAATTGGTACGGGTGGAATTGCTGGAGTTCACATGGACAACCTCAAGACCATCGAGGGAGTCGAGATCGCTGCGCTCTGCGATATTTCGGAACAGGCTTTGTCTTCAAGGTTGGAACTTTTTGGGGGGAAAGGTTACACGGATTTCCACGAGATGCTGGAGAAAGAGCCACTCGATGGAGTCCTTCTGTGCACCCCCCCCGCCGTACGGTATGACCCCATCGCGGCTTGTGTCCGTAAGGGAGTCCCGGTCTTTGTCGAAAAGCCCCCCGCGGTCAGCCTGGAGGAGGGAGAACGGATCCGGCAGCTGCTGGAAAGACACGACCATCCCCATTTTGTCGGTTTTGTTTTCCGCTGGACCACCTTCCTGGAACCGGTTTTCAAGGTCGTGAAAGAGCATCAGATCTATGGCATTCAGAGCCATTATTACGCTGACATGATGTTCCCTGAAGCCCGTGCCCGTTGCGCCAAGGTGTATTACGACAAGGCTCTTTCCGGGGGTATGGTGGGAGACCAGGCACTGCATATCATCGACCTGATCCGCTGTCTGACAGGTGCTGAAGCCCGTGCTGTTTGCGCCTTTGGTAACAACATGATGTGCCCCAAGGGACCCGGTATCACCACTGAGGAAACTGTCGCCCTGCAAATGCAGCTGGACAACGAGGTTGTGGTCAATCACCTGCACACCTGGGCCTTCCCGCGCTGGGAAATCGTGATGCAGATCTTTGGCCAGGGATTCAATCTCACTCTCAACCTGGGCGAGAACCGTGTCACCGGGCACGTGGATGGTGAGGATTTCGAGGTTCATCAGGAAGTGCAGCTCCACCGTCCGCTCATGGAGACTTTCGTGGAGTTCACACGGACACGCGATCCCAGGCTGGTCAGGTCGGATTATGCGGATGCGTTGAAAACCCAGGCTCTGACTCAAGCAGTGGACCAATCAGTTGTCAGCGGGGAGATGGTCCGCCTGCAATAGATTCCTGAGTAACGGTGGGAAGACATGGTCATTGACCGGGACTGGTGGAAAACATTTTTTGACAAAGATTACCTGGCTTTCCGTCAGAGCCGTCCCCAGGAGGAGACGGATGCTGAGATCGCTCTTATCCAGAATCTTCTCGGCCCTGGAGAGGGAAGGCTCCTGTTGGATGCCTGTTGCGGACATGGGCGTCACTCCATCCCGCTTTCAGGGCTGGGCTGGAGGGTGATTGGACTGGATTATTCAAGCTACCTGTTGGGACTTGCCCAACAGGTAGCTTTCGAAAGTGGAAAAGTTTCCCTCCGGCTACCCATTTGGGTCCGTGGTGACCTGCGTGTGGCTCCATTCTCTGCTGTTTTTGATGCAGTCATCTGCATGTTCACCTCTCTCGGTTATTGTGAAAAGGAATCCGATCACTGGACGATGCTGGACTCACTGGCTAATTCCCTCAAGGAAGATGGACTCCTGTTGCTGGATGTCGCCAACAGAGATTTCATGGTTCAACATCCCGATGTAGTCCGTAACTGGTGGCAACGCGGCGAAGAGACGATCCTGGAGGAAACCGTTTTCGACCCGGTCACCAGCCGTGTCACGACCACCTGTACCTTGCTTGATACTCATGGCGGAAAGCATCAGACCCAGTACCGGATTCGGTTATTCAGTTTCCATGAATTGGCAGGATATCTTTTCGCCAAAGGCTTTTCGATTGAGGCCGCGTGTGGAGGTTATCATTTGGAGCCGCCAAGGCTTTCAGCACGGCGGATCATACTTCTTGCACGAAAAAATCAACTAACCCTTGACCCTGTTGGATTGAACTGCTAGATTTCTATCGGAAAGTGGGGGGCAACTCCCACTTCTTTTTTTGTCAACCGACCGTGGTCTTCGAACCCCCTCGGATGGACCGGACAAGAAGAGAGAATAAGCCCCTCACGCCAGAGGACTGTCCAGACAAGGTCTGAGAGGAATGAGTCCAGCGTGGTTGGGGATTGCTGAAACGAAACTCCAGCCGGAGCAGGACTCCTCCCGTCAAACGGAAATGAGCACATGAGCAGAGAAACATGGGACTTGCTGCGTCGCATCGCCAACGAGCGCAACATCTCGATTGAGATTCTGGAAGATGCACTCCAGGCGGCTTTGGTTTCCGCCTCCAAGAAGATGCTGGATCCGGAATTGGAAGTCACCCGGGCCGCCATCGACCCCAAGACAGGTGAATACCGGGTCTATGCCCAGAAGACTGTCGTTCCCGAAGTGGTCAATGAAGCACGCGAAATTTCACTCCCCGAGGCCCGTCTTTACGATCCCAACGCTCGCCTGACACAAAATGTCGAGATCGATGTCACTCCCAGTGATTTCGGAAGAATCGCGGCGCAGAACGCCAAACAGGTGATTACCCAGCGTATCCGTGAGGCGGAGCGTGAGATGGTGTTTGAACGCTACTCCAACCGCATCGGTGAACTCGTCTCCGGAACTGTCCAGCAGTATGAACGTGGCAACGTGATCGTGGATATCGGCTATGCCGAGGCCTTACTGCCCTTTAACGAACAAGCCAAGGGCGAACGCTATCATTATGGCGACCGTGTGCGCGCAATCATCCTGGAAGTCAACCAGACCGCTCGCGAGGCCCAGGTGGTTCTTTCACGGAAAAGTCCCGATCTGGTCCGTAAGCTCTTCGAACAGGAGGTCAGCGAGGTCCGTGATGGAACTGTCGTCATCAAGGCCATCGCACGGGAACCGGGGAAACGAACCAAAATCGCTGTCATGTCGACCAATCTGGATGTCGATCCTGTCGGCGCTTGCGTGGGGATGAAAGGTTCACGTGTACAGATGGTGGTTCAGGAACTGAAAGGCGAGCGGATCGACATCATCCCTTACAGTGCCGATAAAGCCAAGTTTGTAATGAACTCGCTCAAGCCTGCCGAGGTGGAATCCGTTGAGATCCAGCCGGATGGCAGGAATGCCACTCTGGTTGTGAAAGACGATCAGCTGTCGCTGGCCATCGGGAAGGGTGGACTAAACGCCAAGCTGGCCTCCGAACTGACCGGGATCCATATCGATATTGTGAGTGCCTCCGAAGTCGAAGCCAGTGAACGCGAAACCCGCGAAATGCTGGCCTCGCTTCCGGGTGTGGACACCGAAACAGTGGAGTTGCTCATGTCCGCCGGTGTGTGGTCCTATGAGGACGCCGTGGAGTATGGGGTGGATGGGCTGGTGGAAACAGCACGCCTGGAGCCATCCCTGGCTGAAAAAGTGTTTGAAGGCGCAAAAGCCTTCCTGTCGGGCTCAGCGGTCCCGGCTTATTTGCGTGAAGAAGCATCGGAAGAAGACAAACCGGCTAAGCCGGTTGAGGAATAGCGGGCGGATTCCCTTGACGGAGAGAGGGTTACATGTAGACAGAAGAAGGTTACATGCCTCCCCGCTTTCGCCGTGAATGAGTCCTGACGCGGAGGATTTGGAGGTTCAATTCCAGGAATGCAGGTTGCTGAAGTCGCACGAAAGCATGGAGTCTCAGTCCAGAAGGTATTAACCCTGCTGGAAGAGTCGGGCATACGAGGCAAAGATCCTGCCTCTGCTCTGAACGATACGGAGCTGAGCCAGGTGGAAGGGCGTCTCGTGGCCATGGCTCCCAAGAGGCCAGTCCTGGTGAGTCCCGGTGTCAAGGTTCTGCGTCCAGGGGCGGCAACCCCGATCATCCGCAAAGCAGGCCCGGGAGAACGTCCCTCGACAGTTCCGCGGTCAGCAGGCATCACACCCGGACAGGCACAACCCAAAACCACTGCCAAAGCGGCTCCCAAAAAAGACCAGCCAGCCACAGACAAAGGGGAGCCACGCCGTGTGGGAGTCGAAACAAAAGCACGGGATCTGCTGCGTGCCAAACGCCTCAGGGAAAGCGGGATCAAGCCAAAGACTCAAGTGGTGGCTCCCACACCGGAGGAGCCGCCGGTGGCTCCCACTCCGGAACCTGTGGCCGAACCGGTTCCCGAACCCGTCCCGGTTGCCGCGGTGGAAGCACCAGCACCACCCCCACCGCCTCCACCACCGCCTCCACCACCACCTCCCCCGGCTGCCCAACCTGAAGCAGCTAAACCTGCCCACAAAGAGGAGCGCCGCAGGACTTCCCAGGGGGGTACCCAACAGGCAGCTCCATCCCAACCAAAACGCCGTGAGTCCGGACAGACAGGTGGACGTCCTTCCGAGGATCGTCGGCGTCCTCAGCAGGCAGGTGGAAAACGGCAGCCTCGTGAGGGGGAAAGCCGGGAAGCTCGGGAGAGCCGGGAGACAAAGGCTAAGCCCGCCACGGATACAACACCCCCGGTTCCAGTTCAATCACCCGCTGCCGCGGCAGCTGCGGCTGTCAAAAGACCCAAAGGCAAAAAAACCAAGGTTGAAGAAATCACCGAGGCCAAGAAGGATCGTGAATCCACTGTCGTGGAGCGCAAGGTCCTGGCCTTCTTTACGGGAAAGAAAAAGTCACGCAGCCAGCGCTACAAGAGGACCAAACGCGAACGCATGGCGGCCACCCAGGAGGCCCAACGGGAGCGGGACGAGAAGGAAAAAACCACCTTGCGCATTCACGAGGCCACTACAGTGGCTGATGTCGCCTATGGCCTGGGTGTGAACCCAAGCGAAATTCTCAAGATCCTCCTTGACCTGGGCCGGGTCGTCACCGTCAACCAGCGTGTCGATCGTGAAACCATCGACCTGATCGCCGAAGAATTCGGATTCAATGTTGAAGAATCCAGCCTGATGGATGTGAACCCCTTCGAGGAATTCGAACAGGTTGATGATCCCAACAAGCTCCAACCACGTCCGCCGGTAGTCACCGTGATGGGACACGTAGACCATGGCAAGACCAAGCTGATGGATGCGATCCGCAGCGCGGATGTTGCCTCGGGTGAAGCCGGAGGGATCACCCAGCATATCGGAGCGTATTTTGTCCAGCTGCCGGATGGCAAGACGATTACTTTTATTGACACTCCTGGTCACGAAGCTTTCACTGCCATGCGTGCCCGCGGCGCCATGGTGACCGATGTGGTCGTGCTGGTGGTGGCCGCTGATGACGGAGTCATGCCACAAACCCGTGAGGCGATCGCCCACGCTCGTGCCGCCAATGTCCCGATCATCGTGGCAATCAATAAGATCGATGTTGCCGGCGCCAATGTGGAACGGGTGAGACAGGAGCTCGCCGCCGAAGGTCTGCTTCCTGAGGAGTGGGGAGGACAAACACCGGTCGCTGAGATCAGTGCCCTGAAGAAAATCGGGATCGACTCCCTGGTGGACCTGATCCATCTGCAGGCGGAACTGCTTGAGCTGAAAGCCAATCCGGATAAACGCGCCAAGGGGACCATCATCGAAGCACGCCTTGAGCAAGGGCGCGGCGCGATCGCCACAGCCCTTGTCCAGGAGGGGACATTGCGTGTCGGTGATCCCATCGTGGCGGGTGTCTGGGCAGGTAAGGTACGGGCACTGATGAACGAGCATGGCCAGCGGATTCCAGTCGCCACACCGGGTGTCCCGGTGGCTATTTTGGGCTTATCGGGAACACCCGTGGCCGGTGATGAGTTGCGCGGCGTGCCGGATGAGAAAACCGCACGGGAACTGGGCAACAAGCTGCAGCAGATTCGCCGCGAACGTGAGATGGCGCAGGTGGCGCATGTCACCCTGGAAAGCCTCTTCAGCCGGATCGAGGAAGGTTCTGTCAAAGACCTCAACATCATTGTCAAGGGCGATGTGCAGGGATCAGTCGAGGCGGTCTGTGAATCGCTGGAGCGGATCGAAAGCGAAAAGGTCAAGGTTCGCATCCTGCACCGTGGCGTTGGTGCGGTCTCGGAATCAGACATCATGTTGGCCTCGGCATCCGATGCGATCATCCTCGGCTTCAATGTCGCGGTACCCGCCGATGTGGTTCCCGCCCAGCAGCGTGAACGGGTGGATGTCCGCACTTACACGGTCATCTACGATGCCATCGAAGATATCAAGAAGGCCATGCTGGGACTCCTGGCCGATGAGCAACGAGAGGTGGTCATCGGACGCCTGGAGGTGATGGAAATCTTCCGAAGCTCCAAGGCTGGTCTCATCATCGGCGGCGTTGTCCGTGAAGGAAAACTGGTTAAAGGACGGCCTGTCCGCGTGCTGCGTGACAATCGTATCCTGGCTGAAACCAGGCTTGTGACCCTCCGCCGTTTCAAGGATGAAGCCAGCGAGGTTGCACAAGGTTTGGAATGTGGTCTCGGCATCGCCAATTTCCAGGATGTCCACCCACGCGACATCATTGAATGTATCCAGACAGAGACCATTGCTGCGACGCTTTAGGAAGGCCCCATCGCTTGGTTCACCTGTATCCCTCGGAACTGAGTGGGGCGGAATTTTGATGGGGCAATGAGAACATGACAAACAAGCGCCGCCTGGAGCAGGTGAACTCGCTTCTCCGCGAGGAGATCGGCTCCATCATGTTGCACGAGAACACCGATCCGGTCCTATCCGCGTTGACTGTCACCGAGGTTCGCGTCACCGCCGATCTGAGCTCGGCACGTGTCTATGTGATGGCACGTAAGTTTGATGAGCATGGACAGGTACAGCCTTTGCCGGAAGGAGACCTGACCACAGCCGCTGAGAAGGTGCGCCGGCTCCTGGCACCCCGGATCCGAATCAAGAAAACTCCCCGGCTCCAGTTCCAGCTGGATGACACCGAGGAACGTGCCGAGCGGATCGAGTCACTGCTCAAACTTGTACGAGAAGATTGGGAAGATGCTGAGCGGAATCCTTAATGTCGACAAGCCCAAGGGGCTGACCTCGCATGATGTCGTGGACCTGGTCCGTAAAGCCGCCCGGCAACGCCAGGTTGGCCATGCGGGAACCCTGGATCCGATCGCCACCGGTGTCTTGCCCTTGTGCCTTGGGAATGCCACCAAGCTCTCGGAATTCCTGACCGCGGAGGAAAAGGAATACCGTCTGGTCTGCCGTTTTGGCATCGTGACCGATACCCAGGACATCACCGGGGAAACCCTCGCCACGAAATCCGCCTTGGACCTCTCCCTCGGACAGATCGAGGATCTGCTCCCCCGCTTCCGTGGTGAGATCCGGCAGATCCCCCCCATGGTCAGCGCCAAGCGCCATCAGGGGAAACGCCTCTATGACCTGGCGCGTCAGGGAGTCGAGGTGGAACGTGAACCGGTCAGTGTCAATGTCTTTGAGCTGGAGGTTCTGGGTTACACACCTCCTGACCTTGAGATCCGGGTGTTATGTTCCAAGGGAACCTATGTCCGTACTCTCTGCCACGACATCGGGAAAGAACTCGGTTGCGGGGCGGTCATGGCCAGCCTGGTGAGGACTCGTTGCGGTCCACTGTCAGTCACCGATTCCGTGGATAGTGCGTTGCTCAAAGACCCTGACTCGGTGCGGGAGCACCTGCTCTCACCCGACCTGGCCCTGACGAGGTTCCCAGCAGTTACGATCCAGGACTCTGAAGTGAAGTCCTGGATGACAGGCCGTTCCATCCGGAGCGGAGCGATCCTTTCGGCCAGTGCTGACTTCAGCCGTGATGCACTCCTTCGCATCAAATCGCGGGATGGAAGACTGGTAGGCCTGGGGAAATCCATGTTCGATTCCACCCAGGTGGCACGGCTTGGCGGGGACCTGGAAGTCCTCAAACCAGTCCGGGTTTTTCCCCAGCCTTTCGCCTCCAAACCCTGACCCACACCAACGGTTTGGTAATCAACCTTGTTGGTACCTTCCATATTGGGCTATCATTAAGTTCACGCGGACTCCTTCGGGGCACCTGCATGGGGAGGTGGCCGAAGTTGATTGTCCGGTAGGCCCAGATTGGGGAGAGCGCGATGTACAAGGAACGCATACGGATTGGGATATTGATGGGCGGCCCCTCGGCTGAGCGGGAGGTCTCGTTGGCATCTGGCTGTCATGTGGTGGAAATCCTCGACAGAAACCGCTACGAGATTCACCCCATCGAGATCGGGGAAGACCGCAAGTGGTATCTTCACCATATCGACTCTCCTCTGCTGGCCCAGGGAAGGACCATCGGGAGAGAGGTGGCCCTCGACCGCTCTTATACTCCCCCTTCAACCACTTACTCCGAACTGGTGACCGCACGGGTGTTGAAAGGACGTGTCGATGTGCTCTTTCCCGTTCTGCATGGACCGGGAGGGGAGGATGGAACCATCCAGGGATACCTGGAAACTCTGGACATCCCGTATGTCGGATCAGGTGTCCTTGCCAGCGCACTCACCATGGACAAGGCTCGTTGCAAGGTCTTTCTGCGCGCCATGGGACTGCCCACACCGGATTGGACCTTCTTTTCACGTACAGACTGGGAATCACGCGGAGAGGATCTGAGTGATTACCTGCTCGAATCTTTCCCAAAAGGGATGGTGGTTAAACCCAATAACCAGGGTTCCAGCGTGGGAATGTCTCTTCTCGAGGCGGGAGAAGATCCCAGTTCCGCGATTCACCAGGCCTTACAGCTGAGTGTGGAGGTTCTGGTGGAGAACCGGATCACGGGAAGGGAGTTCACTTGCGGCGTCATCGGCAAGGAAACAACCGAGGCATTGCCGGTGACAGAAATCAAGACACAAAGTGGTTTCTTCGACTATGAGGCCAAGTACCAGCCTGGAGGAGCAGAGGAAATCACTCCTGCTGTGATCAGTGAAGAACTCTCCCGGGAGATTCAGTCATTGGCACTCCGTGCGCACCGTGCCTGCGGCTGCGCCGGAATCACACGAACCGATTTTCTGCTGAATGAGGGCAAACCCGTGATCCTCGAGGTGAACACCATCCCGGGTATGACCCGCATGAGCCTGATTCCGAGAGCCTGTACTGCGGCAGGTCTGGATTTCGAGGCAATCCTGGACCGAGTTATCGGTGAAGCGCTGTTCAGGGAAGAAGTGTTGACGGTAGCGCAGTAGGCTGGTTTTGCTCACAACACAATAGCTGAGATCGGAGTAGCGAATTTATTCGCCCTGTGACTCGACACGTTACGATTCATGGGAGAGACACAGAGCGAATAAATTCGCTACTCCACCTGTCTTCTGTATCTATCTGCCGGGCCGAATTACTCCGCCAGCAGTTTCCGCAAAACAAACTGCAAGATCCCGCCATGCCGGTAGTATTGAATCTCCTGCGGGGTATCAATACGCACGATCACTTTGAATTCGCAGACTGTCCCATCCTCACGCCGCGCCCGGACCGTGACCTTGCGCTCTTCCCTGAAACCACTCTCAATCCCTGCGGCAAGTCCCTCGATTTCATAAACTTCACGCCCACTCAGGCCCAGCGAGGCCACATTCTGGCCAGGCTCAAATTGCAGAGGAACAATCCCCATGCCCACCAGGTTGCTGCGATGAATGCGTTCGAAGCTCTCGGCGATCGCCGCACGCACCCCCAGGAGACGTGGTCCTTTGGCGGCCCAGTCGCGCGAGGAGCCTGATCCATATTCCTTCCCCGCAAGCACCACGAGAGGTACCCCCTCGGCCTGATACTTCATGGCGGCATCATAAATGCTCATCTGCTCGCCATCGGGGAGGTGCAGCGTGAATCCACCCTCGACTCCGGGAACCATGGCGTTGCGCAGGCGGACATTGGCAAAGGTTCCGCGCATCATGACCTCATGGTTACCACGCCGTGATCCAAGGGAATTAAAATCGGCCGGGGCAACCCCCAGGCTCTGAAGATATTTCCCGGCGGGACTGTTCGGCTTGATGGAACCGGCGGGGGAAATGTGGTCGGTGGTGATACTGTCACCCAGAACCGCCAGGGCACGTGCCCCCTGGATATCCCTTACAGCTGCTGGCTCGCTGGCCAGGTTCTGGAAAAAAGGAGGCTGTTTCACATAAGTCGAATTTTCATCCCAGGCAAAGGTATCCCCACCAGGGACAGTCAGCCCGCGCCAACGCCCATCCCCTTTGAAGACATCTGAATAAGACTTTTTGAACATTCTGGAATGGACTGAAGCTTTTACCACCTCCTCGATTTCCCTGTGACTCGGCCAGATATCTTTCAAGTACACCGATTTCCCATCTGCATCCTCTCCGATGGGGTCAGCACTCAAATCGAGATCCACCCTTCCCGCCAGAGCATAGGCCACCACGAGCGGTGGAGAGGCGAGGTAATTGGCCCGCACCTGCGCATGAACACGCCCCTCGAAGTTACGGTTGCCGGAAAGCACCGCCGCCACCAGCAGATCACCCTCCTCGATGCCTCGCGCGACCGGCTCCGGAAGGGGACCACTGTTACCAATACAGGTGGCGCAGCCATAACCGACGAGATGGAATCCAAGCGCCTCCAGCGGCTCGAGCAGACCTGCCTCGCGCAGGTATTCAGTCACCACCAGCGAACCCGGGGCCAGGCTGGTTTTCACCCAGGGCTTACGGCGCAGCCCTCGAGCAAGCGCTTTCTTTGCCACCAGCCCCGCCGCCAACATGACCGAGGGGTTAGAAGTGTTCGTGCAACTGGTGATCGAGGCGATGACCACCGCACCATCACGCAAGGTGGCCTTCTGTCCCTCAACCACGACAGGCCGTTCATGAACCGCCGATTCGCCCCTCGCAGTTGTGAGCTGGGAAATGAAAGAACCCCGGACCTCCCTGAGGGAGACACGGTCCTGCGGGCGCCGTGGACCCGCCAGGCTGGGTTCAACGGTTCCCAGATCGAGCTCCAGAGTCTCGCTGTATTCAGCGGTTGGGGTATCCGCCGTATGGAACAGACCCTGCTCTTTCATGTACCTTTCCACAAGCCGGACCTGCACCTCGGGTCGTCCACTGAACCGCAGATAGTCGATGGCCACCTCATCGACCGGGAAGATGCCGCAGGTGGCGCCATACTCCGGCCCCATGTTGGCGATGGTGGCACGGTCCGCGAGTGGCAGGTCAGCCAGACCAGGGCCGAAGTACTCCACGAACTTGCCGACCACTCCATGCTTGCGGAGAATCTGCGTGACACGCAGCACCAGGTCGGTGGCGGTGGCTCCCTCGGGAAGATGGCCTGTCAGGCGGAAGCCCACCACTTGCGGGATGAGCATCGAAAGTGGCTGCCCAAGCATGGCGGCCTCGGCTTCGA